>JAYUJY010000170.1:0-20205 GCA_043764895.1 Synechococcales cyanobacterium | reverse complement strand
TGGTCCGTCTATCCAGGATTTATTCCTGCTGGCGATCAGATTATCAGCAAGACCTATATGACCCGAGTCGAAGGTGAAAATAATCGACTCCGGCACTACCTGGCTCGTCTTCATCGGAAAACACTTTGCTATTCTAAATCCGTAAAAATGCTGGCACACTCAGTTAGATTGCTACTTCACTACTTGAAATTTGGGGATGTCCCAGTCCCGCTTCGATTCATACACTAATTCAGCAACGCCTAGCGTCCTCTAGTTTAGACGTGTAAATTTAAGTTTGGATGCCCTAAAGAGTTTTCTGAGAGGACGACCTAGAAAAGATGCTACGGACGACTTTTGCCGTGGGCTTCGGACGATCGTGGACGACATCTTGATAGAGTGCTTCGACGCCTGTGATATTTTCGCTGAGCTTGTAGCGTTCCAACACCCGATCGCGCGCTTTCTGACCCAACAGCGCCGTTAGTTCTTCATGGTCCCGAAAGAGCGGCAGCAGCGTTTGTAATTGAGTCGTCACCGATTGGCTCGTGCGCATAATAATTCCAGCCCCTTTTTCGAGGACTTCCCCATCGGCTCCCGCATCCGTCGCAATGCAGGCCACCCCGCAAGCCATGGCTTCTAACAGCGATAGCGACAACCCTTCAACCAGCGACGGCAAAATATACACGTCCGCACTGCGCAAAATCTCAATGCGCTTCTGCTCTTCCGCCACAAAACCTAACCACTTCACCCCAATATCCTCGCCATACTGCGATCGAAGCGACGCGAGCAACGGCCCACTGCCTACCATCAGGAGTTTGCTGTGGCTACCCATGTTCGCGGCTTTCCACGCTTTGAGTAACGACTCCACATTTTTTTCTGGTGCAATGCGCCCTTGATACACAAAAATCCGATCGCCGTCCCAGGTTTTTCGCAACTCTGATGGGGCCGTAATGGGAGAGTATTTGTCCACATCGACGCCATTGGGAATCACCGCCACTCGATCGCCGGGAACACCCAGTTTGATCAGCAGATCTTTTTGCAAATAGGAAAATACAATCACTCGATCGTAATTGGCCAATGCCGGGGCATAAAGCTGATACATCAGATATTGCGTACCTGACGCCCAATTGCGCACCTGATTATCAAAGGCCGGATGAAAGGTCGCCACGAGAGGAATGCCGAGTTCTTCGCAAACTTCAGGCAACCGAAAATCTAGGGGAGAGAGGGTCAACGACGCATGAACAACATCGGGCTTAAGACGTCTAAGGGCGCGGTACAGCACCTTACTCGATCGCAGTTTTGGCAGCGTATAGATTTGCGACTTAAACAAAAACGGAATCGTCACCTCTTGGAAATTGGGTGCAAACTCCGGGGGTTGATCATCATGGTCGAGGGAAAAATGAAAAAAACTAACATGATGACCGCGATCGAGGAGTGAATTGGTGACCTCCCGTCCGTAGGTCACATTCCCACAAAACGGGGATTTTTTCCCCAACCAAGCGATATGCATACATCCTCATCCACAAAGTCCTAAATCACCCAAAGTTACCGATCGGCATCACTGAGAGATTACCGATCGCCATCTCAGTAAATCCACTATAAGCGAGTAAGGCCGCCCCACCCCGAAATTACCCCAACGCCCCCTCCCAACCTCCAACTTATCCAACATATCCAACGTATCCAACGTATCCAACATGTCCAACGTAGGATGCGTTAAGCGAAGCAACGCATCATCCTAATCCCCCGCAACAACGAACCATCTCCCCAATCCCCAACAACCCCGATCATTCCGAATCCCGCGTCATCACCCCAGTCACCACCGTCCCCGCAATAACCACCCCCGCCAAAATTAAAAACACCGTCTTCAGCCCCAACGCCGACTCCCCAACCCCCGCCAACACCAACGGCAAACTCAACGCAATATTCACCGCATTATTTTGCAACCCAAACACTTTCCCCCGCATCTCCTCCGGCGTCTCCTGCTGAATCGTCGTCTGCATCGGAATGCCGATCGCCGCCGCAAACAACCCGACCAAAGCCAAACACCCAAACGACCACCAAAAATGCGTATGCACAAACGCCAAACCCACCAGCGCCGTCGCCATCCCCACCGACCCATAAAAGCCCAACCGACTATGGGCAATCTTCTGACCGTAATTCCCTAGCAGCGTCGCACCGATCGCCATACCCAGCCCGCCCGCCGCCAACAAAAAGCCAAACTGCGACGACTTAATCTCAGGCATCACCTCCGCCAAGCGCACCGCCAGCACCGACAGCGCCGCAAACACCGAAAACAAAATGACCAACTGAATTAGCGCCGCTCGCACATGGGCCTGCTTACCCAAAAAGTCCAAACCCTCCTTGATATCCGCAAATACATGAGGCCGATCGATCGTCTTGTCCGCAGGTTGTTCCCCCGTCTTAAGCAGCAGCAAAATCACCCCCGCCAGCGTATATCCTCCGCCCACGACTAGCTCTTTCCCCAAGTCCATAATCCCAAAACTCGCAAACAGATGATCTGCTGCTGCGAGCAATGGTTCTCCCACTGCAAAACCCACAATCACCGACGCCATCATGGTTGTCGTATAGAGGGAATTCGCCGAGAGCAAATTCTTTTTCTCCACTAGAAGCGGCATCACCGACTGCTCTGCCGGAGCAAAAAACTGCGTCAGGGTCGAAACCAAGAACGTCACCACCAGCATCAGCGCAAACCCCACGGGCGTCGTTCCCCAAGGCGACCAATCCCGCACCGCCCACAGAATCACGGGCAGCGCAAACACCAACACCCCTCGCAAAATATTCGTCAACACCAGCACGGTCTTCTTTGACCAGCGATCGACATACACTCCAGCAATCGACCCAAACAAAATCGCCGGAATCGTCGAGGCAATCATCGTCGAAGACACCCAACCACTGATAGGTTGATCATCCGTCTGGAACCGACTGGCAATCAGCGCAATCATCAGGACTAAATAGACCTTATCGGCAAGTTGTGAAAAAACCTGCCCTGACCACAGCGTCAGAAAAGCGCGGTTTTTGAGGACTGGCAAAAACCCTTGAGAAGACGTCTCTGTCGGCATTTCTTGTGTTAAATCCTGAGTCAAATCTTGCGTTGAACCTTGAGTTAAACCGTCAGCATCTAACGGAGCAGTCACATTGATCGGGTCTTGAAGCACAGCCTTCACCTTTTCAAACAGAACAACGTTGGAATCAGGCGAGGAACCCACAGAACCCAAAGGTCCATTCCTTGAACCTGGTCCAGGATTGGGTCCAACGATCGCAGGTCCGGTGGTCGGAGCGTTGGGTTTTCGAGACGAGGGTTTTGACGACACAGGTTGATTCATATTGCCTATTTCTATCCGCCGCTGGGCTAAGGCGATCGGTTTTCACACTTGCTTAATCACAAGCGCTTGATTACAACTGCTTAATTGCAACGGTTTGATTACAAACGCTTAATCAATTCTAGCATCTGCGACCGAAGACCACCGAGCCTCACTAGAAAACCTGATCAATTAAACGGGCCGATCGAATGGGCCGATCGAAGTGGTACTGCGCGCATTGCCGCAACAGCCGTTCAATGGACAGCCAAGCGCGATCGCTGGTCATTCCCACAGGCAACGCATCCAAATCTAGAATCGGCAACTCTGACGACGCCAACTGCTGCATCATTGACACCTGAATGGCTCCGAGCTGCACGGGGCGCGGAATGTAGCGCGTATTATAAATTCGCATCGGACGTTCCATCACCCGAATCACGCCATCCCCGTTGGTTTCTTCAAGCAATTCAGGACTTTGGTCCGCACGATCGTGGCGGGTGTTGGACTCTCGCAGAGCTTCTACACTAACTAGTCCTCCGGCTTCAACGCTAAACATAGCGCGCCACAGAGGATTCCCGACTTCAGGATCCAGCGCACAGCCACTCAAACAACATCGGTATAGCTGAGGAGCAACGCCTGCAAGAGCAAGGAGCTGAAAAATGGCGTGGGTCAAATGCGGCAAAATCCGATCGATCGGTGACGCTTCTAGTCGATCGAGATGTTCGAGGAGCAGATAGTAGAGACTCTCTTGAGATTGTTCACTCAGCGCCTGTTGCAACGCCAGTTCCACGAGATATTGCCCAGCGGTCAGCTTGCGAATATCTAAGCTTAGCTTCGGAAACGATTGTAGCGACTCAGCTTGCGTGATCTTATCCATGGACTTGCCTTGGGCGATCAGCAGGTCATTCACGACAAAAATTCCACTGCGACCCGAAAGGCTCGATTTCTGTTTCCGGGCACTCGGCGCAATCACCCGAATCAGCCCATACTCTTTTGTCAAGATGGTCATGAGCCGATCGGCTTCCCCAGACGGCTTGCTGCGAAGATTAATTCCCGTAGCGCGGTAGGTCCGAGTGGTGCGATCGCGAGTGGAAGAGGACATAAGTGATGAATGCCTAAAAGTGTACGCCTACTGTTTTTGAGCCTTAACGAGTTCGACGCCGCGAGAGGTTCCCAACCGAGTCGCTCCGGCCAGCACCAGTTCGATTGCTTTTTCCATCGTCCGAATGCCCCCAGATGCTTTGATGCCGACTCGACCGCGCGAAACTTCCTTCAGGATTCGGACATCTTCTACCGTGGCCCCACCGACCCAGCCCGTACTGGTTTTCAGAAAAGCAACCCCGGCATCCATGGCAATTTCAGCGGCTAAGCGCTTTTCAGCCTCAGTCAGAAGCGCCATTTCAAGAATCGCCTTGACCGTTAGCCCAGTGGATTCGCAGATTTGCGCCAATTCCTTGTGAAATGCTTCGTGACGGCCTTCTTTGAGCCATCCAACGTTAACCACGATGTCCAGTTCTTGCGCGCCCGATTCAGCCGCTTCTTGCGCCTCATAAAACTTTGCAGAACTCGTGGTGGCTCCCGTCGGAAACCCAATCACCGTGCAAACTTTAGGACGTTTACCATGGAGCAACTCAACGGCTTTGCGGACGTGACAGGGCGCGATGCAAACAGAAGCAAACCCATAGCGATCGGCTTCATCACAATACTGCTCGACCTGAGGCTCAATGGCGGTGGGGCTAAGAAGCGCGTGATCAATAAGGGGCGCAAGTTCAATCTCAGCGTAATCAACCGCCATTACAAATACCTGCTATCCATGATGCTTTCCCCCATACTACTGTATTGGTGCGGAATAGACTGCGATCCTGGTTAGCACGGCATTGTTAGCACGGCATTGTTAGCGCGTTCCAAAGCCTCGGGTAAAAACGGGAGGCTGGTTAGGGTTGGGGACGAAGGTCTTGTGGAATCTAGGCCGATCGACAGGAGCGCTTACGGCTGGTCTATTGCTTTCACCCAGCTTCAACAACTGACTGCCCCCCGCAAGGCACACCGAGATCACAATCGCAGTCCAAACCACAAAATGTCTCGTCAAGCCGCTCTGGATGGGGATCCGATCCACCTTGTAAAAGTCTTTATAAAGGTTCTTAATTGGCCAAAAAATTCGAGTATTTGCAGTATAGAGCATGATTTCGGGGGGATAAACAAATGGGTATAGAGCTGTTACCGAGAAGCCATGGCTTCGATCGGTATTCTTGATGAGCTGAAGACAACCTATAAAGAAAATGTGAAAAATTAAACTCATCTCTTAATTTAATCTTCATGTTTTCTTCATAAAATCCGGAAGAACATGCAGAAAACCATATTTTCATATCGTGCAGCAACCGTACAATTGCGATCGTTCTACTCCGTACCCTGTGTAAAAGCATGAAAAATGCTTATGAAAAGATAAAAAGGAGTGATGTTAAGCTCTGTTGCAAGTTTCGGGAGTTTGGAAGTTTGGGCCTAGAAAGTCCGTTAGGATACGGCTCATAACTGTTCAAACGTTTGGAGATAGGGCTTTGGCACTTAGGGTAGCGATTGTTGGCGGTGGTCCTGCCGGAGCTTGTGCGGCAGAGGTCTTGGTGAAGGCGGGGATCGAAACCTATTTGATCGAACGCAAGATGGATAACGTGAAGCCCTGCGGTGGTGCAATTCCGTTGTGCATGGTGAAGGAGTTCGATTTGCCCGATAGCATTATCGATCGCAAGGTTCGTCGGATGAAGATGATTTCGCCCTCGAATGTAGAGGTGAACATTGGTCATACACTCGACAAAGACGAATACATTGGCATGGTTCGCCGAGAAGTTTTTGATAAGTTTTTGCGCGATCGGGCTGAATCTCTCGGCGTGCATATGATTAATGGCACGATGTACAACCTGGAAATCCCCACGACGGATAAGGGATCCTATAAGCTTCACTACGCCGATCGTTCCACGGGAATCGAAGGCGAAGATAAGATGCTGGAAGTCGATCTCGTTATTGGGGCGGACGGGGCTAACTCCCGCGTTGCGAAAGCGATTGATGCTGGGGATTACAACTATGCGATCGCGTTCCAAGAACGGATCATGCTGCCCCCTGATAAATTGGCTTACTATGATGATCTCGCTGAGATGTACGTCGGCGATGACGTGTCTCCGGATTTCTACGCATGGGTCTTCCCGAAATACGATCACGTAGCCGTCGGAACCGGAACCATGAAGCCCAACCAATCCAAAATCAAACAGCTCCAAGCTGGGATCCGGGCGCGGGCGGCTGAAAAACTACGGGGCGGAAAAATTATTCGCGTTGAAGCTCATCCCATCCCAGAACATCCGAGACCTCGCCGGGTTGTGGGTCGGGTTGCTCTTGTGGGCGATGCGGCTGGAACGGTAACAAAATCATCTGGTGAAGGTATTTACTTCGCGGCAAAGTCGGCTCGAATGTGCGCAGAAGCGATCGTTGAGTTCTCTGAGAACGGTGCTCGGATTCCTACAGAAGCGGATCTCAAGGTTTATCTGAAACGTTGGGATAAAGAATATGGGATTACGTATCTGGTCTTGGATATTCTGCAACGGGTGTTTTACCGGACTGATGCGACCCGTGAGGCATTTGTGGAAATGTGCTCAGACATTGATGTTCAGAAGCTCACGTTTGATAGCTATCTCTACAAACGCGTGGTTCCAGCTAATCCATTCACGCAGTTGAAAATCACCGCGAAGACTTTAGGGAGCCTGATCCGTGGGAATGCACTAGCACCCTAGGATTTAAGTTTAGGTCTAGATTAAATCAAAAAAGAGCGATCGGCCGACTTAGGCGATCGCTCTTTTTAAATGTTTGGAGAACACTAACCGTATCAAAATTTCATGCACGATCGATCGATGAATGAGCCAGACGTTACGATTCAACGAGGTTTTTTAACGCCCATTGCAGCCACGAAGCTCTATTGCCAACTGCGCGATCGGTTGGACTGGGATTTGCGGATGCGGGCGCGGAAAACCGCTTGCTTTGGGTTGTCTTATGATTATTCGGGGGTGAGCTATGAAAATAAGCCCATGCATGAGTTGCTTGTACCGCTGTGCGATCGGTTGCAGGAGACCTTAGGATTTAGACCTAATAGTTGTTTGATTAATTTCTACCTAGATGGCCGTGACAAGATGGGATTTCACTCAGACGAAATCGATAATCTTGAGGTTGGAACGAAGATTATTATTATTTCATTGGGCGTGGAGCGGAAACTCTCGTTTCGATCGAAGGCGGATTATGAACACCGGATGACGTATTTATTGCCCCAGGGCTCATTGCTCGTCATGAGCCAGCAGACGCAAGAATTTTGGAGTCATGCCATTAAGCGATCGACCGTGTTGGACGGACGGATTAGTTTGACCTTTCGGCGGATTGCAGAACAGTAGACGAATTGCCTAAATGCCTTCAAAAACGACAAGTGCGACCGTGTTATAGTAATGCGTAATATTTGTGTGGAATTTCTATGTTGCCTTTTCGTGCGAGTGGTGTCTTACTCCATCCCACATCCTTTCCAAGTCGCTTTGGAGTGGGAGAACTCGGTAGCTCGGCACGACAATTCATTGACTTTCTTCAGGCCGCAGGACAGCAGTTTTGGCAAGTGTTGCCTATGGGTCCGACAGGCTACGGAAACTCGCCCTACATGTGCTATTCAGCGCTTGCAGGCAATCCGTTAATGATTAGTTTGGAAGTGTTACATCAGCAAGATTTATTGCATGGCGATGTATTGCAGCACTACCCAGATTTCAATGCTGATCATGTCGAATTTGATCGCGTGATTGCAACAAAATATCCGATTTATCGCAACGCTTGGGAACAGTTTCAAAAAGTTGCATTGCGCCATGCCTCGGACATCGATCGCATTGAACAGCAGTATCAAGAACGACTTATGGTGTTCAAAACATCATCTAAAAATGCGAATGGAACAGCGAATGATCGCCCGGTAGAACTTGAACCCCAAAGGCCGATCGTTCATTCATGGATCGCCTTTGAAACCTTTTGCGACGCGAAGAAAAGTTGGCTGGATGACTATGCGTTATTCATGGCCTTGAAAGGGGCGAACTTAGACCAGTCCTGGTATGACTGGGATGCCGATATTGCATGGCGCAAAGGAACTGCGATCGCGACTTGGACCGCCAAGCTTCAGCCTGAAATCCTATTTCAAAAATATCTACAGTTTGTATTTTTTCAGCAGTGGTCTGATCTGAAAACTTACGCAAACACTAGACAGGTGCAAATTATCGGTGACATCCCAATTTATGTCGCTCACGACAGTGCTGATGTGTGGGCCAATCCTAATAATTTTCAACTCGATAAAGCGACCGGACTCGTGACCCAAATGGCCGGAGTTCCACCGGATTACTTTAGTGAAACCGGGCAACTATGGGGCAATCCAGTCTACAACTGGGAGTATCTTCAGGGCACTAAATTTTTCTGGTGGATTCAGCGTTTTGAAGCCATGCTGGACCTTGTGGATTGGATTCGGATTGACCATTTCCGAGGCTTTGAGGCGTATTGGTCAGTACCCTATGGTGAAGAAAATGCCATCAATGGAACTTGGGTCAAAGCGCCAGGAGAAGCGTTCTTTGAAGTGTTGCGATCGTCGCTGGGTTCTCTCCCGATTTTGGCGGAAGATCTAGGTGTGATTACGCCTGAAGTTGAGGCATTGCGCGATCGGTACGATTTTCCTGGAATGAAGGTGCTGCATTTCGCCTTTGGTTCGGACTCTGGCAATGTATTTTTACCATTCAACTATCCCCGCAACTGCTTGGTTTACACCGGAACCCACGACAACGATACGACCGTCGGCTGGTTTGAAAAATTAGAGGATTGGGAACGCGATAGTGTGATTGCTCACATTGGGTGTGTCAGTCCTGACGGCATTCATTGGGACATTATTCGCACGGCGCTGAACTCGGTTGCAAATTTATCGATTGTGCCGTTTCAAGACTTATTTGGACTCGGTTCCGATGCCAGGATGAACTTCCCTGGAATTGCAGAAGGCAACTGGGATTGGCGCTATCGTTATGAGACGATTGGTACAGATTGGATTCGCGATCGCTTCCGATGGCTAACAGAGCGATCGGGTCGATTGCCCTACTAATCAGTTCGTTAAATTATTATTGAACGCTATGAATATTGGTCAATGGGTTGGGTTAATTGCATTACTGATCGCACTGGTCATCTTGTGGCAAATCCGCAGTGTGTTGATGCTTATTTTTGCGGCCATTGTGTTGGCGTCTGCCTTTAATACGATCGCCCAGCAGCTTCAAAAAGTTGGGTTTAAACGGGGTGGATCGCTCTTGAGTTCGATCGCCATTGTGGTAGGGCTACTCGCGATTTTACTCGGGTTAATTGTGCCTGCCTTTGCCGATCAGTTTCAGCAGTTAATGACGCTACTTCCCCAAGGATTCGATCGCTTTAGTAATAGTTTCGACACCTTTAAGGCGTCATTGCCTGCGGTGATTGCGCAGTCGATTCCGGAGCCAGATGCAGTCGTGAAGCAGTTGCAGCCGCTGCTGAATCAACTGCTGGGCGGATCGGTGGCGTTGGCTTCAGGGACGCTGGGTGGAGTTCTGAATCTGCTGTTGGTCATTATTTTATCGATTATGTTTTTGGTGCAGCCGGAACAGTATCGAAAATCGTTTGTGCGGTTGTTTCCGTCATTTTACCGTCATCGGATTGTTACGATTCTCGATCGATGCGGGGATTCGTTACGGGGTTGGTTGGTTGGGATTGTATTTAATATGCTGGTGATTGGCGGGTTTAGTGGAATTGGGCTGTGGGTGTTGGGGGTTAAGCTACCGCTGGCCAATGGGATTTTGGCGGGGTTGCTCACGTTTATCCCAAATATTGGTCCGGCGTTGAGTGTAGTGCCACCCATGACGATCGCGCTGTTGGATGCGCCGTGGAAATCGGTTGCGGTAGTTGTGTTGTACTTTTTTGTTCAGCAGTTGGAGACTAATGTACTAACGCCCTATGTGATGGCCCAACAGGTCTCATTGATGCCTGCGGTGACATTGATGTCACAGGTGTTTTTTGCAACATTTTTCGGCTTTTTAGGATTGCTCTTAGCCTTGCCCTTGACGGTGGTTGGGCAGGTCTGGCTGCATGAGATTTTGATTAAAGACGTATTGGATCAATGGCACGTTCCAGGGTGGAAAAATGAAGAAGTTAGCGTTAATCCCGAAGAACACGCTGAAAAAGAAAATTTGGACGAAAAATCAGAGGAACTAGCAGAAACTTAAGGCACCTCAGCCCCCAATGCTGGCTACTGTATACATACAAGTCTGTAGCTCAGTGCGGGAGGTTACGAGTGCATTTTTGAATCTAATGTGAGGTAGAGAAATGGGCGATGAGTTCCGATCGGGAAGATTGCAATAGCAATGCCATGTAATCGGGATTTGATAACGTCATCAATTGAGGAATGAGGGGGTGGAGGTCTTCATCGATCGCGCCATACCGCAGTTTCATAACGCTTTCTATGGTCGATCGTCGTTCCTGTTCAAGACCTTGTTCAAGACCTTGTTCAAGACCTCGGCGAACAGTTTGCTTTTCCCATTCTAGGTAGGCTTGTGAGAGTGCCATTAGGGTTTGCTCCTCTTCTGTGGTTAGTTGGCCTGTTATTTCTATACTAATACGCCAAGACGTTAAGAGGTTCAAGGCGTTGGCGCGTTTGGGGTCGGTGTCTCGAAGGACGATGAGTTCTTCGATAGCATCGTTTTGAATTCGACCTTTGCTCATAAGTCGGAGCCATAGGGTGTCGGGGGTGTTCGGGAGTTCGTCAAGGGCGACGATCGTGGTTCGCCAACCTTTTCCACATCGGTAAAATCCTTCTCCCAGGGTTGGGTCGAATTCGGCTTTAAAGTCCTTGAGAAGTCTGTCGGAGACTTCGGCGGCGAGAATCCAGAGGTGGGGTGGGGTTTCAATGGGAATTTGAGGATAGTCTTGGGGAAGTTCAGCGGTAAGGGTGAAGAGTTTGATGGTGCAGGTTTCGAGGTCTCGGTCTGTGAGAGCGCTGCGGTAGGGTTCAAGGAGTGCGGGGTTTGTGACCATTTTGGCGAGGGTTCCCAGTTCGGCTTCGTTGGGAATTGCGCCGGGATGGGGTGCGAAGAAAATGTCGATCGTGCGTTCAGATCCTAGAACGGCGAGATTCGGGATAACTTGTCCGAAGGGGGAGAGAAGTTCTTGGAAAAGGCGTTTGTTGAACTGGTCGAAGGGCTTGGTGGGCATGGGTTACGATTCTCAACTTACAACTCGATCGATTGCCCAATTTCTGCACTTCTTCGTGCGGCTTCAGCAACTTTCAAGGTATATAAACTCTCGGCTGCCGTAACATACAGGGGTTTCTGTTCTAGAAGATGATCCAGTACGGCTGTCGTATCTCTTGAAAATAATCCTCGTCTACCGGGAACATCTAGTTCGATCGGCCCGTTTGGAGTGATGTGTGATCCCCGATCGCCCTCGAAGATGAGTGCGCCTCGATCGCCATGGACTTCCAGTTTGCGTTCGGGTTGCCACAACGCTTCGCCTTTTCCATAGACAATATCCAACAGCAACCCATTTTTAAACAGGAACTGCCCTGAACATTGGCAGGTGCTGTAATAGGCAGGGTCATCGGACTGTTGATAATTCACGCGGCAACTCACGGACTTGACTTCACCGAAAATATGCGTAAATCGATGGAGTCGGGACAGTGCTCCCATCAATGGAAACCCAAACTGTTCATGATTAAACGTCCATTTTTTGGGCGCAGGACGTTGGGGAACAATAGTTGCGTAACGCGCATAGAAAGGCGTCCCAACTTTCGGTAAATTTGCAATCAACGACTGATGAACGCCGCCCATTAGCTCAATGTGTTCAACGTGAAGGAGGCAGTTTTGGTTTTTGGCGAGGGCCATTAACGATTCCGCTTCAGAGACTTCGATCGCCAATGGATACTCAACGACCACATGTTTTTTCGCAAACAAGGCCGCACGGGCGATCGCAGGATGTTCAGAGTTGAGATTAGAAATAATGACGACATTGACATCATTAGAATGAACCAAGGCTTGCCAATTAGGAAAGGCTTGGGTGCGATGGGTTTGGGCAAAAGCAGCGACAGTTTCGGGCGTGTGGCCTGCGACACCTATGAGTGTAGCGCGGGGTTCTGCATTGACGACTTCTGCGCGAACCTTGGCCGCGTACCCCGTCCCTACGATTCCGATTCCAACTGAAGTACTACTCATGATGCCCCTCTAAAAATGCGCGCAATGGTCCCAAGTCCTTTCATTATTTTACGCCACAGATAGGCTCCTAATCCCTTTGAGGCTTTTTCAAATTTGTAATAGAACAAAATATCGACCACATCTTCAAGCTTCAAGGGTTTCAGATAGTTCACTACTTTGTCTACGAGCTTATCTGAATCTGCCAAATACTTCTTCAGACCGAGCCGTTCAGAAATCGTCCAATCTCGAAGGAAAACTCGATGCATTTCGGTTTGGTAGCCTGCAAAGTTCAGTTTTTGACCCCTCAAATAATTTTGAATATAAGTCACACTGATATCGGCACTTTGCATGGCATGACGAATCCCTTCGCCCCCTAGGAAGTTAATCGTAGAAACGGTATCTCCGATCGCAATTACATTCCCTTTTGCGTAGGTATCCTTGAGTCCTAGGCTATATCGCACTGTTCCACCATGGCGTTCTAGAACTTGATAGTTTTTAGGTTTGATATAATCATCAATAACCAGTTGGATATAGTGCTTTAGGGGCTGCATTTCCTTAACCGATTTATGGTCCAAATTAACGATGCCTGCACCCACTTTTAGCCGATTCTGACCCATCGGAAAAATCCAAGAGTATCCCTTTGGCATCCATTTATAGCCCAGAAAAAAGGTGAGCGCATTAACATGAGTTTTGTAGGTTTTATCATCAACTTCAATAAGAAACTCTACCCCTGTTCCCGTAATCAACTCTGGCTGATCCTGGGGCCTGTCGTAGATCACCGATCGATTGGGTCCTGTCGCATCCACTAACACCTTTGCCGTGACTTGAATATCTGTGCGATCGCGGCGCAAATTCACGATAGTTTCGCCGTTCAAAGTTTTGTGTGACACATACAGACAGCTTTTCCAGAGTTGAGCGCCGGAATTTTGGGCTTCGGTCGCAAGAAACGATCGTAGTTTTTCAAAATCTAGGACGCTTCCTTGTACCGTTTCGGAGGTCCAAACTCCCGATTGATTTGACGTAATAATTTTGAGCTGAGTCCAGAAACTACCCACAATAGACACAGGTAAATTATATTTTTCTAGCGTTTCATTCGGCGTTCCAGCACTCGAAAAACTATTGACACTAAAATCTTTGTAGCGCTCGATGAGCAGCGTACTAATTCCGGCTTTTGAAAGTTGCCTTGCACACTGTCCACCTGCGGGTCCTGCGCCAATAATAACGACATCAAAACTAGTTCTATTCAATGTTTCCATAACGATCGATCGGGCTTTAAAACTGTTATCTAACGATTGTCTCTAGCTATTGTAAGCGCGATCGGTGTCTCTGATCGCTCGTCCTAGAATCGAACTTAGAAGCCTCATGACTCAAACTGCTGAACCATCCATACCAAAATCCCCAAAACCTGATTCACCGGGGGAATCGAATACTCCGTCACATCAATACTTGCAACGCCTCCCTGCAACTTCAAGAATTTCCATCCGGTCCCTGTTGTCACACAGCCATAGACGATCGCTTCTTCAGATTGATTGAATATCTGAGCCGCAAACATCTCGGCCAGACATTGCCCGAGTCCACTGTTCAGGTCTACTTTTTTTGCTTCAACAATCACGATAACGGGGTCTTCGATTTCCAATTGTTGCGGCGATCGACTAATCAAAAAATCACAACTGCCGTTGAGACCACGAGACGCATCCACCGTAAAGTCTTCCCCAGAAAACAAGCTGACTTTATGACTCAAATGGCGACTCACCTCTAATAAAATGGGTGCAATCAACAGTTCCGATCGCGCTTTTTCTGATCCTCTTGCCAGGATTACAGGCAATCCCAACCGCAGAGCTTCCTGAAGATACGCACTTGGTTCGATCGGTGTAATTTTGGGTAGAAACTTCACTTCCACGACTTCTAGTCCTAGAGCTTTAACCTTTGCGATCGTTGTAAAGTCACTGTATGCCATAATTTAAACCTAGGTTAGTGATTGTATTTGAAAACGCTAGAGAAACCTCACCACCGATCGATCGCACTCTAAGAATAAAGTATGTAATCGCCCCAGTAAATCCGCCATATTTCCCGTTGAATATAGCGCACTTTCTAGAACGCTTCCGTCCAATTTCAACTGGTAAAACCGCCAGCCTTCACCATTGGTCACGATACCTAAAATATCGATCGATCGATTCACTTGATCATTGTTGAATTGACAGGCTTTCATTTCGACTAGGCACTGCGCCAATCCCTGTTCAAAATCGTCTTTTTTCGCTTCTACAATACACAGAAAGGGCTTTTCTAAGTAGCGTTGGCGTTCGGCAATGAGATAGTCTACATATCCGGTGGTCTCGTCATCAGAAAGCTGCGCACCTTTCCAGATTCGGAGGTGGATACAGTCCGAAAGTGCTTCTTCACAAATCGCATCTATTAGTAGCTTTTTCGATTCCTCATAGCTTTGTAAATCAAATAGATCTTCTAATTTTTTCAGCCGCTCTCGGAAGAAATCACTGGGTTTCCAGGGTGTACTTTCAATCTGCCAAGACTGCAAATTCTTGATTTTTAAATACTTAAAGGCTTCGATCGCACTAAAACTAGAAAAATTCTTTTTTTTAAATTTAGCAGGTTTGGACATGTCTGAATACACTCTTAATCTAAAGATTCTTTGTTAGGAATAATCGTTTTCTGTGCGATCGGCACCGTGAAGCTAAATGTACTCCCTTTACCGACTTCGCTTTCGACCGAAATCGTACCATTTTGCAGCTCGACAAGTTTCTTAGAAATGGCTAACCCGATGCCAGTCCCCCCCGATCGACGATTTCGAGAGCGATCCGATCGCCAAAACCGCTCGAAAACATGCGGCAAATCTTCCGGTGCAATGCCCACTCCGGTATCGACCACTGAAATTAAAATCATCCCTTTTTGTTGGCAAGCTTGAATTTCGACAACTCCTATTTCGGTGTGACGGAGGGCGTTTCCGATGAGATTGACGAGGATTTGTTCGATGCGTTCAGGATCGGCATTTGCGCGAGGAAGGTCAAAAGATGCCTCTAGTTTGAGCCGGACTTCGCTATCGATGAGCTGATCGCCAAATCGAAGGACTAATTGAGAAAGCAGCGATCGGATATCAAACTTTCTGGCATTAATCGGCAAATATCCAGCTTCGGCTTTGGACAATTCTTGAAGATCATTGACGAGGCGTTTGAGTCGTCCTGTTTCGCGGCTGAGACGGTGGTAAATTTCCGGCGTCGCCTCAATGGTTCCATCGGTAAGACCTTCAAGATACCCTTCGACTATGGTGAGCGGAGTCCGCAATTCATGGGTCAAGTCACCGACGAGATCCCGGCGACGTTGCTCAACGCCTTCGAGCGCGATCGCCATCCGATTGAAACTTTGAGAAAACCTGTCGAGTTCAGGGATTTCGCTTTCCGGCATTCGAGCCGTCAGTTCCCCCGCCGCAAACTTGGTCGTGATTCGCTGCATTTGAAGCAACGGCTGCATAATCCGCTTCGACACCAGATAACTCAATCCCACCGCCGCCCCACCGCCAAACAGCATGGACCAAAAAGCGCCCCGATTCCAAGCCGACTCGAAGCCACTGACGAGCGATCGCCTCACGGCAAATAGCACCTCGCCTCGATACTCCAAAGTCTGTAGATGCTCAATAAACAGACGCGGGGAGTAGAATTTTCCCACCGCCAAGAGTGTCGTGATGCCCACGATCATCACGACAATATGAGATAAAAACAATCTGCCGCGCAGTCCAAGCTGATACATGAGAATTATGAATTGAGAATTATGAATTGAGAATTATGCACTCATTATGGCGTATTAGGGGTTGGGTTGGGGTTGGGACAGATGGGTTTGCGGAAGTTGACCGTGGTGTAACGATCGCCGCATTTTGCAATGGTCGTTAAGGTAATGTTGGGGTTGGCAATTTCGCCGCTGCGTTCTCGAAATCGTAATTCAACGCCTAAAGGATTTGCTTTAAACGCCGGGTCGGACAGCTTTTCTTGAAGACGCACACGACTCCGAATGGCAGAATCATTCAGTGCTGTCGCTAAAATCCAGGTGGCGTTGTAGCTTGTTAAGGTTCGCCAGTCTACGGAACTGTCTTGGTTCATCAAACCGTCTTGCCAAAACTTGACGAGTGGGGAATTTCGATCGTCGCTCACATCCCATGCGGCGGAAAAAATCATCTTGCTCGCAAAAGGACCGTTCTCATTAGACAAATATTCGGGCATTCCTGCCAAACTGTCTCCAGTAATGATCCAATCTTCACCCCGATTCTCTTGCACAAATTTCAACGCATTTTTCACTCCATTTTCAGACGTCCCTGCATCTGGAATGAGAAGATGGGCCGTGACGCCTTGAGCGCGGGCATACTCCAGCGCCTCTTTTGCATTAAACGTCCCGTTTGAAATCAGAAACTTCCCATCTGGATCGTCAATAATTTTGATTTTAGACGATTCGGAAATTTCTCGAAAGGAAGAGGCAAGCGATCGGCTGTAGGGACTCGTGGGGTTGTAATAAATCGCCACTTTCTTTTGTTTCAGCGTGGTCACAAGTATCTGATTGATGTACATCGCATTAATCCGGTTACTCGCCAAACTCCGAAAGAACACATGATTTTCTTCTAATGCTGCGCCGCTAAACTCTTCTGAAGTGCTTGCCGGGGCCACAAACACCATTTTCTCGGCTCTATAAATCGGCAGCGCTGAAATCAAGGCATCACTACTTGAATGACCTACTCCTCCCAAAATACCGCGACGCTTGGTGAACGCTCTAGCAACTGCTGCTGAACGATCGGAGCGGTTGTAATCATCCACAATCACGACTTCTATGCCACGTTTGAGTTTATTCACCGCATCGTCTTGAGCTTGAGAAATCCCTCGCAAAATCGCCATGGCTCTGCTCTTAGCTTCGGGTCTTCCGATCGGAACAACCGCTGCGATCGTCACTTTATCTTTTCTCAAGGTGGCATCGGCATTAATTTTGGCATTATTTAGATAAATTAGCGTCTCAGGATCCCGTTCTTGCGCAAAAGCTTCTTTAAATGACGCTCTAGCATCTGAATATTTCCCCTCTCGCACCAACCGAATCCCCTCTTCTTTCTTATCCGGAACACTACGTCCTTCTTTCATTGAGGTGATCAACATCTCCTCACCACAGCTAATATGATCGTTCATCACATTGTCACACACCGGAGCCGGAAACAAATCCTGAGAAACTTTCTCCCAATCCACTTTTCTTAACAACGGCGTCATAATAATTGAGCCGCAAACCATACCCCCTAGAAAGGTCCAGCCCAGCGTTCTGAGT
Organism: Synechococcales cyanobacterium; assembly: GCA_043764895.1. Classification (GTDB taxonomy): domain Bacteria; phylum Cyanobacteriota; class Cyanobacteriia; order Leptolyngbyales; family Leptolyngbyaceae; genus JAAFJU01. The sequence continues at coordinate 2,366 of JAYUJY010000170.1, read as the reverse complement.
CGCCGATTTCGGGGTTCATTCGTAATATTGCGGAGCCTTCTCAGAATGGTTTGTGCATCTTTGGGTCGGTTTTTAGCTTCATCTTCACTCAGGTCTTTCAGAAGCTTTAAAAAAAGATTTGATACTATAGTTTTAGATGAAAAAGTTTTCCACTCGCGAGGAATTTCACCGATCAAGAGATACAAAAATGTGCGGCCCAACGCATAAAAATCCGATCGAATTTCAGCTTTCCCCGCGATCTGTTCGGGTGCCGTATAGTCGTGAGAATAGACCACCGTATTTTTTCCGCCGTTCACAATGGTCTGACTAATGTGGCGCGATGTCCCAAAATCAATCAAAGCTAGCGTGCCATCATCCCGACGCATGACATTTGTGGGCTTGATATCGCGGTGAAAGAGATTTTGACTATGCACATAGCCTAAAATTTTGACTAATTGGTTCATCCAATCGATCGCAAGTGCTTCATCAATCGATCCATTGTGGTTAATATAATCTTGCAATGTTTCACCCTGGATTTTTTCCATCACAACGCAGGGAATAAATTCTTGATCAGGCGCTGAAACTTCAAAGGAATCCCGGCCCTTCGGAATCCCCGGATGGTCTAGTTCGATCAAAATAGTCTGTTCAATCTTAAACATTTTCAGCACATGCGGTTCTTGATTCGTCAAGACTTTTAAGATCTTCTGGACATGAGTTTCTTGACTATCAAATACGACAAAAACGTCTGCATTCGTACTGTGATTACCACTTAATTTCCGCGCAATAGTATAGCGATCGTGAATCAATAATGGCGTCCCACACAAGGGACATATTTCTCTGAGTCGGCGATGCTGAGGTTCTCCGACGACAAAGTGTTCACATTCGGCACATTTCTGAGGAGATGCAGCAGTGATGGGTTCAGTCATAGAGCACTCAGAGTAGGCATGTCATCACTCGCAAACGCTCTGCGGAAAATACGGAGAGCATACCTTAGACTACACTGAGGTTCAGAAATAGTCCAAATCATCGGGCGATCGTGACAGACCTGTAAGCCAGAATATGAGCCATTTCTCCCGTTCAATAGCCGCATACTGAACTGGATATGCTTTACGACTTCCGGCCTTAACTTGGTGATCCGCATGACAACCGCCACGCCCAAACCGACTCCTCCACCGTCTCAAAAATCATCCTGGATCCTCGTACTAAAGCTGTTGGGCGTCGGTGTGATTGGCGGTGTGATTTATACCCAATTTTTTGGCTTCTTAAGTATCAAAAACCGCATCAGTAAAGGCGATCGTTTGCTTATCTCAAGCCAATCCCAATCCCCCGCCCGTGCCGATCGAAAAGCAGGAACCGAAGCCATGGCCCGGAAGGATTTTGCCCAGGCCGAAATGGCTTTTGATGCCGCTCGCGGGGTTGAAAAAAACGATCCCGAAATCCTCATTTACAAAAATAATGCCCGTGCAATGGCCCGCGCTGAGGGCAATCCAGACGCCAGCATCACCCTTGCCGTAAGCGTTCCCATCAGCACAAACCCAAACGTAGCCCAAGAGATTTTGCGCGGCGTTGCTCAGGCTCAGGACGAAAAAAACGCCCAAGATGGCATCGGCGGAAAACTACTTCAGGTCGCGATCGCCGATGACAGCAACGACGCCACTATTGCGACCCAAATTGCTACGGCCTTTGCGGATGATCCCCAAATTTTAGGCGTCGTCGGTCACAATGCGAGCGATGCTAGTCTCGCGGCTGCCCCGATCTATGAAGCGCGTAAACTGGTCATGATTTCACCCAGTAGCAGCGCCAACCGTCTCACCAATTTCGGCGCTTACATTTTTCGGACCGTTCCCGGCACTCGTTTTATGTCCGATCCCCTTGCGGAGTACGCCGTCAAAACTCTAAAAAGTAAAAAAGTAGGGCTTTGCTATGATGCAAAAGCATTGGATAACATGTCATTCAAGGATGATTTTGTGGCGAGCGTGGTAGGCCAGGGATCCGAAATCGTAGACGTGGGTTGTGACATCGCCGCCCCTGACTTCGATCCCGCTGAAGCCCTTTCCCGTCTGGCCCAACAAAATGCGGATAGCCTTTTAATTGCGCCCCATATCGATCGACTTGATCTGGCCATCCAACTCGCCAAAGCCAACCAACAACGGCTTCCGTTGCTCAGTAGTGCCACGCTCTACACCTCACAAATCCTTGAAGGCAAAGGGACGATCGAAAATTTGGTCCTCCCCGTTCTCTGGCATCCCAGCACCCATCCTGACTTCGCAAAACGCGCTACCGCCTACTGGAATGGCACCGTCAACTGGCGTACCGCAACGGCCTATGATGCCACCCAGGCTCTCATCCGCGCGATCGCTATGAATAGTCCAGCCACGCGCGAAAAT
>JAYUJY010000169.1:0-20349 GCA_043764895.1 Synechococcales cyanobacterium | reverse complement strand
ATCGCTTGATAAATCAGGGAGAATTAGAAATCAAGTGGCAACGAGACATCAAGAATAAGGGAAATGCCATACCTGCAAACTAAATGTCGTTTAGCTTAGCAGACACTTCTGCGACCCGTAGATTAGCCAAAAACACACGGGTATTCTTATGATGGATGAGACGCACAGAACGCAACCCTGTCCAAGATAGTCTAACTTCAGGACCACCGCCCATTCCACTTGGAGCTTTTCCACGATCGGTATCTGCAATAAATAGATTTCCCGACTGGTTCGGCAATCGTTCTCCAGCTTTTAAAACCGACACCTGAGTTGAAAATCCAGTCGTTGCTCCGCAATCCCGTTGAAAGACGACGACTCGATAAATGCGATCGGGCGATGATGTTTCTGATAAAAATTTATTGCCACACATCCCATCAAATGCGATTTGGATTGTGTAGATAAACAGCGTAAGAATAGTGACTAAAGAAACTAAACTACCTATCAAAATCATCTTCCCTTTCATAAATTTGAATTTAACATTACTTCTAATAACTAAATTTTACATTGTAGCCACTAATGAAACATCTGAGAGCACAACATCTCAACAGACTAAAGCAACGCATGAGTTAAAATCCGGAGTACTGCTTCTAAATCCTCTGGCACCCGATACAAGTCTAACCCTTGTTCAATACTCTTTCTCGCGCGATCGAGGACTCCAAATCGCCAAACTTGTCCGGTCGTCACCACTCCAATCAAAATGGGCTGTGCCGGACTCCGATCCCACTGGTCCAATGCAATCATTTCAGCCACCAACTGAGAAAACCCATAATCCATGTCTTCTCGTTTCGCCTCAATCACCAAAATCTCATTCTGACTCTGCAACAGGTAATCTAAATAACCCTGAAGCTGTTCAGTCACCTTAATCGGATATTCAATCCGCAATTGAGCCTTCGTCGTCTGAACCACTTCTAAGACAACCTGAGAAATGAGCACTTCTCGCCGGGATGTTTCGTTGGTTAGACTGACGTAAGGCATCACTGCCTCAATCCGCGATCGCAACTCTTCTAAGCGATCGATCGATCCCGAATATTGCGGTAAGTTGAGACGTTTTCGTTGGAACGTATAACCAAAGTACGCAGACAGTTCATCAGGTTCAATTTTGAGGTCGAAGATTTTACTGAATGTGTAGGATTGTTCAGGTTGTAGGACATTAGACACGATCGTCACCCCTCCAATCAAAATCTTGTATCTCCTTACGATAGCTTGAATTAGACGCTACTTTGAGTCAATCGATTAAGACGCTTTATCATCTAAGCGATCGAGATACTCTTCTGGTGGGAGAGATGACTTTTGCAGCACCGAAAAAACTTCTGTTCCCGGTCCAAGACAAGATCCATTTTCATCAAAGATATTGAAGCTATTTGCACAACCCAGGTACTCAGTCGTTGCATCTTCGTAGTCCTTTGAGTATTCTTCAGCCTTTTCGATCGCGGCCTCACCCGACTCTGCCCGAACGATCAAAATACGTTCTTCGTAAACATTTTGAGATGTTTCTTCTGAAAAACCATGAAGCTGATAAATCAATCGGACTCCATACCAAGGTTCTAAGTTTTCCATCTAATTGGCAAATTTGGTGAATGGGTTGGCACAGAATGATGTAAAGTATGATCGACCACACTATGGTTAACAACCGATCGCAAAATGTCTGGCAACTTTTGATCGGCAAGTTGCATGATTTCTGCAATATGCTATGTGATTTTTAGAGCAATGTCAGGTCGCCACTGTCTAAGCTTAAAGCCCCCAGAATATAGCCCTTACGGGTATTCAAGAAAGGGGTTGGGGGCAGTTCGTCAAAGATTTAGAAATTTGGGATGTTATTTAGTTGATACTCCCTTAGCGAGTCGTTTGCTTGGCATTACCGATCGTGAGATCGCCGCCGACTTCCATATCGACTAACGCTTTTTGAGTCACCTTTCCAGAGGCACGATCGCTGGATTGTTCAATGTCGCCAACTTTTGCGTTGCCTTTAACTTTGACGCCTTGAAGCAGAATTTGTTCGATTTCGGGTTCGGTTTTGAGGGTGGCGATGAGGGTTTCGAGTTGTGTGGCGAAGTCAAGATCGGTGGACATCTGGTCTTCGAGTTCGTTGCGCAGTTTGGTTTGACTCTTTTCTTCGGTGGGATTTGCTTCGGCTTTGGTGAGGATGCCTTCTACGCCTTCGGCTTGGAATTTGGTGCGAATGGTGGCGAGGAGTTATTTGAATTTGTCGTAGGCGGATTTGCCGATCGCTTTGGCTCCGTCCTTGAGGGCTTCTTTACCGATTTCTTTGGCGGCTTCGGAGCAGATCAGGGTGGTGATGCTGGTGGCGATCGCGGTGAGGGTGATGGGTTCCATAGGACGGTATGAAGGACTACTTTTCCTTTTTAGCGCAAATTATGAGGAAATGGTGAGAATGTACGGATTATTTCTTCAGTTTGTGGATAATGGAGGGAGTCGATCGATTCTGATGTTTTTGAGTTAGCTTTCTCCTATGTCTCGTTCTCTGTTTCCTGAACAATCCGGTCGATCGTTTAAGCCAATGCAAACTCTGCTGGAGCAGGTGCGGGTGGGTGGGAACCTGGAAACGGGGGATTTGATTCAGATTATTAATCATTTTCGTCCGACCTATCGGCGACAGAAGGTCTGTCCGCAGCAGTTGCCGAAGGACGATCGCACGATCCGACAATGTTTGCAACTCTGCCATGAATCAATCAACCTCAACCACCATCTTTACGATCGTAATGGACAATTAAGGCATCGACTTAAGCCCGATTGAGTCGTCACAAAAAACCATAAATCTTATTATTCCCTGATAATTTGCCTAAGCAAAAACCCGAATCAACATAACGTTCGCAATCACCGGACTCAAGCAAATCTTACTATCAACCAGGCTAACAATGATTAGTCAGGAACTTTATGAACATCTCTCCAAATTAGGATGATATTCATAAAGTTTCCACATATCGTACTACTCAGGATAAACCGTTGAAAGTTTCCTTACGCTCTGGTAAATGCTAATCGATCGCCCCCAAAATTTCCCTTAAACCCTCCTTTTGGACTTCCCTACTTGCCCGTCACAATCTTTTTAAGCTGCTTCAATCGCGACTCTGTGTAAGGCGCGTAACGCCAGTCAAGGTCGAAGATCATCGATCGCTTGAGGTAGCTACGGTAATGGGAGAAGGTATCGAAGCTGGCCTTGCCGTGGTAGCTGCCCATGCCGCTGTCGCCGACGCCGCCGAAGGGCAAATTTGGGAGCGCCACTTGCATCACGGTGTCGTTAATGCAAACGCTGCCAGACGAGATCGATCGCACGATTTTCGTCTCCACAGCGGTGTCTTGGGCAAAGATGTACAGTGCCAACGGTTTGGGTCGGGCGTTGATTTGGGCGATCGCGTCATCGAGATTGGTGTACGTCATCACCGGAAGAATAGGACCGAAAATCTCGGCTTCCATAATCGCATCGTCCCAAGTGATGGAATCCAAAACCGTCGGGGCAATGTAGCGATCGTCCGCATTCACGTCGCCGCCGATGATGATATTGCTGGCATGGGTGGTGAGCAACGACTCTAGCCGCTGGAGCTGACGTTGATTGATGATTCGGCTGAAGTCCGGACTAGTCGCGGGGTTGTCGCCGTAGAGTTCTTTGATGGCTCGGGCAAGCAGCGGCATGAACTCAGCTTTGATTGATTCGTCTACGAGGAGATAATCCGGGGCAATACAAGTCTGGCCTGCGTTGATGAACTTGCCCCAGGCGATGCGTTTGGCGGCGTAGTCGAGCCGGACCGATCGATCGACGATGCAGGGACTTTTACCGCCGAGTTCGAGGGTGACAGGCGTAAGGTTTTTCGCGGCGGCTTGCATGACTATTCGACCGATTTCGGTGCCACCTGTGAAGAAGATATGGTCAAATTTTTCAGCGAGCAGGGCTTGGCTTGTCTGCGCATCGCCTTCGATGACGGCTACGTAGTCCGCTGGGAAAACCGATCGAATCAGGTCGCTGACGACGGCTGCGGTTGCGGGAGCGTGTTCAGACGGTTTGAGAATGGCGCAGTTTCCAGCAGCGATCGCCCCAACGAGTGGCGAAAGGGTGAGTTGGAAGGGGTAGTTCCAGGGACCAATGATCAGCGCAACGCCGAGGGGTTCGGGTTCGACCCAGGCAGAAGCGGGCCACAGATCGGGGGTTGTGGAGGCTTTACGCGGTTTGATCCAGGTTTTGAGCTGTTTGATGGCGAGTTTGACTTCACCGAGGGTCGCGATTTCAAAATAGGCTTCAAAGGGTGGGCGTCCGAGATCGGATTGGACGGCTGCGATGATGCGATCTTGGTACTCAATAACCGCATCCCGCAGCTTCGTCAGTTGGGTGAGGCGAAAGGTCAGATCTCGGGTTTTGCCCGTCGCGAAAAAGGTGCGCTGCTGCTGAAGGATCGATCGAACCTGGCCTTGAAGCTCGGCGGGATTCAGGGAATTAGACGCAGGGGTAGAGAGCGGTTGGGTTGCCAGCATAGGAATGATTGCAGTGTGTAGAGGGCCGTTAGCTCTAGTTTAGGCGATTTGTAATAAAAGACGAATCGATCGCAGAATCTTGTAGGCTAAATAACTAGAATTTTCTATGTTGAGAACACAAACACCACCATGTCCGATCCCTTAGATTCTTGTCTGTCCGATGCCAATGTTCGGGTCAAAATCCTCAGTGAAGCCCTGCCCTACATTCAGAAGTTTGCAGGACGCACGATCGTTGTAAAGTACGGCGGCGCGGCGATGAAGGACAGCGCACTGAAAGAACAAGTGATTCGAGACGTGGTGTTCATGGCGTCGGTGGGCATTCGTCCGATTTTGGTCCATGGCGGCGGTCCTGAGATTAATGCGTGGCTAACAAAGCTCAACATCGAACCGCAGTTTAAAAATGGACTCCGCGTGACGGATGCGGAGACAATGGACGTTGTGGAAATGGTGCTGGTAGGCCGTTTGAATAAGGAAATTGTGGCGCTGATTAATCAAGCAGGCGGATCGGCGGTGGGCTTATGCGGCAAAGATGGCAACCTGATTACGGCCCGTCCAGCGGATGCGGAAGGCGTCGGGTTTGTGGGGGAGGTGAGCTTGGTCAATCCGAGACTAATCGATACGCTCAGTCAGGCGGGCCACATTCCCGTAGTGTCCAGCGTTGCGGCGGATGAAACGGGGCAGTCCTACAACATCAATGCCGATACGGTCGCGGGTGAAATTGCAGCGGCGATGATGGCCGAAAAATTGATTCTGCTGACCGACACGCCGGGATTGATGCGCGATCCAACGATCGCAGACAGTTTGATTCAACACTTGACGATTAGTGAAGCCCGATCGTTGATTGAAGATGGAACGGTGACGGGTGGGATGATTCCGAAGCTGACCTGCTGCGTTCGATCGTTGGCGCAAGGTGTCAAAGCAGCGCACATTATTGATGGACGGTTGTCGCATTCCTTGTTGTTAGAAATCTTCACCGACAGCGGGATTGGGACCATGGTGGTTGCGTGATCGGGGTCGTGTAATGGAGAAATGAGCCGATCGACGCTTTAAAATGTTCGTCTTAGAGTTCTCTAGGTATGCTTAGGGAACAATTGTCTTGCGTGTATCCATCCTATGGTGAATTCGCTGATGAACCCGCTATCCAAACTCTACCGTGCTGCCGTGACGACCCTTCTTCTCCAACAAACTAAGTTCAAAGAAGATCGTATTGGGTTAAAAAATGACCTTTGCCGATCGATTCTTCTTCTGCAACCCCAGCCCACCGGAAAAGTGGCGCTTCTGTTCCATGGCTTTACTGCCGCGCCCTACCAGTTTGGACCGCTGGCTCAGAGGCTGTATCAAGCGGGTTACAGCGTCCTGATTCCCTTAATGCCCGGTCACGGCTGCGCGGGAGACTTCAACGCCGCCAATCCGACGCCGCTTCCGACAGACCCGAAGGTTTACAAAGACTTTGCCTTGGACTGGTTAAAAAAAGCGCAGTCCGTAGATCCGAGCGCAAAAATTACGATCGGCGGCTTGTCGGGTGGGGCGTCTCTGGCGGCTTGGTTAGCGATCGAGCGCGTGGCGGACATCGATCGGGCGTTGCTCTATGCGGCTTACTTTGGAAACAGTCGATTTGTGCTCGATCTAATTATCAACAAATCCTCCAACTACCGCACTTGGTTAAGCGAACCCAACCCAGCCTATCCCGGCTACAACGGTTTCCAAACCCAAGCGCTCAAGACATTTCTAACTATTGGTGAAGAAGCCTTAGCCCGATCGAAAAACGAACCCACTCCGCCCATGTTTTTGCTGTCCACGGGATCGGACATTGCGGTTAACAACAACGATCATAAAAGCTTCTTTGATAACATTGTCAAAAAGCAGCCCTTAAGTTGGTATTACTGCTTCGATCGCACCCTAAACATTCCCCATCCGATGTTGATCAAAGCCGAAGGCAATCAATGGCAAGATGTCTTGAATGTCATGAGTCTGGCCTATGTTCAGAGCCAAATGAGCTGGGGCAACATGGAAGAAATCGCCTACCGCATGACCGAAGGCAAAACCTATCCACAGGTCATCCAAGAGTTGGGCCTCGCAAACCAAGCCTCCCCCGAACTCCCCGCCATGATCACCATGATGGACAAACGATCGATCGTCGAAGCCCGCAACCCAAGCCGTTCCCAAGACTGGTAATGCGCTGTACGAAATAAGATTGGTATAAAACCTCGTTGGGTTTGGGGCACGGCATGGCCATGCCCCTACAGCCTCTTGAACCCGGATCTGTAGGGGCATGGCTCGCCGTGCCCTAAACCCAACGAGGAATAATCAAGTAGCTGGATTACTGAGGCCGCACATTACCAGTCTCAATTCCCAATTCTCAACTTCCTCGCCCCCGGCAACTGCCACCAAGCTAGATGCGGTAAATCATGGTGCTCTTCGTGATAGCCAAAGTGGTAACAACTGATGAATGACCAAAACTCCGAAAATGGCGTACTGGTCGATCGGCACTCATTCACATACCCATTCTCAGGTTCACTGTGGGGCAGAAATGTCCCAAACAAAAAGAGCTGAAACGAACTCATGACAGATGGAAACACCCAAAACCAAGTCAGATTAATCTCTGGCACCTGCAACACCTGATGCACCGCATGAAACGTCGAAATCAACAGTCCTAAACGCAACCAACTCCAGTAGTTCTGCATGAAGTTAAAATACCAGGCAAAGAAGTTTGCGCGCTTGCCATTGTGATAATCCGGATCGCCCTCGCGTGCAGGAATGTCGTGGTGAAGATTATGCATCTGACGCATTTTTGCAAAGGGAAACATGGCATAGGAAAACAACACAAATTTACCGATCGCATCGTTCAGCTTCGGATTTGAGGGCGCAATAGAACCATGCATTCCATCATGGGCCGTCACAAAAAGCCCCGTATACAAAAACATTTGCCAAGCAAAACCTACAAACTTTACCCAATTTGGTAACGTTGCTAGGTCCAAACTAAAAAGGATCGCAGTACTACTGATCCAGATTCCAATCAAGGTCAGTGCGACCCAAAGCCCTTGATTTTGCCTGTTATTTGCCGCCTGTCCTACCATTCCTAACCTCGGGTTGCCGTGCGGCAGTTCATACAATGCTGGAATTATCTTAACATTTCTACATAGCTAGAGGATTGAGAACGGTAAAATAAAGACAGACCTGTTTTTGTGCCGTGACCGATGACCTACGCGATCGACTTTGGGACTAGTAATACCGTAATCACCCGTTGGAATGCTGCGACTGGAAAGGCTGAGACCCTCTCAGTACCTGGATTGTCCCAAGTCATTGCACAAAATCCGCCGTTGATTCCCAGCCTGCTCTATGTGGAAAATGCCGCAACGGACCGGACCTTGATCGGTCAAGCCGTTCGCGATCGGGGCTTAGATGTAGCAACGGATGCGCGGTTTTTTCGGAACTTTAAGCGAGGACTCGGACAATTGATTCCGGGGTTTCAGCCGGAGATAGATGGACGATCGATCGGGCCAGAGCAAATAGGGACGTGGTACCTCACGCAGATTATTGAGCAAGTGAAGCAGACCGATCCTGGGATTTTGGATTCGGTGGTGTTTACGGTTCCGGTGGATAGTTTTGAAGTCTATCGGTTATGGCTAGGGCGGGTGTGTGAGACTTGTGGCCTGAATCAAGTGCGACTGCTGGATGAACCTACGGCGGCGGCGTTGGGCTATGGAATCGTGGATGAGGCGCTGCTGTTGGTGATTGACTTTGGTGGTGGGACGTTGGATTTGTCGTTGGTGCGGCGATCGCATAGTCCGGCGGTGCAAGTGGTGAAGCCAACGGGTTTTTTGCTGAAGTGGGGAAAGAAAAACTTTGCGGAGCAGTCGGGGCAGCAGGTCAAGACGGCTAATGTCATTGCAAAAGCAGGGCAAAATCTAGGCGGTGCGGATCTCGATAACTGGCTGCTGGATTACTTCCATGAGACCCAAGGCTTAGCGATTAATCCCATTACTACTCGTCTTGTGGAACGGCTGAAGATAAATCTATCCCTGCAATCAAACGCTCAAGAAGTCCTGTTTGATGACGAAACCTTTGAAACCGTTGAACTCAATCTCACCCGCGATCGCTTTGACGAGATCCTGCGGAATAGACAGTTTTTCACTAGGCTAGACGCGAGTTTGAACCAAGTAATCCAACAGGCCAAACGGCAAGGCGTCGAAATCGATGACATTAGCGCCGTCTTGCTCGTAGGCGGCACCTCCCAAATTCCTGCGGTCCAAACCTGGGCCGCCCAACATTTCGACGCCTCAAAAATTCGCTCCGATCGACCCTTTGAAGCGATCGCTCAAGGCGCACTGCAACTGAGCCAAGGCGTTGACGTCAAAGATTTTCTTTACCATGGCTACGGCATTCGCTATTGGGATCGTCGGCTCAATGCGCACAACTGGCATCCTATTATCAAAACAGGACAGCCCTACCCGATGACACATCCCATAGAACTCAATCTCAGTGCCTCACTCGCCAATCAGCCCAGCATTGAACTGATTCTGGGTGAATTGTCCGAGACCCAAACTGAAGTGTATTTTGACGGCGATCGAATTTTGATGCGGGATATTGCAACGAATCAAACCCAGGTTCAACCGCTGAATGATCAAGATGGTTCCCGAAGTATTGCTGTGCTCGATCCACTAGGCGATCCAGGTCGCGATCGCATTAAAGTTCAGTTTCAGGTGGACAAAAAACGATTTCTCAGAATTACCGTCGATGATTTACTCACAGCTCGAACGATCGTAAATGATGAAGCGGTCGTTCAGTTGTCCTAGCACTTACGGATGAGGTTTACGTCTGTCATGTAAGGGATGTCAGCGGCAACTACTTCTAGATAGACTAAACAACTCACACAACAATCCCGATAAAATATTATATGCGTGCCAAAAAGACGATCGAAATCATTGTTTCGCCTGAGATTCGGCAGAAATTAATGCAGGTACACGATCGTCTTTGTCGAGAATATGGCTGTCCAATTCCCTACTTTCATACCCTCGACCCACTCAGCGAACTGATTTCTGCCCTGTTGTCTCACCGCACGCACAACGCTGACTCTGCCACGGCCTATCACGAGTTGCGCCGCCGCTTTCCCGATTGGGCAACTGTACGAGATGCCTCAGTTGAACACATTGAACAAGCGATCGCCCGTTGCACTTGGCCAGAACAAAAAGCCCCTCGTCTTCAGCAAGTGTTGCAGTTAATTAGCGATCGCTGCAATGGTGATTTATCCCTTGAGTTTCTAGCAGATCTGCCTATTGTTGAGGCAAGAGCCTGGTTAGAATCGCTGCCCGGTGTAGGGCCAAAAACTAGTGCGGCAGTCTTGTCTTTTAGTGCGCTGCGGCGACGTGCATTGCCTGTAGACAGTCATCACCATCGGGTTGCGGTGCGGTTGGGGCTAATTCCTGCAAGTGTCACTGTTGCCCCCGCTCATGCAATTCTTGAAGCGCAACTGCCTTCTGATTGGACCGCCCAACAAGTCTACGACAACCACGAGGTTTTGATGCTGCACGGTCAGCGCTGTTGCTATTACAAAAAGCCCGACTGCGATCGCTGTGTCGTGTTAGATCTGTGTCTGTTCGGACGATCGAGACAACAGTAGGAAAGCTATGAATTTCAAATCTTAATTTAAGTGACTAGTTATCATCAAATTTTACTGCTGTCGCATCTCAAGCACTGTTTTGTCTTGAAAGTAAGAGCGATCGTTTTCCAACAAGATTAAATACCAAAGACTTGTTTCGATCTGGACTTCCAACAACTCAAACGAATCGTTCTAACGACTCAAATCAACGGCGGCAAATAAGCTTGAACTCAGAACCAGTGAACTTTCCATTGTCCGCTGCATTTGAATTGTTAGACCGTGGCTACTTTGCTGAGTTCAACATGACCGCCCTCAAATACTTGCACCATTAGCTGATAGCCTTCCATTAGCGACATTCCGACGAGTGGTTCTGAATCGGCTTCATCGATCGGAATCGTGAGAAGATTTCCATCCCAGACTAAAACTGCTTCATAGACATTGAAAACGCATTCACTGCCATCACCCAGAATCGCTCTTCCTCGCCGCTTCCATTTCAGATCCAACTGAGCGATCAAATCGGGAGGCAGTGAAAGCCAGCCATTGAAGCCCGTATCGACAATCGCATCTTGCTTGTAAACCTTGCCGTCAGCACCACAGATCGAAAGTGGAATAATCGGCTCAAAATCTGGGTTGACAATTCCGGTGATCATACGATTCTCTTCGTGCGTCCGCCAAATCGACGAACATGGCGGGAACCAATACGGATCATCCAGATTTGAGCATCAGGGTGGCTAGATTCAAGCCGATCGCAAGCAGCGATTTCACTACCATCAACTTCAAAAGCTCCAGTTTCAAGGTCGATCGCCACAATCTTCCCATGGTTACCTTCTTCAACTTGAGCGCGCACTTCTGATTCATAGAGAGCATCACCACGCTGGGCGAACTCTTCTTTACTATATCGGGGTTGTCGGACTGCCATAGGGTTGACCTCGCTGCGACTTCGATGGCTCCAGTATAGCTTCCGGGAGGGAGCGCTTCCGTGCAGGGGGCAATCGAAGCAGTGTCAAAACTACCCTGATCGACACCCATGTTCTCGATCGTGGCGGACGAGGTGTCATCAGCCCCCTCGACGCATAAAGTTTTTAAACGTTTTTCTCTTCAAGTTCGATCAATTAGCCTTTGCGTTGGTTCACTTATCAACCTTTGAGTCATCACAGCATTTTCACTAAGAATATTCATAACACTAGTAGAAATACGGAGTAGTTCCTGTTAAACTATTTCGGATAGACTACCAACGCTTGTTCGTTTTCAACAATGGCTAAGCTAATTCAGCGGGTTGGTGTGGCTGTATTTGGTACTGTAGCATTTGCAGCAACCGCCCTAAGTAAGCCCCCACAGACGAATCAGCCTCCAATCTCACCTGATGTTTCACCTTCTGCCATGAGTTCAACAGCAGTTGATGAACCCTCAAAAGGCTGTTCAGGCGTTTAACTGATCACTTTATGGCCCCAACAACTGAGGAAAATTTTGGAACACTTTATGCCGATACCTCTAATCAGGCTTTCTCGAATGGTGGCAAGGTTGCTCAAGCGAATAAAAAATAGTGTGGCGATCGCTGCGATTGTCGCTGTTGCTATCCTCGCCGGACACGTAGCATCCGCTCAGCTCGTTGACCCTGGCGTTTCTCAACCGCTAGCTTCGCTCAAAACGGTCTCAATCTCTGAGCCGTCTAACTTAGGAGAATTTGTCAAGGACAAATCGGCTGCAATTCTACTTGGAAAATCGCTGTTCTGGGACTTGCAAGTTGGCAGCAACGGCAATCAATCTTGTGCTAGTTGCCACTTTCACGCTGGGGTTGATACTCGCGCGAAGAACCAGATCAGCCCTGGGTTGTTGCGGGTCGCTGCAAACGGTGCCCCAAACCCAGACACCACCTTTAATTTAGGGGGTGCTCCTAACTATGTGCTGAAGCCAGGAGACTATCCGTTTCACAAGCTAGCAAATATTAACGATCGCTCTTCACAGGTCTTGTCCGACACTAACGATGTGGCTGGGTCGCAAGCCGTGAACCTGACCAAATTCCTCGATATCGTTCCAGGTAGCGCGATCGATAAAGTAGAGGTACAACCCGACCCAGTTTTTAACGTTAAGGGGATTAACGTACGTCAGGTAACGGAACGCAACACACCCAGCACGATTAATGCGGTGTTTAACTTCCGCAACTTCTGGGACGGACGTGCTCAAAACGAATTTAACGGGGTGAATCCGTTTGGGTCGCGAGATAAAGATGCGTTTCTTCTAAAAGCACCGACTAAGCAATCCGCATTGCAGAAGGTGAAAATTAGTCTTAAGAATTCATCCCTTGCGTCTCAGGCCGTGGGTCCCCCAATCAGCTCTGTTGAAGAATCGGCAACGGGTCGAACCTTTCCTGATATTGGGCAAAAATTCGATCGGCTTAAGATCAAAAAGCTGCCTAGAGAGACGGGTAAAAAGCTCAGAGTGTTACCGCCGCTCAACAAACAGCTTGTGCATCCTGAAGATAGCGTTCTGGGTGCGTTCAGCAATTCACCCAGAACCGGACTCAAACAGAAAACCTACGAAACGTTGGTTCAGAACGCGTTTCAGCCGCAGTGGTGGGACTCAAAGCAAATCATTAAAGTTAGTGCTGATGGAACTCGGTCTTTCAAGCAGCCGCAGGGAGCCTTGGCAACCGATGAATTTACACTCATGGATTACAACTTCTCATTGTTTATGGGATTGGCGATCCAACTGTACGAATCCACTTTGGTTTCTAACAATGCCCCCTTTGACCAATATATGGAGGGCAACAGCAACGCGCTGACGGTCCAACAAAAACAAGGCAAAGATTTGTTTGAAGGTCGGGCGAAGTGCATCAACTGTCATGGCGGAGCCGAGTTTACGAATGCCTCGGTCAAAAATGTGCAGAATGAACGGCTCGAACGGATGACAATGGGCAATGGTGGAGAGGCTATTTACGACAATGGCTTCTACAATATTGGCGTTCGACCCACGTTAGAAGACTTGGGCGTAGGCGGCAAAGATCCGTTTGGCAACCCTCTTTCAGAATCGAGGTTGGCGGCGAAAGGACTCTTTACGTCATTACTCAATGCGACCCCAAATATAACCGTCGGTGCCAATGAACGCATTGCTGCGGATGGGGCTTTCAAAACGCCTGGACTGCGGAACATTGAGTTAACGGCTCCCTACTTCCATAATGGGGGACAACTGACCTTGCGCCAAGTCGTTGACTTCTACAATCGAGGCGGAGATTTTCATGAGAACAACATCGACAATCTTGATGCTGACGTCCAAGACCTAGGACTCAGCGAGGAAGATAAAACGTCTTTGGTGGCATTTATGGTTTCTCTGACCGACGATCGCGTTCGTTATCAGCGTGCCCCGTTTGATCACCCACAACTGTTTGTGACCAATGGACACCCAGGCGATCAGAACGCGGTTAGCAATGATGGCACCGGGCAAGCGACCACTACCACTCTGGAGTTGGCTGCGGTCGGACGCAATGGGAGCACTCCTCAACCCAACTTCTTAGGCGTATCTCCTACGACAGCGACGGTAACGAGTCCGCCATCAACTATAAATCCTTTAGCCGGGAGCGTTACTCAGCAAGACTGCCCAACGGGTTCAACCCTTCAGTTGGTGAACGGAGGATATGTCTGTCTCTCGAAGTAAGGTCTCACAATGTTGAACATTGCGATAAAAGTTATGAGCAGGCGACTCTAACAGTTCACGCTTAATGATTCAAAACTCTAAAAACCCCAATTTCTTTAAGAAGTTGGGGTTTTTAGTAAATGTTGCGCTGAGCTAAGAACAGCTTACGAACAAGGATTCAATAAGCGCTATCCACACTCCACCTCAAAAGATTTTTGCCACAAAACCAACTTATGCCGTGAGATTGTTAGACTAGGGTATTGGCAGTCGTTTTCTGGGGAGATATACTTGTGAAATTACTTTTCTTAATTGTGCTTACCTGCATTGCACTAAATATTTCAGTCCGTACAGAGGCTTCTGATTTGCTGGCAGCTCAGCCAAGTCAGCCGTCAAGAATGACAGGCGTCAGTTCTTCGGCATCCTCAATGTCAAAAATGGACGTGCCCGTTTGCTACATCCAGTGGACTAACAGCGATCGATTAGTTAACTTGACTCAGCTTTGTGGTAAGCAGCCCCAAGATCTCAGTAGAATCCAGATAACGTATCCGAAACCTCCTACTCCATATGATCAGTCAGCCATCAAAAAATTTGACGATTCAGTCTACGGAGATGGGAAATAACTGGATGGCGCAAAGGATTTCATGAATAAAGCCTTTGCGCCATCAGATATGGTAAGTTACCGCGCTGTTTTCAAATTAGGGTTTTGTTTCTGAAGCTCTTGCAGGCGTTGATTAGCTCTTTCGGAATCTGCGACCTTTCCCTGAGATGAGAATAGATCGACAGCTTGTCTAAAATCATTGTTCGCCTTTTCATAGTCATCAAGCTTTACATGGATTTCGCCGCGCTTGAGATAGGAAGCCGCAGAACCTGAGTTGACTTCAACCGCCTGATTCAAGCTTTTTAACGCAGCTTGATAATCACCTAACTTGTAGTGAGCAGAGCCGACATTGCGATAGCCATCACTCTGCTCTGGATACAGCCGAATCGCCTCAGTGTAGTCAGCGATCGCACCTGTGTAGTCTTTCAAATCTTCGCGAAGATTGCCCCGGCTGTTGTATAGATAAGTGAAGCTGGGGTTAAGTTGAAGGGCCTGAGTATAGTCAGCGATCGCGCCTTGACGGTTGCCAAGTCTGCGATAAACATTGCCCCGGTTGACATAAGCTTCTTCGAGACGAGGACTCAAGGCGATCGCCTGACCAAAATTCTCAATGGCACCCTGATCATCTGCCATATGTAACTTGTCTAGTCCCTCATTAAACAAGCGATTGGCAATCACTTGTTTGGCATCAAGCGCTGATAGCTGTTCTATTTCTGCTTTTGAGGGGTGCGACATCATCCCATGCATCTGTGCTTTCGCAGGCAGCAATGCACCTAAATCAAAAGCGATCGCACCCAATACTGCGATCGCCAAGCCTGCTTTTGTCAATAACTTGCTGCTAAATTCCATTGCTTTAGTGACCATTTGCTCTACTGTTCTATCGTGAATGGCTGTTGAATACACTAACTGAGAGCTTTTTCAGGCTTGATAGCACTCAAAAAAGCTCTCAGAATTGCTATAGAAATCTGAACTCTATAAGAAGCCCAGATCCCCAAGATGTCTTTGGAAGCTAAACCCTAGAGAGGAGGAGCCGGTAATTGCTTCGCTGGAGCGGCGGTGATCGGGTTGGGACCGCCCTGACCCACCATGAATTGGTTCATCATGTCGTGGTCTTCATGCACCGTGTTGTGACAGTGCGACATATAAGCTCCACTGTTTGGTCCAAACTTACCAATCACGCGCACCGACTCGTTTTCACCCACGTAGAACACATCCTTAAAGCCCCGCTCATAGGCAAAGGGAGGCTTCCCATTACGATCGAGAATCTGCATATCAATCAAGTGGATGTGGACCGGATGGAACCATCCCCCGGCATTGTTGTAGAGGGTCCAGATCTCGGTATCACCAAGCTGAGGATTGGCATCAAACCGATCGACCTCCCACGTTTTGCCGTTGATCACCCACAGTCCATTCGTTCGCTCGTACCGGAATTCGCGGTTCCGCACAGCCGACGATGCAGGCATCAGAGGATAGGGTCGCAGTTTGCTGGGCACAACGCTAGGATCAGCTTCCTTTCGCACCACATCAAAGCGCATGATGACATCAGTTCCGTCATAGTTGATGTTGTTGGAAGGTTGAAGATTTTTCAGGACAATCTGGGTTCCCACTGGGTACTTAGAAAAGTCAAGAACAAACTCGTAGCGTTCTGCCATCCCAATTCTGAAGTCAGCGACATCCACAGGTGCTCCCGTCAGACCCGCATCAGTGCCAATCATCGTAAAATTTGCACCGTTGCTCAGCGCAAGTCTGTAAGAACGTGAAACCGAGCCGTTGCATAAGCGGAAGCGATACTTGCGGTTCGCAACCTCCATTCGAGGCCAAGGCACACCATTCACCGTAATCACGTCTCCCATGAGGCTCTTTTGGCCTTGGTCGTCATAGATCACAGTGCCATCTGCCCCAAAGATCATATCTTTGAGCAACAACGGTACGTCATAGGCTCCTGAAGGGAGGTTCAACCCTGCTTCAAAATCATCTTTCACCAAATAGAAACCAGCTAGACCCTTATAAACGTTGGGTGCCGTTTTGTGAATAGCGTGATCGTGATACCACAGGGTCGCGGCTCGGTTGTTCGGGTAGATGTAGTCTTTGTACTGTCCGGGATAGATCAAGTCTTCTGCATAGCCATCATATTGCGGCAATGATGCCATCCCATGTAAATGGGTAGAGGTTGGCGTTCCGATACTGTCGTTAATGAAACGAACGACAGACTGGCGGCCTTGGCGCTGAACAATGGTAGGCCCAGGAATTGATCCGTTGTAGCTAAACACTTCTGAAGTGAGGCCCGGTAGAAGGCTAACTCTAGCTTTATTGACATTGATTTGATAGTAGTCAGTTGTTGCGTCACTACGAACAGGATTGAGTAGAGGCGGAACTTTAAACTTCAGGGAGAAGGGGGTAACTTTGGGACTACCCGCATCTCCTGCATAGCTCTTGGTCTGGAAGCCGATCGGCAGTAAAAGAGCACCGCCAGCGATCGCGCCAAGTTTCAGCGCATCTCTTCTAGAAATAAGTGACATTATTAGTGCTTTTTGTAGATATTTCAGATTCTTCACATATCTTAATGCTAATCAATAAGGGATGCAACAGGATCCAAAATATCAAGTAAGCTACTTTTAATATGTTCGATCTTATACTTCATTAGCCTCAGTACGCTCGTGGTCAGTCAATTATTGGTAGTGCCATTAGACAAAGGATGAGGGAAGGTAATGAGCAAATCGTGTCAGATTGCAACAGTATGTGGATTAGCTTTATGAAAAGGTCCGAGCACGATTTATATCATTCCAAAACAGAATGATCTGACGGTTCAAATGAATGAGTTATGGTTATTTGTCAATAACAAAAAATGAATGTGTCGACTAATTCATAAAAGCTTCCGTACCACCCAAGACCTCATCGATCGCAGCGATGTCAAAACCACCCTGATCTACCCTCATGTTCTCGATCGTGGCGGATGCAGTGTAATAAGTCCCCTCGACGCATAAATTCTCCAAACTCCTCAACACCGCCTAAAATAAAGCCTGAAAAACGATTGCTTTTCCCCATGGCTTCCCAGTTTCCCATTCTCACCATCCCCGTCCACCTCCTCCCCAACTACCCCCAAGCTCTCAAAGATCGCCTTAAGAACCATCAAGGCACCCACGTCGTCACTCTCAACGCAGAAATGACTATGCAAGGGCGGACCAGGCCAGAACTGGGGGATATTATCCGCCGCGCAGAACTCGTTATCCCCGATGGTGCAGGCATCGTTCTCTACCTCAAACTCTACGGAAAAAGCATCGATCGCATCCCCGGCATCGAACTCGCCGAACAACTCCTTAGCCACGCCTCGAACACCCAAGACAGTATTTTCTTCTATGGCGGATCGCCCGAAATTGCAGACCAAGCCGCCACCGTCATGCAGGCCAAATATCCGGGATTGCAGATTGTAGGCGTGGAGAATGGATTTGTTACCGCCGAACAGATGCCCGAGTTTTGCGATCGCCTCTCTCAGTTGCAACCCCGCCTGATCTACGTCGGACTCGGGGTACCGCGCCAAGAATTCTGGATCGCCCAGCACCGCCACCTCTGTCCAAATGCCGTGTGGATCGGGATTGGCGGCAGTTTTGATATTTGGGCTGGCACCAAGGTCCGCGCACCGCAATGGCTCTGCGATCGCAATCTGGAGTGGACCTATCGCCTCTACCAAGAACCCTGGCGCTGGAAACGAATGATGGCCCTGCCGAAGTTTGCATGGCGATCGATCGTCTATCGAATCACCGGACGTTAAACTAGAGTTTTCAGGAGGTTCAACGATGACTAATTTTATTCCCGTTGGATTTAATCCAGGGATGTCCCTGGCTTCATTGCCCGATCACACGCAGCTTCCCGATCGTAACGATGATATTGTGAAGAACTTTCAAGAAATGCCCCAGAGCAGACTGCTGACAGATTCCATTTTCGAGACGCTGAAGAAGCTTCATCCGGATGAAAATTTCGCGATCGGGCAAGACTGTGGCATCTACTGGCGACTAACCGAACCGCCTGAACGCGGAGCCGAGTGTCCGGATTGGTTCTACGTGGCCAACGTTCCCCCCATGCTGGACGGAAAAATTCGGCGATCGTATGTGCTTTGGAAAGAACTGATTCCGCCTGTTATTGCGCTAGAGTTTGTGTCTGGGAACGGGTCTGAAGAACGAGATAAAACGCCCTATGAAGGCAAATTCTGGGTCTACGAACGGATTATCCGTCCGGCCTACTATGGGATTTACGAAGTCGCCAAAGCCAATATTGATATGTATCATCTTCAAGGGACGCAGTACGTTCAGATGACGCCCAATCCCCACGGACGATATACGATTCCAGAAATGCAGGTTGAACTAGGACTGTGGCAAGGTCACTATCAAGGCATGACCCTACCGTGGATGCGCTGGTGGGATCTAGAGAATAATATGTTGCTGACAGGCGCAGAGGGAATGGTTATTGCCCAAGCCGAAAAATTGACCGCCCAATTGAAAACTCAAGAAGCCCAGGAGGCTCAAGCCCAAGCCCAAGCTCAAGCCCAAACTGCTCAAGCTCAAGCCGATCGACTCGCCGCAAAATTGCGTGAACTGGGAATTGATCCCAATGCTTTGTAGCGCCAAAGATTTATAGACCCAAACGCCTAGCCCCAAATTTCTGATTCTTCCGTCATGACCCAAATCCCGTCTCAATCCAACTCCAGCCCCAAAACACCAATTCTCCGGCTCAAAGATGTCACCAAGACCTATCGCAACGGCACCCAAGCGCTGCGAAATCTGAATTTTGATATCTATCCCGGTGACTTTTATCTACTTACAGGTGCGTCTGGTTCCGGCAAATCGACCTTGCTTAAGCTGCTCTACGGCGAAGATCGACCCACCGAGGGCGACATTTGGGTGGATAGCATTCACCTCAATCCCCTCAAAGGCAACAAGCTCGCCCACCTGCGTCGTCGTCTCGGCATCGTCTTTCAAGACTACAAGCTCCTCCCCCGCCGCACCGTCGCCGAAAATATCACCTTCGTCCTCTGGGCACAGGGCTATGGCCGCAGCGAAATCGATCGACGCCTTCCCCCCGCGCTCAAGATGGTCGGTCTCCAGCACAAAGCCGAATCTTTCCCCGAAGAACTCTCAGGCGGAGAACAACAGCGCGTCAGTATTGCTCGGGCGATCGTCGCAACGCCGCCAATTTTGCTGGCCGATGAGCCAACGGGCAACTTAGATCCAGATAACTCCCGGCAAATTTTAAATATCTTGAAGCAACTCAACAAAATCGGCATCACCATCATTATGTCCACCCATGATGAATCGTTAATCCGTGCCTCAGATCTCCCCATCTTGCAACTGACCAACGGCCAACTCAGCCGAGCCAGATAATGATAGGTCGATCAATTCACACCATCAGACGTAATTGATCTATTCTTCGTTGGGTTCCGGGCACAGCAAGCCGTGCCCCTACAGATCCGGGTTCTAAAGAATGTAGGGGCATGGCATGGCCGTGCCCAAAACCCAACGAAGAGGCGATCAATACAAGGAAAATTTACGCCGCAGACTCCTAGAGTAAGGTCAGAAAAGAAATTGGCCCCCAATGTTGACCATTTGGCATCTTGGGTCATTCTAAATGGAATGATTGGTCCTCTTTTTAACCGGAACTGCTATGGAATCCATCTCCGCCGAAACGCTCAAAACTCTGCGCACCTCAGCCAGCGATCGCCTGATGGCCGTGCTAAGGGAATGGGGCAACCAGGACCTCGACACCTTGGACTATAAAGTCGATGAACTGGTACGCAAACTCAACGGTAAACCTGCCCGCCCCGCCGATCGCAAACCTTACGAATCGATATATCCCGGCATCTCGATCGCAGAATCCCGTAAAAAAGCCGGACGCCTCACCCAACAAAAAATCGCAACCCTAGCCGATCTCACCCTCCAACCGATCGACGACTGGCTTGACGAAACCCTCCGAGTGGCGCTAAACAAAAGCGATCGCCTTCCCTCAGAGC
>JAYUJY010000168.1:0-20350 GCA_043764895.1 Synechococcales cyanobacterium | reverse complement strand
GCGCAGGAGTCCACCGCCGACATTTTTGCGATAGATGCGGGGAGCCGGACACCCCATATTGAGGTCGATTCCGGCGACGGAGTATTGGCCTAGGGCTTTGGCGGTGCGGACGAGATCGGGGATGCTTTCGCCAATCATTTGGGCAAAGACGGGCGTTCCGGTGGTGTTTTCGGTGATGGATTTGAGGATGTGTTTTTCGAGTCGGGAGGTTTCGTGAACCCGGAAATATTCGGTAAAAAAGTAATCCGGGCAGCCATAGGCTCCGATCGCATTCATAAAGCAAACATCAGTCACGTCCTGCATGGGAGCGAGGGCAGTTAAAGCGAGAGGTCTAAGCATCGGACTCTAAATATCGGGATCTAAATATCGGGATCTAAGCATGATTAAATTACGAGGACGATCGCTAAGGCATCGGAAATAAGTCGCATTGTGTTGTCATCCAATTGCCCTAATTGCTTAACAAGACGGGTTTCAGAGACCGATCGAACTTGAAATGTGTCAACGCCAGAAATTTTGCTTAGGCCGTTTTCTAGCGACCATCAAGGGCGGTAAAGGCGGTTAGTTCACGATCGGTGGAATAGTCTTCGATCGCCGCTATGGCCGCGATTTCCATTTGCTGACGGCGTTGGTTGCGAGTGAGAAAATGGTGATCTTGTTGGATGAGTTGGAGGGCGGTTTCGGCGATTTTGAGTTGGTCGGTGAGGGTGAGATGAGGAAGTGATTGGAGAATTTCTGCAGTTCCCATTGTGTTTGTTCCTCAACTGTGATTTTTTGAGTATAGCCGATCGGGCAATTGAAGGGCCGATCGATCCTTGATCTGGGAGGAGGGCCAATCGATGCTTTTTTTGCCGTTGCGATCGCGCTAGGATAAACACATATCGCTCTCACTGAGGTCGCTACAATGATCACCCAGACAATGGTTCAACCCTCTTCCTGGATCGACTCCGGCATTCAAATCCAACAAGTACGCGGTTTGAACCTCTTCAAATTCACTGAAGACCTCCAAACCCGGCTCGAAACACTCCTCGAAAAGCATAAAGCCCAAACCATTAACGAAACCGAAACCGCTGAATTTGCAGGTATCACCGAACTCGATCGAATATTCACTCTTATGAATGCCCGCATCATCGCTGAATCCGCCATGCCCCATGCCCATTAATCGCGCCACTCGCCAACTCGTCCGAGAACGCTAAAAATTCTTGTGTGAATACTGCCACTCCTCTGAAGCAGGCAGCACATCGGTCTTCACCTTCGACCACATTCTCCCCCAATCCCTCAATGGCGGTGACGACGCGGAAAACCTCGCACTCGCCTGCATCCGTTGCAATTGTCGCCGCTACAACTTCACTACTGGCATCGACCCTAAAACCACAACTGAACACCCCCTTTTCAACCCACGCAACGAAAAGTGGGTCGATCACTTCATTTGGAGCCTTAATGGCGTAGAAATCATCGGCATCACTCCAATTGGCCGCGCTACCATCTATCGCTTGGATATGAACGACGATCGGCATGATGACGGCTCTATACGTCGTGCCCGTCGCATGTGGATACGCGGGCGGCGGCTGGCATCCCCCAAACGATGACCCAAGGCAATCATAGGGCACCACGGAAATCGATCAATACCGCGCGATCGCCTAAACCATACGCCTAAAGCCCCGCACCCTCATCGCCACACATCCAAACCAGCTTCCCCAACAGATCACCCAACGGCTCCAACGAATAATCCTTCAAATCCACCGTCATCTGATTCCCGTCCAGCTTCAGAAAGCGCCATAGCAAACCACTACTCACACAGCCATAAACGGGTCTTTCGGGTTCGCCTGCCTGTTGCTTAAACCGCTGTGCTGCTACCATCTCGGCCATACACTGCCCCATCCCGCTATTAATATCCGCCTTCTTCGCCTCCACTAAAACCACTACGGGTGACTCTATTTCTAACTGTTCGATCGATCGGCTAATCAAAAAATCACAAACCCCCGATAATCCCACCGACTCATCCACTGTGAAATCCTGTCCCGAGAACAAGCTCACTTGACGCTTCAAATACTTCCGCACCTCAACCAGAATCGGGCTAATAATCAGCTCCGACTTCGCCTTCTCACTGGGTAAGGCCACCGCCAATGGCAACGTCTCATCTAGCACTTCTACTAATGTCGAACTCGGGATAACAGGCACGATCGTTGGAAAAAACGTCTTGTCCTCGATCGTCACAATCCCAAAAGCTTGTTTGATCTTGCCAACTGTAAAATCGCTGTAGAACATGAGTTTTAACCGATCGGCAGGCTAATTGCCCTTTCATTCTAGGCGACATCCGGTTAATCAATTCCCAGCAGCTCGGCCAAATCTAACTGCGTCCCATAGGGATTATCCACAACCTTCACCTTTCGTTTCGTCTCCTTCGAGGTTCCGGGCGGAGATTTGCGGGCGCTAATGTTGACATGGGCGACTAACCACGATCGCAATGCCTGAGACTGTTGCAAATCCAAAGCCTCTAAGTCCAATGCTCGGGGAAACAAGTCCTGAGTGCCTTCTTTAGCCCAACGGATGTCGCTGTTACTGAATCGATCGCTGGCAAAGGGCGTCACTGAGTCGGGCATCCGAGCGAGGAAGGGCAGGATGTCTGGCGTTTGTCTGAAGTCTTTGCGTTGGCGTTCCAGGTTTTTGACTCGCTGATGCCTTGCTTGTTTGTAATCGAGAATAGCCGGGATATATCCGGCACTTTTCGGCGGCATTCCTAACTGGACGGGCGCAACGTGTCTCAATTCCGGAATCCAGCGTTTAATAAACTTACCCTGCGGATCACATCGATCGATCGCCGCTTGTTCGGGGTTATAAATTCGGGTCCAGGATTTGTCTAGACAATGGGTGACTCCGGCCTGCATGGCCCATTGATAGTGATCGATCGGGCAATCGCCATCAATCAAGTGCCGCATAAAATGCAGTGCCCCATACCGCCAATCCATGCCGAGCAAGTTACTCAAGAAACTCGAATAAATCGCCCGAGTCCGAAAGTTCATCGCCAACCAGCCGCCTGTTTCTTGAAGACATCTCGCCGCTGCATCAATAATGGGAAATCCCGTCTCACCGTTCTGCCAAGCCTGGTACAGCGTTTCATCAAAGTCCCACCCCTCGTCTTCAAACACCGTGTAAAGCGATCGCAATTCGAGCTGGGGCAAGTACCGAAACCGTTGAGTAAATCCCGTTCCCCAACGCAACCGTGAAATCAATTGCTTCAGACTCAAACGCACCCGCCGATCGGTCTCACCTTTCAATCGGGCTTGGGCCGTTTGGAAACATTCCCGCACTGAGATGACGCCGAATTTAAGATGTGGACTCAGGCCCGTGGTTGCTTCCGCGCTGGGTAACGAAAGCTGCCAATAGTAGCGATCGCTTTTCTCTGTAAAAAAGGTTTGCAGTAAGGTGCGGGCATCTTGGGTCGTCGCGGGTGGGATTTTCTTTCGATCGGCCACCATTCCCAACGTAAACAACGATGGCAACGGTTCAGATGTCACGTCATCCGGCACGACCACTGAACTCGGCGTCGGGACCATCGGCTCACACATTTCCTTGAACCAGTGCGATCGATAGTTTGGGTAGTTCATCAACTCCGCTGTTCCCGCCGTGGGTTCAAACCAGCGGATGCGCATGTCTTCTTTAGCCAACGCCGCATTCACCCGTGCATCTCGCACTCGGCCATAAATCCGCTCGTAGTCGATATAGGAATAGATGCCTTCCGCCTGAGTTTCGCGCATTAATTTCGGCAAAATCTCTGCCGGATCGCCCGATCGGATAATCAGCCGCCCGCCTCGACGACGCAAATCTTCGTCTAACCCGCGCAACGCCTCAACCATAAATGCAACTCTCGCCACCGCCGTCTCCGGATGAAACAACAGCGCCCGATCGAAAATAAACACCGGAATTACTTCTCCTCTCAACGCCGCACGGTGCAACGGCGCATGGTCGCAAATCCGTAGATCACGCCGATACCAAACGATCGTCCGTTTCATTCACATCCCAGCGTAAGGTCTTCTTTAAAATTCTAAGGTATTAGAATCCTAAGGTATCTTCTTGGTAGTACCCTGCTTCTTCCAACAGATACTTCACCGCATTAATCATATCTTTCGGCTGATAGGGCTTGGTAATGTACGCATCAGCCCCCTGCTTCATCCCCCAGTAGCGATCGAAATCTTCGCTCTTCGTGCTGCACATGATCACAGGAAGCTTCGCCGTTTTAGGATTGGTTTTAATCCAGCGACAGAGTTCATAGCCGTTCACATTCGGCATGATCAAATCCGTGATCACCAAAACAGGCGGATCGAGTGCAATTTTGACCTTTGCATCCGCCCCATCGATCGCCGTGTCTATTTCAAATCCCGATCGACGCAGCTCCGTGATCAACATCTCACGCGCCAACGCACTATCATCCACGACTAACACCATACCCATAGGACATATCCTAGAATTCGCACCACTGCGATGATTGGAAAACTCAAGCTCTAGACGTCGATCGCTCCGGTATAAGGCCCAATATCAGGTCCTAAGTAGACCCTATATGTAGATTACCCAAGTTTACACTAAGGGATTGCACAGACGTCGGTGTCGATTCACATTTATGTCCCAGGTGACGCGCCTCCGTTTGCGCTGTGAGTTAACAACAGATTCAGGGGATGGGAGACCTTTTCCGGGAGTTTTCTGGAATTTATCCACACGCAGCAGAGTACGTGTCGAAGCAATGATGACTCTCCGTATTTTCTCGGTCATTTCAATCACCTGTCATTGTAACGACTTATGAAGGCGATCGGGCTTCATGGAGTTGGACAGTGGGCTTTCACCCTACTCTAGGGAGTGAAGATTATTTGTCACCCTACTCAATATCCCGCATGGAACGTAACTGGTCCGAATCTGCTCTAGATCTACCCGCACTTTTGCCACTGCCCAAAGTGGGCCTCTTGACGATGATGCGTCTGGGCTTGTTTCAGATGGGTTTGGGGATGATGTCGGTGTTGCTTTTTGGCCTGCTGAATCGAGTTTTGATTAAGGAGTTGGGGATTCCGGGGACGATCGCGAGTCTGGTTTTGGCGGTGACGTTGTTTGTGGCTCCGGCTCGGATTTGGTTTGGGCAGTGGTCGGATACGAAGCCGTTGTTTGGGCTATACCGGACGGGATATGTGCGCCTTGGGTCAATTTGTTTTGCGACGATCGCGTTTTTGGCCGTGCAGCCGATTTGGAAGATGGGTTTGTTTATTAAGGCTGGAGACTGGGTGCAGGCGACGGAATGGATTGTGCTGTGTATGGTCTTGTTTGGGCTATATGGGGTGGCGATTAGTGCGAGTTCGACGCCGTTTGCGACGTTGCTGGTGGATATTACGGATGAGGACGAGCGATCGAAGATTGTGGCGGTGGATTGGTCGATGCTGCTGGTGGGGACAATAGCCGGAGCGATTACGATTGGTGTGCTGCTGAAGAAGCTCGGCAATTGTCCAAGTCCAGAACTGTTACAGAGCAGCATTAATCAGTTGTTTTTGGTGGTGCCGTGGCTGGTGGTTGCGTTTGCGTTTATCTCGACTTGGGGCGTGGAGAAGAAATATTCGCGGTTTTTGCAGAATAAAAATCAAGAGCGGGCGACGATCGGTTCTCAAAATCCGTCTCAACTCACAGGTCACAAACCCAAAGAAGTCGTGGGCCTAAACCGGGCGTGGACGTTGCTGAATGCCAGCCAGCAGACGCGGTTTTTCTTTACATTTTTGATTGCGATGACGCTGGGCTTATTTCTTCAAGACACGATTCTCGAACCGTTTGGGGGCGATGTCTTTAATCTGCCAGCGGGTGAAACTGCGTTGCTGAATGTGCCTTATGGCGTCGGTACGGTGATTGGAATTTTGATTTCAGGGTTTTTGATTGCGCCTCGCATTGGGAAGAAGAAAACCACTCAACTGGGATGTCAGGGCGTTGTTCTAGCGCTGGGTACGATCGTTTGTTCAGGCTTCACGGCCAATGCGGCGGTCTTGAAACTCTGTTTGCTGCTCTTTGGTTTGGCGTCTGGCATTACGACTACTGGGGCCATCACGTTGATGCTCGATCTCACTGCTGCCGAGAGCGCTGGAACCTTCATTGGGGCGTGGGGATTAGCTCAGGCGTTATCTCGCGGCATGGCAGCAGTCTTGGGCGGAGGGCTTCTAGATGCGGGAAGTTCCCTATTTCGATCGGCCCCTGCCGCCATTGCCGCCGTAAGCTGTGCAACCAATCGCGCAACCAATCCACCGATCGCCTATGGGTTGGTGTTAGGCGTTCAGGCGATGATTATGTTAGGTGCGATCGCGCTGTTGAATCGGGTAAGTGTGCAGGAGTTCAAATCCGATGCAAAGGAGACGATCAAGGCCGTGATCGCGAATGATAATTAAGGCCATCTTCTGCGACCTGAAGATTTAGCGGTCAGCACGTTAGAGGCTTTATGATGACTTATAGATCTGTAGGGACATCATTGTGAGTATCTCTAAAATTCTGAATCCTGAACAGACTTACACATTCTGTAGCTATTATGAAATGCCCTACGAGTTGGAGGATATTCTGGCGGAGTTTGGGTATCGGCTGGAGCGATCGCAGGTTGATTTCGTTCAATTCCAGGGTTTGCTGCCGGGATGCGATCGCTTGGCGCAACAGTTACGGCAACGCTTGAATTATGTGAGCTTATCCAGTGAGGCTGCTAGACGTGAAACATTTATTGCGCCGATCGTTATGGATGCCGCAGAAATTTCTTTAGCGCAAGTTCGAATAGAGTATCCCCTCACGGTAAGCAATTGGTTACGGGGAACGCTGGATTATTATGTCTTTCAAGGACAGCAACTGTTGGTGATTGAAGCTAAGCAGGCGGATCTAGTGAAGGGGTTTAAACAACTTTCGGTGGAGTTGATTGCGTTGGATCAGGCGGAGAAGACGGATCAACCGTTGATTCTTGGGGCGGTGACGACGGGGGAGGTGTGGATGTTTGGGCTGTTGCATCGACGCGATCGGTTGATTGTTCAAAATACGAAGCTTTATTTGGTTCCGGATGAACTTGAAACGCTAATGCGGATTTTGGTGCAGGCGTTGGGAACAGGTCAAGTGTCCGATTAGGAGCTGATGTAATCTGTGAAGTCTCGATCGCAGCAGGCTGAAATATTTTTACGAAAGATTTACGGATTATCCCTTTGTCGGCATGTACAACTAAAGGTAGGACGATTCTCTTACAGAAACACTTCGTGAACGCACATCTTTAGAAGCGCAGTTATGGACCCGATTACGTTAGCGGGACCTATGGTGGTAGTGAATTCATCAGTTCAATATAGCGCTGACTATCAAATCTGCCCTTTACCAGCCCGACGTTTCACGCAAGCCATATCTGCTTCCGTCCCACGCATAATTACGGTTTGAAAATGGTGACTTTCTATATTGTAATTGATTCAATAAACCTACTTACGGTTATTTCGATCGTAACAGTTCGTACGGTTTTCAATGGTTGGGTCACGCCAAGTCCCAGGATTTAATATTGTTGATTGGACTCAGTAGATCTTATTTGGCCGATCGATTTCCACCGGGGGGAAGCTTCAGGTCATCAATGCGAATTTGAATAGGTCATGCCCAAATTAAGGTGATGATTTCGTAAGCGAGTTCTAATCGGATTTGCCATTTACGAACTTTTTCGGATTGTGCAAGCGAATGGAGGACAGGAGAAGGGCGATCGCAGATCCCAAAGCGGAAGATAGGCGAACGATTTTACCATAAGGCTATAGGGGTATTTCACTCGATCGGATAAGGTTGGGGGATTTTGGATTTATGGAGGATTCTCCGGCGAACTGGGTCATACCATGGCAGGGCTATTTCATTCTGAATAGAAGCTTAAGTGTGTTAAGACTAAAGCTAGCCAGTCGTTGAGCTTGAGCCATATTTTCAAACCCAAGATCACGATATAAATTGAGGGAAACATTCCGCGCAATGGCCCAAATTTGAATCAGTGGTGCGGTGCGAGTTCGAGAAGCATCTTCGCCCTGAGTCACATCTCGGACATGGTGAACCTTGTTCTCAACGCCCCAATAACCTCGAATTCGTTGACCAAAAGCGGATGCTGTCTCCAGATAAGAAGCCACGTAATAGCGGGTTTCAGTGGAGACTTCAATGATATTAGCGCGAAAGACTTGACGCTCTGATTCCACTCGAATCAACGTTTTAAGTCCGGGAAAATCAGGAATTCCCTCTAAGGATTGCGAAATGCTGACGGTGCGTTTCTCAATGCGACCATGCCCTTTATTCATCGTAAAATCGCTCTGTTCAGCTTTAAACTGGGCTTTGACGGCCTCAAGCAAGCCCGATTGATTGCCTTTCAATGCGCCTAAATAGTTATTTTCACTGTCTACGATAATTTGAGCTGTTTTTTTGGGTGCTAATGGCATCAAAGGCAAAGACCACTCCCTTCACCGCCAGTTGTTCAATAAAGGCAGGAATAGCCGTGATTTCATTGGTTTTGGAGGGAACTTCGTAAGGATCCATAATCAATCCCCGTTCGACGATATACGC
Organism: Synechococcales cyanobacterium; assembly: GCA_043764895.1. Lineage (GTDB taxonomy): Bacteria > Cyanobacteriota > Cyanobacteriia > Leptolyngbyales > Leptolyngbyaceae > JAAFJU01. The sequence goes on along the minus strand of JAYUJY010000168.1, from coordinate 11,797 downwards.
ACTGACCAGCATGATTGCAGGATGGGAATTCACCGTCTCATCGTCGCTGATGGCTTCATAAGAACCCCGCAAGACCTTGCCATCCATCGCAATGGTCTCTCCCGGAAAAGGTTGGATGCCAAAGAAGCGCGCTAAACAAGCTGCATAGGCTTGATATTCTGTCCGTAGAAGTGCCCGTCTAATCGTGCTGTAAGACGGTAAACGTCCTTTATCCGGTTGAAAAAGGGCAACTAAATCAATGTGATAGGCTTTTAACCAATCTCCAATCGCGAGGAATCCACGATTCCCAGCAGCAACAGCTAAGGTAAACAGAGCAAAACAGAGAGTCTGTTGATGGCGTTTTCCCGCACTACGCCTTGTATCAGTCAGATCTGAGAAGGCTTCGACAATGGCGAGTTGGGACATGAAACCCTCAAGTTTAGGCGAGATTAGTTGACTAGCATATCAGTGCCTAGATGAGAATGAAATAGCCCTGCATACCATGGAACCCTACCTTCATCTCCGTCTGCGCGATCGCCCAAAACTCCGCATCGCCGCTCGCATCCCCACCAAAAAACTAGTCGTGCCTATCCCCGCCCGTTGGACCTGTTGCTTGACTTCCATCAGACTCTCGTCCACCTGCTTCACCACATGACTCGCATTCTGAATCCCTTCACTCATATCCTCAGACAAATCCGACAACTCAACCCCAGTGCGACGCAAGGCATCTAAGGTCGAAGGGAGTTCTCGTTGAAGCAAATCAAATAGCTTTTGGGCGCTCTGGGCCGCTTTACTGAGTTCCTGAAAGGCCGGAATCGCCGTCACCAGCACAACCGTCAGACTGATCGCCACCAAAAACAACGACACCCCAAGCCAAAAAACCGGGTCCATTATTCATCATCCCGCGACTCAAAACGGTTAGCCGATCGCGCATTGGCTTCCATCCCCGCCTCAACCCCTGCGGCGATCGCCTCTTTCAACCTCAACAACGTCCCATCCCAGCGCTTTAAAGCCCCTTCAGACAGTCGATCGGCTTGGATTTGGACCGAGGTTGACAGGTCTTCAGCCAGGTCGGGAAGCGCCTCTGCCGATTTTTTGAGAATGCGCCGTGTTTCCTGTCCCGTGCGCGGAGCCGCCAAAAGCGTTGCAATCGCACCCGCTGCCGCACCAATAATAATTCCGCCCAAAAATCCACCCGATCGATTGCCTGACATAACTAAAATCCTCTAGGTTTCTTTATAGTAACGCGCCACAGCCGATGGGCACGCTGTAATCCAGCTAAGGCTTGGGCAGAGAATTTTAGGCGCGGGGTCAGTTGGGATTCAAGCTGCTGATAGTGAAGGAGCATCGGCAGGGCTAGGGTGGGACTCGCATTGAGGTGCTGCTGAACGGTCTGTTCGGCCACTTTAAGACTCCGGGTCAGACGCTGGAGCGATCGTCTCCACTGCATCATCCGCCCCGCCACCCAGCAAAGCCCAAGGGCAAGGGTGATATTTAGTCCAATGATGAAAGAAACGATCGACATGAAAAATTACACTCCATTTGGAAATCCGGACAACCGTAAGCGTTATTTTTCAGTTCGATCGGTGCAACCTGTACATACGACTTTTAGCCCCTGTCTAAGCCTATGTCTTTCCCTCGTTTCCCTCGCCGTGTCCATCCTACTCTGTTTGTGTGGGTCGCAACTTTGGCGATCGTTATGGCTCCAGTTCCATCTGTTGCGCAATCTACGCCTCAATCTACAGCGCAATCGACGCCTAAGCCATCCCCTAATCCTACGACAAAATCTTCCGGATCAAAGTCAGCCCTCGACATAACATCCCCGAAAAAAAGCATTGACTGGTGGGTTCCAGGATTATTAGGCGCATCGGTCATGGGAGCAGGCGTTGGGATGACCTTAATTATGCGTCGATCGCAGCCGCAGCTTGCCACTCAATCCCCGGATACGCTGATCTATACCCCTGAACCACAACCGTTTTCGCCCCCAACCCACGTCAAAACTCCCCCTAAAACAAAAGCTATCCCCAAAGCAGATTCCAGAGCCATCCCTAAAGTAGAACCCAGTCAAACAACCACTCCGCCCACCTTAACGCCGCCGCCTCGATCGGAAGCGATCGCCACTCAAACAGTTCGGATTCCCAAACCGAGCGTGATGGATGCGTTGGTCCATGGCCTGCGCAGCGAAGACCCAACCCAGCGACAGAAAGCGATTTGGGAACTCGGGCAACGCGGCGATTCTCGGGCCGTCCAACCCCTCGTAGACCTGCTCCTAGATTCAGATTCCCAACAACGTGGACTCGTCCTATCGGCTCTGTCTGAGATTAGCACCCGGACCCTTAAGCCCGTTAGCCGAGCACTGGCGATTTCACTCCAAGATGAAAATGCCGATGTGCGCAAAAATGCGATTCGCGACCTTACCCGCGTCTACGACCTCCTCACAAACGTCAGTCAGCTTCTCCAAAGTGCTTGCGAGGATCCGGATATTGAAGTCCAAGAAACCGCAAAATGGGCGCTGGGTCAAATCAATCGCATCAAGGCTCCGCTAATCGAACCTGGCCCCCGCCTCTCTATCAGCCGTCCGGAAACCCTATAGACGCTTTCCAATAGCGCTCTGTAACACGGCCTGTACCTCTGTTGCGGTTAGAAATCAAGAACGGCGATTAATGTTCATCCGGCATATGCTTATCTTGTTTAACTTTGTGTTGGCCACTGAGAAAATAGGTCAGCGATGCAATCACAATGCCAATACTGGCCCCAAACGGCAACAGGTTGGTTTCGCCATCCCAGGTCACGGCTTGCCCCAGAAAAAGCACGCCCAAAACCACCACCACCACGCTAATGAGTTTACCTTTGAGATCGTCGATCGTGTGAATTTCCAGCCACTCCGGCACATCAATGTTGTCACTGATGAACAATTCATACAACCCCAGTGCGGTGATGTAAAAAACAGTCCCCAACAAAAAGAGGTCAATCACCTCAATCATGGCGACGACCAACTTTTTGGAATTTTTACTAGAAATCTCGCCTTGATTCAGAATGACGCCCACTGAGCTGAACGTCTGCATTCCTCCGTAAACAAGGGCTAGAACGGCGGCTACAAACGAACAGACCACCGCAATCAAGATGAGGTAGCGTCCGCCTGCTAGGATTCGAGGAAACAGGGATTTTTTCGGCATGATTTTTCGCATAGAGCCTCGGAAAAGAATTATCTTTCCTATAAAAAAAGAGACGCGATCGCATCTCTCTTTGTTTTCACAATCTTTTTTTGAAATCGACTCAGGTCACACTTAAGTGTTTCCACTTGCAGCCTGAACTCTAGCGCGTGCTCGTTTATACTCTTGAGTTGCCAGAATCAATTCAGCGCGATCGGTTCCATTTTGCGCTTTGTTGAACCGAGCTTCAGCTTCAGTGAGTGTACTCCGAGCGGCTTCAAGATTGATTTCAGATCCACGTTCTGCGCCATTGACCAGCACCGTGACCTGATTTCCATCTACTTCCGCAAACCCACCCATCAAGGCAATGGGCGTCCATTCTTTGTCGGCCCGAACCCGCAGAACACCCGTATCCAATGCGGTGAGCATCGACGCATGTCCAGTTAAAATTCCCATTTGTCCAGTGGTGCTGGGTAAAATCACTTCTTCAGCACTCGCATCCCAGACCGTCTTGTCGGGAGCGATGACACGAACGGTTAAAGACATTGGAATAATCCTGTTGTTTAAAGTATAAAACTTGAAAACGTAAAACGTCCCCTCAACTCTCTCCTAGAGAAAGAACTGAGGGGATCGTCTCGAACTACTTCCCTTCTGACTTCAACTTCGCGGCTTTGGCGATCGCTTCGTCGATATCGCCGACGAGGTAGAACGCTTGCTCAGGCAGGTCATCAAATTCACCAGCAAGAATGCGTTTGAACCCTGCGATCGTCTTCTCTAGCGAGACGTACTTCCCAGGCGAACCCGTGAAGACTTCTGCGACAAAGAACGGCTGAGACAAGAAGCGCTCAATCTTACGGGCACGGTATACGGTGATTCGATCGTCTTCCGACAGCTCGTCTAGACCCAGAATTGCAATAATATCTTGCAGTTCCTTGTAGCGTTGAAGCGTGGACTGAACAGCACGAGCGGTGTCGTAGTGATCTGCGCCCACAATTCCAGGCTGAAGCATGGTCGAAGTAGAATCTAGAGGATCCACAGCAGGATAGATTCCTTTTGCGGCCAAGTTCCGAGACAGTACGGTGGTTCCATCGAGGTGAGCAAACGTCGTCGCCGGAGCGGGGTCAGTCAGGTCATCCGCAGGCACGTACACCGCTTGAATCGACGTAATGGACCCTTCAGTGGTCGAAGCAATCCGTTCTTGCAAGTCACCCATGTCCGTCCCGAGGGTCGGCTGATAGCCCACAGCAGACGGCATCCGGCCCAACAATGCGGACACTTCAGCCCCCGCTTGTACGAAGCGGAAGATGTTGTCTACGAAAAGCAAGACGTCTTGCTTGTTGACATCACGGAAGTACTCCGCCATGGTCAAGCCCGATAGTGCAACGCGCATCCGAGCACCAGGTGGCTCGTTCATTTGACCGTATACCAGAGCAATTTTGGATTTGCTGAGGTCATCGGCATTAATCACGCCCGATTCGATCATTTCGTTGTACAGATCGTTTCCTTCGCGGGTCCGTTCGCCCACTCCAGCAAACACCGATACTCCACCGTGGTTGGTGGCGATGTTGTTGATCAGTTCCATCATAATGACGGTCTTGCCCACTCCAGCTCCGCCAAACAATCCAATTTTGCCGCCCCGACGATAGGGGGTGAGCAGATCCACAACCTTAATTCCGGTTTCAAAGACGGAAGGCTTGGTTTCCAATTCGGTGAGCTTAGGAGCCGCACGGTGAATGGACATCATGGTTGACGTGTCCACAGGGCCTTTTTCGTCCACGGGTTCGCCGAGGACATTAAAGATACGACCTAAGGTTGCTGCACCCACGGGTACGCTGATGGCAGCGCCTGTGTCAGTGACTTCAGCGCCGCGCACCAGACCATCGGTGCTGCTCATTGATACGGCGCGAACTTGGTTGTCGCCTAAAAGTTGTTGGACTTCGCAGGCGATGGAAATTTCCTTGCCTGCGACGTCTTTGGTTTTGATTTTTAGCGCGTTATAAATAGCGGGCATGTTGCCGCCCGGAAATTTAATATCGACGACGGGACCAATCACTTGTGTGATGTAACCAGTGCTTGCTGCTGCGGTGACCATGCTTTACGCCCTACTAGGTATTTCAGCTATTACTAAAACAAGATGCGCTTCAAAGGCATTCCTAACTAGGGATCCCAGCAGTCAGGGCTAGTCATAAATGGACTTCACTTTCAAGCAGACAAAATTGCCACTCACAAGATTACCATTGGTCGGTGACGGTTTTTTGACAAGTTGTTTTTTTACCAGTTGTGTTTTGTGGAAAGCCGATCGCCTGTGGTGTGATTTCATTTGCGGCTGGGTTTAAGCGGTTTGACGGGTTTAGCGGCTTTGGTGAGGTCGATTCCCGTTCTGGGAGGCGTTGCCAACGGTTTGGGGGGATTCATGCAGGTGTTGAAGCGTTTGGGCATTTCGTCCATCCAGCCGCCGCCCCAGGCATCCGGAACGCCGCCGCCACTTGCAGGCCGAAAGGGAAGATGGCCGATGGGGGCTTGGGCAGGATTTTTGATCATCTTTGCGCGGGTGCCCCAGCCGACTTTTTTCTCGAAGCGCAGAGAATCTTGATAGTTTTTGCCCTTGAGTCCGACCCAAATGCGCGTTTGGGGACCATAGCCGTAGCGATCGCTGCTGTAGTACTGCCACAGTCGGTTGATGGTGAGAAGATCATTGCAAGGGAAGTAGCGAATATCTTGATTAATGAGATAGCCTCGATCGAGTTGTCCGCCTGCTTTGAGCATGAGGGTGGAGGTGACAGCGTTGGCTTCTTCCCAGTTTCCGCTGCGGAGGAGGTCTTGCAGGGGGCTGTAGTCGAGGAGGCGATCGGATTTCAGGGTTTCGATCGGGGTTTGGGGAATGGCTTGGGCGGAGGATAATGTGAGGGCGAGAGCGAGAAGGGTGAGCGCGAAGGGCGTTAGGAATCGCTGAAGGTTCATGAGGACCGATGGGGTTAAGGCTGCTTCATGGTACTGAAAATTTTGGGAGAGGCATCAATTATTTGAGATTCGATTACAAATACAAAATCATTCTCAACCCTTCATCAACTTCATCTTGCAAATCTCGGTGGTGCCATTAAGTAAAGGATGGAGAAATTCTGGAAAATTTTCTGTTCTCCTCGATCGTAGCCCGAATATGACGATTGTGATCTCCAATGAAGTACCAGATCGCCCCGATATGATTTTCAATTGTTCAGTCGTTCAATATAGTTTGTTTTCCCACTTTCTTTCCCCACTGCTTCATGCCGTTTACTGGGAATCACCGTCTGATATGCCTCCCAGTAATCCGTATATACCTTGGCACATTGTCGATAGATTCCCGGCAATGAATCCCACAGTGCTTGCGCTGATTGCCGCGATCGGTCCCCAACATAACACCCAATTATTTCACGGGTCTCTACGTCAATTCCAAGCCAAACCCATTGCTTATTCTTTTTATTATCGACAAATGACCATAGTTCATCCATCTGAACGGTCAGCTTTCCACGTTCTTTTGGAATAACGTCAACCTGTTGAGGAACCTGTTCGTAAAGCTGATTCACATACTGTTGCAAGCTGCTCTCTGAAAGCAATAGAACTCGTGCGATCCCAGCCAATGGAATTCGTTCTAACAACAGTAAGTCAACTAAATCAAAGGTCGATCGGTCGATCGACCGATCGGCTGGTTTCCACTGAGGATCTTCGACAAACTGACGCCCGCAATCCCGACACTTATGATTTTGTTTTGCACGACGGGTCAGACCATTTTTTACAATGTCATCCGATCCACAGGTTGGACAGATCAGGTCAATTTTCATTGGATCCACTACCTTGATTCAAAAGAACGTATCATTATTTTCCTATATCCTTTACTTAATGGCACTACCTGCGATCGACGATCGGTGAAAGGGATCTGCTAACGTTGCACAATAGGTCTTGCCCAGCTTAGTTCAGAGTTTCTTCATGTCTGTCACTGCCTTGCCTGCCACTGCCACGCTCCTTTTTTCTTGCCCTGACCAAAAAGGCTTAGTCGCTAAGTTAGCCAACTTCATCTATGCCAACGGGGGCAACATCATTCATGCGGACCAGCATACCGACTTCTCCGCCGACTTATTTCTCACCCGCATTGAGTGGCAGTTGAACGGGTTTAATTTACCTCGATCGGTGATTGAACCTGCCTTCAGCGCCATTGCAACGCCCATGGGCGCGACTTGGACCATTCACTTCTCAGACGTTATGCCGCGTTTGGCGATTTGGGTGAGTAAGCAAAACCATTGTCTGCTGGACTTATTGTGGCGACATCAGGCGGGAGAACTTAACGCCGACATCCCGCTGATCATCAGCAACCATCCCAACCTCAAGCCGATCGCTGATCAGTTTGGTATTGACTACCACCACATTCCCATCACCCAAGACAATAAAGCTCACCAAGAACATCACCAGCTCAACCTGCTGCGTCAATACAACATCGATCTCGTTGTGCTAGCGAAATATATGCAAGTGCTCTCGGCCAATTTTGTACAACAGTTTCCCCGAGTCATGAACATTCACCATTCATTTCTCCCCGCCTTTGCCGGAGCCAATCCCTACCAGCGCGCCTACGATCGCGGCGTCAAAATCATCGGCGCAACGGCCCACTACGCCACCCCAGATTTAGACGAAGGTCCGATCATCGAGCAGGACGTGATTCAGGTGACGCACCGAGATGTGGCCGCTGATCTCGTACGCAAAGGCAAAGATCTCGAACGGCTGGTCCTGTCGAGAGCCGTGCGATCGCATTTGCAGCATCGGGTGCTGGTCTATGGCAACCGCACGGTGGTGTTTGCGTAGATTTTGGATTAGCCCTAACGTTGGTAATCCCCCGACTTACCTCCGGTTTTCTTCAGCAGCGCGATCGCCCGAATCTCCATGCCTTTATCCAACGCCTTAGCCATGTCGTACAACGTCAGAGCAGCGATTGACACCGCCGTCAGCGCCTCCATTTCGACCCCCGTTTCGCCCTTGATGCGCACCGTTGCGGTAATCCGGAATCCTGGAATGGCCTCGTCGGGTTCGATTTGCACCTCTATTTTTTGAATCGGTAGGGGGTGACAGAGGGGGATCAAGGTCGAGGTTTGCTTAGCTCCCATGATTCCCGCAAGGCGAGCGGTGCCAAGGACGTCACCCTTCGGACTGTTCCCAGCCAGGATAGACGCTAGGGTCGATCGTTGCATCACCACTTCCCCTTGGGCGATGGCCTCGCGAGCGGTGATGTCTTTGCTTGAGATATCCACCATTTGGGCTTGACCTTGAGGGTCTAGATGGGTGAGACCAGATTCGGGGCTAGATGCGGAATTGAGACTAGTTGAGGAAAAGCTTTGCATTTTTAGATAGGGTGTGATAGGCTTAGATAAGCGAACGAGGGCTTGTAGCTCAGTGGATAGAGCATCTGGCTACGGACCAGAGGGTCAGGGGTTCGAATCCCTTCAAGCCCGTTCTTAGAATACAGGAGTAAGTTTAAAAACTGCTCCTGTATTTTTTGTCTATTTTTTCGCCAGAGTCCTAGGGCTTTCTCCATAGGTTGGCTGAGATTCGCACTCATTCCTAAATTCTTACGGATTTCTACGATCGGCAGAGAAGAAAGGGATACTGCTACAATTATGAGTGAATTCACCTTGAATCATTTTAGAGCGCGATAATATCACTTTCACCCCCTTACTTTTGACTATGCGACGTTTTCCTAGACAGTTAGCAGTCTCCTCACTGCGATCGATGGGTCGTTTGGGACTGATTTCTGGGTTGACTTTATTGGCGATTGCGCCTTCGGTTATGGCGCAGACCCAGGCCGCTCAGCGGTGGAAAAGACCTGCGCCTGTGACCGCCCCAGCAGGCGAAGGTTTAGAAGATGTGCTGAAGAGTGCGCGGCAACAGGTCGATGCAAAAAACTATCCAGCCGCCCTAGCTCTCTACGAACAGGCGTCGATGCTGGATGGAAAGAACGCTCGGATTTATTCTGGAATGGGCTACCTTCATGCTAGCCAGGGTAACTACCAAGCCGCCCTCCAAAATTACCAGCGGGCCTTGAATTTAGAACCGAAAGATGCGGATTTTCACTACGGTCTAGGGTTTAGCTACGCGAGTTTGGGACAGCCCGACAATGCGATCGCAGCCTACCGCAACGCCCTAGCCACTAATCCCCGACATCTGAATTCCAATCTTGGGCTGGCGTTCTTGCTGCTCCAGCGTCAGCAATACGATGCCGCTACCCAGATCTATCAGCAGGTCTTGAAGGTTGACTCGCGCAACATGGCCGCGCGCGAAGGCATTGGGTTTGTGCTGCTGGAGCAACGGAGACCGGATGATGCGATTAACGTGCTGCAACGGGCGCTGGGGTTTGATAACAAGTCCAGTCGAGCGCATTTGGGGCTGGGGCTAGCGTACTTGATGAAGGGTGATAAAGCCAATTCGCTGAAGTCGTTGGACCAAGCGGCCCGTCTTGACCCTCGTAATGGTGGGATTCAGCTTCAACTCGGGAAAGTTTACGAAAGCATAGGCGATAGCGATCGGGCACTCTCCACCTATCAACGGGCGCTGACGCTAGATAGGCAAACCCCAGACACTTACCGGGCGATCGCCGACTTTTACTACACCCAGGGCGACTATGGCAACGCCGCCAGCCAATACCGCGAAGTCACCCGCTTGGATAGCAACAATGCCGACGGCTTCTACTGGCTCGGAAAAACCTATCAGTCCCAAAACAATCGACCGGACGCCGAACAAGCCCTGCGTAAAGCAAAAGATCTGTATAAATCTCAAAATGCAGACGAGGGTCTCCGCAAGGTAGAGGCGGCGCTAGAGCAGTTGAAGTAACCCACCTGAAATCTGGCGAATAAACGCCCCCTAGCCCCCAATATCTAGGGGGACTCCGATTGCAGCTTAAGTTCGGTCGGTCAAAGATTCACCCTTCGTTAAAGCTTGGGTGAATTTTTTTGGGAATATCTGAAGGCATCGATCGGCAGGTGAAGAGATTGGGAACGCTAAGTCGAGTGTTTGGGTCTTAAGTTTTAAACAGATGATTCAACCATTTCATTTAGGGTCTTCCAATCTACTTTAGAGCGGTGTTTTCATGAATGTTATCCTCTCGCTACAACCGACTGCGATCGGCTTTAGCCTCGCCAATGCCCATGCCTTGGTTCAGGCTGCTGGACTCGCCTATCACCCGCCTAATGAGGTGACTGCCCAGGCATTGGCGTGGGGATTTAGGCATTGCCAACTATTGGATTCAGGGCCAACGCAGGGCTACGTGATGGCGAATGAACGTGCCATTGTTGTGAGCTTTCGGGGCACCCAAGGGAAGGATCTTAGAGACTGGATTACGAATCTGGATTTCGATCGGATTGAGACGCCACATGGGATGGTGCATTGTGGATTCAATAAAGCGGTCGATCGCGTGTTTGAAGATTTGCTTCTAGCGGTGATGAAGTTTCGCACCCAGGGTCAGGCGCTTTTTGTGACGGGTCACAGTTTGGGGGGCGCACTGGCGACGCTGACGACGCTGCGGCTGGTAAATGCGGGCCAGTCGGTGGCGGGTTTGTATACTTTCGGGTCGCCGCGTGTGGGCGATCGCACGTATTTCGATCGGTTCAATACGGCACTCGCTCAAGGATTGAATATAGAGCTAGATGCAGCACCGATCGATCGAGCCTTTCGGATTGTGAACGATGAAGATATTGTGCCGAAGCTCCCGTTTAAGGCGACGGGGTATTGTCATGTGGGTGAAAAATATCGCTTTGATCCCCAAGGCTGTCTTTGCTTGAATCCTATTCCACTTCAAGGTTTGATGGCGGCTATTCAGGATGAAATAGAAGATTTGTTGGAGCCAGATTGGGAGGTGATCAATGACCACGATCTGGGATCCTACAAGACGGTGATTTTGGCAAATCTTCTCCAGTCGATCGCATTAGTGCCTGAATTAGTGCCTGAATTAGTGCCTGCGTTGGTCTGAAAAAGAGAAAAGCGGGCTGACTTTAAGGGTCAACTCGCTTTTTGTGTTCTATTTGCTCTATGGGAACATGCGTTAGAACTTACCTTGCACTGGAAGGCGAGGTGCCGGATCTTTGGCGGGCATCGGCATCGGCATCACTTCGGCTGGCGGAGCTGCGATCGGGGCTGCGATCGGTGTAGCAGGTGATGGCATAAAGGGCGTGTTATTGCCGTTCATAGGTGGCGTTGAGGCCACTTGGGCGGTGGGTAAGAACTGCACCGAACTGTTGAACGGCGACACGAGATCTGCGGCGCGCAACGTGGGGGCAGTGTAGGTCTGTTGTTCTTGGAGGTACCTGTATAGGCGATGAACGCTTCTGGAATCTTCGAGGATGCCATTTTCACTAAACCGGGGAATGCCAAGCAGGTGGGCCGATGCGGCAACTCCGCCCAAATCCCGATTTCTCAGGATGCTCTTTTCGTGGTCAAAGAACTCACGTTCCATGGCTTCTTGAAGATTTTCGCTGGGACGGAAAATTTGGACAGAAGGTTGTTCATCTTGGGCGGTTGCGCGTTGGGCGGTCATGCCTGCGAAGGTCAGTCCTAGGGGTGCGCCCATCAATAGGGTCGCCAAAACTCTCAATTTCATGCTCATACTTAAACTTAATCCTGTAAGTTTTCGCTTCATGGTAGCCGACATTTCC
>JAYUJY010000167.1:0-20474 GCA_043764895.1 Synechococcales cyanobacterium | reverse complement strand
AGGTCGTAGGGGCATGGCCATGCCGTGCCCCAAACCCAACGGAGAAGCGACCAATGCGACCATCGTTCTCACCAATTTCAATGCAAGGGCTATTTACGCTGCGCAGTTCTACCCATAAAAATGGACTTCAGACCAGCCCCGAGGCCAATATCTGAAGTCCGCTAGTTGAAGTGAGAATTGAGAATGCTGAATGTAGAACTCTTACTTCTCAATTCTCAATTCTTACTTCTCACTTCTTATCCAAGGGCAAGCCGTAGTAAACGGGCGATCCTTCAGAAGGAGCCGTCATACAGGTGGTGACGGAATCAAAGAAGCCCTTGAGAATGGATTTGTCAGACTTGCGATAATGCTCACCTAAGAGGGGCTTGATCGCTTCTGTTGCCTGCTTGAGATGGTAGTGAGGCATCGTTAAGAAAATGTGATGCGCAACGTGAGTGCCAATGTCGTGATGAATCCAGTTGATAAATCCATAGTCACGATCGATCGTCGAAAGCGCACCCTTTAGGAAATACCAATCCTTCCCCCGATACCAAGGAATATCTTGCTCGGTATGATGCAAATAGGTCACTAAGTCCAACCAAATCACAAACCCTGCATAGGGCATGAAGTAGAACTTAAAGAAGAACGCTAAACCATAGGTGTAGGTCAACCAACCCAAGAACGCTGTAAACACGATCATGCAGGTGGTGCTGGTGATGATGTCATTGCGCTCAGAGGGCTTAAACAGACCACTATTGGGCGTAAAGTGCGATCCGCGTGGACCTTGGAATAAGTACACCGGATACGCGATCAACGGTGCATAAAACCGAATCAGTCGCTCGGCAAAACCCATCTTTTCATAGGTTTCTTCAGCCACGGGATACCAGCTTTCGTCGTTGTCTGCATGACCCGTATTGGCATGGTGCGTCCGGTGGCTAATGCGCCAGCCATGGAACGGTACCCAAATGGGCGTGTGAGCTAAGTGCCCCACTAAATTATTGAGCCACTTGTGCTTCGAGAATGACCCATGTCCACAGTCATGTCCGACGACAAATAGTGCCCAAAACATCGTACCCTGCGCAAACCAGAAAATCGGATAAAACCACCACTGATCGATCGTCGCTGCAATGGCATAGAGTCCGGCAATAACGCCTAGATCCCATGCAAAGTAGGCCAGTGAACGAAACGTCGAGGGCTGAAAACATTCTTCGGGAATCGCGTTACGGACATCTGCTAGAGTAAAAGGCAGATCGCGCGATCGCGTGTCGGAAATAGAAGATACAGTTTGCACGTAGCACCAGAATAATGATCACAACACTGTGTATGTTACCGTTTATGAAGGATCATTGTTACCGATCGATGAGTTAATTCCACCTCTTTATGGGGTTGTGTTTCGAGTAATTATGAGGATCGCGGCATGTTTCGGGTGAAAACAAAGGGATTTGACAAAGAATATGATCGCTGGACGGATGCTCTAGATCAAGCCAACAGCCTGATTCCTGCCTGCAAAGGGCTGTTTGGGGAGGTGCGAATTTTGGAAAAAGGTGAACTCGTGTGGACCTACACCCGCAGCCACAAATACCCGATGTACATCGGAGCCGGAGTCTACGATCGCCTCGCCCGACGGTTTATGTTAGAAAACACGATGGAACCCGATCTGGGTCCGGAGCTAGGATCTGATCTAGATTCAGATGAGAGTCTCGAAGGGTGAAGCGATCAATCATCCTCCGACTCAACAAACGTCAAGACTCGCTGCCAAACCCGATCGACCAGATCATCGGCATCGGCATCGAACCATTCTATTTCTGCAATCCCGTTGAACCAAGTGCGCTGACGTTTTGCGAATTGTTTGGTGTGCAGTGCTGTTAGTTCTTGTGCTTCGCCTAATGTAATTTCATGACGCAAGAACTGACACACTTCTTGATAGCCCAGCGTGTTCAATAGCGATAACTGATCGCCATATTTCGCAACGATCGCCTTGACTTCATCGACAAACCCGCGTTCAAACATTTGGCGAGTGCGTTGGAGGATGCGATCGCCCAGATGTTCAGACTGTAGACCGATGTGCAGCACTGGGTAAGGCGGTGGGACTTCGCCCTGTTGGGCACTCATGGCGACGCCTGTGACATAGAACACCTCTAGGGCGCGAACGGTGCGCAGTCGATCGTTGGCATGAATTTTCAGTGCAGCAGCGGGATCGACTTGCTGAAGAATTTGGTGACAAACAGGCTGGCCGAGAGACTCGATTTGGTCGCGGAGTTCCCGGTCTTGGGCCACGCGGGGGATGCGCATTCCGTGGGTAATCGATCGAATGTACAGTCCTGTGCCCCCGACGAGGATGGGATTTGCGATCGGGGGCGGATTATTTGAGAGCGAGTGGCTTGAGAGCGGGTGGCTTGAGGGCTTGCGCAAAATCTCATTCACCTGATCCTGAAACATCGCCACCGATAATGTCTCTGTCGGATCGCAGACGTCCACCATATAGTGCGGCACTGCGCCCATCTCCTGCTGGCTTACCTTGGCGGTCCCAATGTCAAACTCCCGATACACCTGCCGCGAATCAGCACTAATAATATAGGGCGATCGTTCTAGGGATTCCAACCGTTGGGCAAGAGCGATGCCTAACCCGGATTTCCCGGTGGCGGTGGTCCCACAAATGACGATTAAACTTGGAACTGTCACTACATCTGTCATACACCTATCCTAACTTCACTCCCAAAAGACCACCAAACCGCTCTAAAATCGCCTCCAACCCATTTGTGTTCAAACCTAGATTAGATTTGTTATATTAAATGGCACACTTGCCTTGACGGATACCTTAACCTCTATGAGTACTCAGCCCAACAATCAAGATTACGGTGCTCAACAAATCCAAGTCCTTGAAGGACTAGAACCCGTCCGTAAACGCCCCGGTATGTACATCGGTACTACAGGGCCACGAGGATTGCATCACCTAGTGTACGAGGTTGTAGACAACTCCGTTGATGAAGCGCTGGCGGGATATTGTAAAAATATTGAAGCGATCATTCATGCCGATGGTTCGGTGAGCGTTTGTGATGATGGTCGTGGGATTCCGACGGATATCCATGCGAAAACCGGAAAGTCGGCGCTAGAAACGGTGATGACGATTCTCCACGCAGGGGGAAAGTTTGGCGATGGGGGCTATAAGGTTTCCGGCGGACTGCACGGGGTCGGGATTTCCGTAGTGAATGCGCTATCGGTTTGGGTAGATGTGACCGTGTGGCGCAACGGCCAAATCCATGAACAGCGCTTTGAACGTGGGCTGTCCATGGGCGATCTGACGTCCCGCGATGGGGCAGGCGATCGCACGGGCACGCAAGTTCACTTCATGCCGGACGATACGATTTTTACAGAGACAACCGAGTTTGATTACAATACGCTGTCGGGCCGTTTGAGAGAGCTGGCTTACCTAAATGGTGGCGTGAAGATTGTCTTCACCGATCGACGCGAAAGTGCCCTAAAAGACGGCGAACCTCGCATTGAAACCTACTTCTATGAAGGTGGAATCAAAGAATACGTCCAGTACATGAATCGCGATAAGCAACATCTCCACGAAGAGATTATTTACATCAACGCCGAGCGCAACAATGTGCAGGTTGAAGTATCGTTGCAGTGGTGTATTGATGCCTATACCGACAATATTTTGGGCTTTGCAAACAACATCCGAACGATCGATGGCGGAACCCACCTTGAAGGCCTAAAAACCGTCCTCACCCGCACCCTCAACAACTTCGCCCGAAAGCGCGGCAAGCTTAAGGAAGGCGTTCCTAACTTAGCGGGTGAGAACATCCGAGAAGGGCTGACGGCGGTGATTTCGGTAAAAGTTCCTGACCCAGAATTTGAAGGCCAAACGAAGACTAAGCTGGGCAATAGTGAAGTGCGCGGCATCGTAGATTCGTTGGTGAACGAGGTTCTAACGGAGTATCTAGAGTTTCGACCTCAGGTTGCAGATTCAATCTTAGAAAAAGCGATTCAGTCGTTTAATGCCGCTGAAGCTGCCCGTCGCGCTCGCGATTTGGTCCGCCGAAAATCGGTCCTAGAATCTTCAACATTGCCCGGTAAATTGGCTGATTGTGCCTCTAGAGATCCGGCTGAATCAGAAATTTACATCGTTGAGGGCGATTCGGCAGGTGGTTCGGCAAAACAAGGTCGCGATCGTAAATTCCAAGCGATTCTACCTTTGCGTGGGAAGATCTTGAACATTGAAAAAACCGATGATTCAAAGATCTACAAAAACACCGAAATTCAATCGTTGATTACGGCGTTGGGATTGGGAATTAAAGGTGAAGACTTTGATGTAGCAAACTTACGCTACCACCGCATTATTATCATGACCGATGCGGATGTGGATGGAGCGCACATTAGAACCTTGCTGTTAACGTTCTTCTATCGCTACAAACGTGAAATGGTCGATCGTGGATTTGTCTACATCGCCTGCCCACCGCTGTACAAACTAGAACGTGGTAAACAGCATAACTATTGTTACAGCGAACGCGATCTAAGAGCACGAATCGCTGAGTTTCCAGCTAATGCAAACTACAATATCCAGCGATTTAAAGGTCTCGGTGAAATGATGCCGAAACAGCTTTGGGAAACTACGATGAATCCTGAAACGCGCACATTGCGTCGGATTGAAATCGAAGATGCTGCCGAAGCCGATCGCGTGTTTACCATGCTAATGGGCGATCGAGTGGCCCCCCGCCGGGAATTCATCGAAACCTTTGGTCCTCGCATGAACATGACCGATCTAGACATCTAAAGGTTCGATCGATTAGCTCTAACCAGAACAGTTGATCGATTCTGAGACCTCATAACCCTGTTGAAGAACTCGCAACAGGGTCATTTTTAATGTAAATTTATCTATCCCCAAAAAGTCTGCCCTAGCAGCCAACTATTCAAGCCCACAATGACAGTCGCAATACTCCAGTTCAAACACGAATTCAAACACGAATTCAAACATGGGCCTGTTATAAGTGTATCTATTACTCAGGCGATCAAAATACTGGTCGATCGTCATCTTTAACCTAATACAAGGAGAAACCTATCATGACTTTACCCACCGAAGATAAGACTGTGAACCCCTCCACTCCTGACTCCTACGATCCTCACATTATTCCAGCCGAAACTGCCGCCCGTAAAGACCGTGAAGGCGATCGTTATAAGCAGCTTCCTAAGAATTCTGAGGCACCTGGTAGCATTGATACAACAGGTGGCTATACGATGGATCAAGAAGGTCTAGCCAATAACTATGGAGTAGAACCGGAGATGTACGTCGAGACGCCGGGAGACATTAATGATCGGAGCGAAAGTCCTTCACTGAGCGACAAGTACACGATTGTTGATCTTTTCGGGTCATTGACTGAGGCCGAAGCGATCGTTACAAAAATGAAAAAGGCGGGTTTAGATACTCACAAAATTTCAATTCTAGGAAAAAATTATCAAGATACTGATTCGAAGCATGGAACCTTAAACTGGAAAGAACTTTCTGAATCTGAAGGAATCGCGGTCTTTCTAATGGGACTTGGAATCACGAGTACCGAGGCACTCCGATATGAATCTGAAATTAGTGCAGGTAAGTTTGGAGTGATTGTTATGGGAAGCGATCGTGACATCAATCAAGCCAATCAAGTTCTTCACAAGATTGGCCACAAAACGCTTGAAGAGGTCACTGCTTAACAGGCTTAATCATCATCAGCCGATGAGTAAAATCAGTTGTAAAACTAGATGTTGCTGATCGCTCTGATGATGACGTAAGGGGTTCATTTAAGGGGTTCATTTAAGTTGACTCGCTAGCTCGAAGGGTCCACCTCGGTTCAAGGCACGCTGATACGCAGGGCGAGTATGAATTCTATCGAGATAGGCCATTAGATTAGGGCGGCTGACGTCCATGCCCACGAGTTCTATGGGAAAACTCATCTGAATATCAGCGGCAGTGAAGTCATTATTGACAAACCATAGATTTTTTCCTAGCTCAGCTTCTAGATAGTCGAAGTGCTGTGTTATTTGAGGTGTAATAAACGAGCTTTTGACCCGATTTGAAATCAGTCGTGCGATCGGTTTTATAAAGAACGGTAGAGGCTCCCGCTCAAGCCGATCGAACACTAATTTTAAGAGCAGGGGCGGCATTGCTGAACCTTCCGCATAATGGAGCCAGTAGCGATATCGGAGTCGCTCAGGAGTCTCAGGAATCGGTGCCAATCGTCCCTCGCCATATCGATCGATGAGGTACTCAATAATCGCTCCAGACTCAGCTAACGTAAGATCCCCGTCCGTAATTACAGGTGATTTACCTAATGGATGAACCTGACGGAGAGCGGGTGGAGCCAGCAGGGTTTCTGGGTCGCGATCGTAATACTGAATCTCATAGTCTAACTCAAGCTCTTCAAGTAGCCAGAGGATGCGCTGAGAACGAGAATGGTTTAAATGGTGAAGGACAATCAAGACATACATCCTAACTATAAATGAACTGATTTATGACTATAGTCACTATTCAAGAATTAGAACACAGCCGATCGAAGGACTCCTAAGTCATTGAACAGTGACTTTTATTTAGACTGATTCCTAAATCGAGTTGATCCCGATCGCGGACACTAGTTGGGCTAAGATTTCACCGCCTGATTGGATGAGAGTTGAGCCATTAACCTGGGCAAATGATAGATCTTTTGATGTTAATCCACCGGAGAAGCTAAACTTCGTGCGTCCAGCTTGGTAGTTATTAATCAGGTCCCTTCCGTTGCCGCGAGCAAGAACAATAGTGTCGTTGCCTCCGCCTAGCCAGAGGGTATCGTTTCCGGCACCTCCGTCTATGGTGTCATCGCCAGAACCGGAATAGATCACATCATCGCCGGATCCCGCATGAATGATGTTGTTTCCTTCTGCAGCAAAGATAATGTCGTTTCCGGA
Source organism: Synechococcales cyanobacterium (assembly GCA_043764895.1). GTDB lineage: Bacteria > Cyanobacteriota > Cyanobacteriia > Leptolyngbyales > Leptolyngbyaceae > JAAFJU01. The sequence continues at coordinate 13,571 of JAYUJY010000167.1, read as the reverse complement.
CCCCGTCCGAATCACATCGGCCATCGAGCCACCGTACACTAAGTCATTGCCCGTTCCAGTCGTAATTTGATTTCGACCTTCGCTGGCAAAGATGGTTTGGTTTCCTGTAAATCGATTCACGATATCATCACCCACTCCCCCCAAAAAGGTTTGATTTTGTCCGAGTTCTCCAAGGGTTAGTGTTGTGCTAAGGGTGATAATTTGAGTGAACTGATTAGCACTAAAGTTGTTGTCGCTCGTCAGAACGATCGATTGACGACCATCGGGCAACTGAGGACCGAGCGCAATCCCTTCGATATTATCGAGTCCGGTGGGAAGCTTGAGATCGTCCAAGTCTAGCAACAATCGTTTTTGAACGGGTTCGATCGCCGCTAATTTCGACGGAGTAAGGGCATTGAGTCCATCGTAGAAACTGATGTCGGTTGCCCCTTGAAGACTGATTTCGTAAAGCCGAATGGTGTTGCCAACCCCTTGAGCAAACGAGCGTTCCATGGCGATAAATGTGCCCTGGTCATCGACCGCAACCAAGTCTACTAAACCGTTGTCTTTAAATCCTGTTGGCGTGCTGGCCTCTTTTGGAATCGCCTCTGTTAGGTATAAGTATTCTTTTTCGGGCTGCCCCGTTGCCACATTATATTGAACAATTCGGTTTCGGCTTCCTTCCGTTCGGCTGGGAATGTTGCCATCTTGGAAGAGGGCTGCTTCGTTTGCCGTATAGAGAAACTGTTGATTCGGTGAAAGGGTCAGACTTTCAAAAGCGAGATTATTCCGAATACCCGCGATCGCTTTTTCAGTGGTGTCAATCTTAGCGTTTTTATTCGTATCTTCGATTACGGGAAGAAACTTCTTCGGAACCATTAACGATCGAATGAGTTCGCCCGTTGTTGCTGAATACTCACTAATGGATGGATTCGTGACGCGACCGAGGTCAGGCCGAACTTCACCTTCAGATGAAATAAAGAGAGTATTGCGATCGGTAAATGCAATGCCTTCGGGGTCAACGGCAAATTTTTCATAGGGTTTACCTTGAGCATTTTTCAGCGCGGTCACGGCAATAAAGTTAGCCGCATCACCCGCAGGATTGATTTCTAGCGTATAAAACCGTGCCGGAGCAATTTCGGAGCGATCGTCTGAAATGGCAAAGTAACGATTGGTTATTGCATCGTAAGTGATCCCCGACAAGCCTCCGATCGGAACTGCTTGATCGGTTAGCTTTCCTGCATTTCCTTCCGGTATAAACCCAGTTTTAAAAACTGTTTGACCCATAAAAATAGGCTGGGATATTGTTTTAGCAAGTGACTGTTGGCCAACATTAATATCAGCCCAAACTAGGCGGTGATCAGAACTTGCAAATCCACCTGGAATTTTTGGATCGAAGATTCCAACAAGCGGAAATTGCGAGTCAGTATTCTTTGGCCAATAGACTCGGGAATCAGTAATTTGCAAATTGTTTGATGGCAATACATAGTCCACTCGAAGGTTGCCGGGTGTCGTGTCTGAAAAATCTGCGGTATCGAATGCTGGATTGCCACTTTGGGTTAAGTTAGCACCTTTTTGCAATTCTGATTGTTGTGGTCCACCGTCACTCGTCGGAATGAAGTTTGTGTTGATATTAGGGTTTTGCAACAATTGCAGGATGGCGCGATCGTAGCTATCACCATCGTAGGGATCCGCGTTTTGGTCGCCCATAATGACAAAGCGTTCTTGTGAATCTAGTCCACCCCTGTTGCCTTGATCATCGTAGATATAGCCTGAACGTGTTGGCGTAATGTAATCGGACCAGAAGCGAATTTCATCGTGGTTTCGCTTGCCATTGCGATCTTCAGGACCATCAAACACGGGCGGAGTAGGGTGGCTGACGAGAACATGAACGGTGTCACCATTGACCACGATCGGCACATCCCAGTGGCTCTTTGAAGATAATCTGAGGACCGATTGTTCTTGCGGAGAGTAGAAGCCCGTTAGATTTTCGTTGACGGAGGTTGCAGGATTGTTCACCGTAGGGTCATTAGTGAGCAAATTTCCTGGCATGTCTTTCCAAAGAAAGTTCTGAAAAGTGCGAACATTGGCCGTATCGATCGGATATTTTGACAACAATACTAAGCCAAACTGTCCAGGAAAATTACCAAACCCAAATGCATCGTCTCCGTAACCAGCGGTATTCGGAATCGTGACGGCAACTCCATTGTTGTTTAGGTCAAATCCTGAGGCAATGCCAGTATTAGAGGGTGCAATGTAGACGTAAGGATAATCGATCGGGCTGGCTCCATTTTGGCTCACCCCCAAATAGTTTTTCTGGAATAGCTTAACAGGGGATAGCGGGTCAGCACTAACATAATCAAATTCATTCAGCAACAAAACATCTGGATTATTGCGCTGAATAATTTCGGCAACGGTCTTGGCTTGAAGATTATTTGGAGTAGATAAATCTTTGACTAATTGACCTTCTGCATTTCGGTTGAGCGAGGCATTGAAGCTGGAAAAACGAACCGTTTGGGGCATATTCATGGGGGAACCAATCATTTTACAAGCACACTCAGATTAAAAGAGGGGAAAGATAAATGACCCCTCAGATACTGATTGAATTAGATAAATAATCCGGCATTCACTGAACTACTTTGAGTCCATTTTAGAGTCGCAATCGGAGTCGTTCCAACGGATAGAACGGTGTCTGCGCCGACTTGCTTAAGGGTCAAATTAGTGAACTTCAATCCGCCCCCCAGCGAAATTCGATCGTTGCTCCCAAATCCAATAATACTGGTGTTTCCTTTCGGGTTCAAGATAAAGCGATCGGCTCCTGACCCGCTGTACACCGTATTGTCTCCAGCTCCGGCTGAGATCACGTTATTACCGTCATTAGCGTAGATCAAATCATCACCCGAACCTGAAATAATCACATCATTTCCCGAGCCTCCAAACAGCGTATTTTTGCCATTGCCAACGGTAATGCGGTTGTTGCCGTCATTGGCGTAAATAGTATTGTTGCCGTTGCCGAAGAAGAAAGTATCATCCTGCGACCCACCGTACGCGATCGTATTACCATTGCCTGCCAGCATGACATCTTGTCCACCGTTCCCAAACAAGATATTGTTGCCTTCCCCAGCATCGAAGAATTCACGGGTAGAGGTGCCATAAAGAGTGTCACTTTTTAGGGTTCCCGTTAGCTTTATCTTGGGTAAATTTACGCCTGCCAACCCAACCCTAGGATCAAGTCTTAGCGGTTCGCTCAAGCCTAAAATAACCATCTCAGTATTATCGATGGAACCGGGGCGACCTAAGGAGAATGGGTAGTTATTGTCATTGGCCACTAGAATCGTTGATTCATCAATGACGAGAACATTTTCGATCGTAACAAAGGGCATTTTGTACGTCGTGTTTCCATCTTTATTCACGTCTTTAAAATCTCGAATATTGAGCAAGTCAGCCACTTCTTCTTTCGCAAAAAAGCCATTAACATCTTTCTGCGAGAGGTCAATTTTGAAGACCTTCTTAAATTGTGCGGCGTCGGCTTGGTTATTGTCTCGCTCAATGACAAGATATTCATTGGCGTTGATTACCGCTAGGTCACCGATCGCATAATTCGGGTTGTCAAGCTTATAGCGACCGATGATTCCCTCATATTTTTGAGAGGCTAAATCAAACTGATACAGCCGTAAACTTCCTGTGGGGTCGCCGACTACCGTGCCTTCAAGTAAGGGATAAAGCTTCGTTTTATCAGGATTAATCGCCATTCCTTCAAAGCCTTTAGAGCCTCCCAAATTCGCAACGGCATTGGTTTTAGTAATGGGTCCAATGGGAGTGTTCAGCGTAGTGGTTGCTAACACATCAGGATGTTGGGGCGATCGAACGAATGGACTCACAAATTGATCGCGCACCAAATCTCCGGTCCCTGGAAAATCGTCAAAGAATCCATCTACTCCAATCTGAATAAACTGTCGCAGTTCCAATTCAGGGTTGCCATTGTAGTCAGAGGCTAGATATCGGGGTTCATTTCGGAAAGTATAGGGATGCACTAAAAGTCCAGCAGCATGAGCATCTTGAACCAGACTCGTGGGCGCTAAGGTCACTTTGTCAGCATCATTAATCACCCCATCCGCGTTTAAGTCATCCGGCTTACCGTCCCCATTTTTGTCTACCGTTTTAACGGATACAATCATCCGTTTCCAAGGGCCAATTCCATCTGCATAGGTCGCAATTTCTTTTAGCCCAGTTGGCGTTCGCAAATCACCATAGGTCAGATTCGTTCCACTCTTCACAAAGTCATAGGGCTGGATTTCAATCAGCGATCCGTCGTTGCGAACGTCGTCTGCATCTAACAGTTGAATCAGTGGAATATCAACCCCAGCCTTGGGCATAATAGTGCTATGCAATGCCTTCAAATTTCCCACTTCAAAGGATTGAATATAAATCCGATCGGGATCGGTAAATTTGTTCTTAACTAAGGTATCAATTAAGAGTTGGCTGGTGTTGTAGCCCTTCTCAGAAAAGTAGGTTGGATGTTTTGTTTCGGGATAGATGCCGATTTTTTGCCTTGTTGATTTTTCGGTTTCTTTCACCAGTGCAATAATTTCGTCTAGGGTCGGAATTTCATACAATCCATTGGCAGCCTGCGATCGAAAGGCCAATCGCTCCACAGCGCGAAGAGTCTTGATCTCCGCCAACGTAAAGTCCTCTGCAAACCAACCCGTAGTAGCCACGCCATCAATCAGTTTAGTGGTCTTCCGACTAGCAAACTCGCGGCGAGTCGAGACGTCCGTCGTGCCTGTAATATCGGGTTCATGGCGGGCAATCAGCACTCCGTCCTTGGTCACCACTAAGTCCGGCTCAATGAAATCTGCACCGCGTGCGATCGCCAGTTTGTAGGCCGCTAACGTGTGTTCGGGAAGTTCACCGCTTGCACCCCGATGGCCGATGACGATCGGGCTTTGTCCGTTTAAAGTGTTGAATTTAACGGGATTGGGTGTTGCGATCGGAGCGTCTAGTAACTGACCTTTTGCGTCGAAATGGAGAAGATAAGGCCCAAATTCTTCACCGATCCACAGGGTGCCATCTTTCGCAATCACCAAGGATTCAATATCTAAGTCAGCTCCTGTGAGCAGTCGATCGCTTGAGGTTTCATTCGTGATTTTAAAATTGATTTTCTTGTTGGGATCAGAGAGCTGAATAAAGGTCTCTAGACCGACCGAAACCGATCCGTTTCCACCGGGTTCATAGCCTTGGAAGCTCGGATCAACTTTGTAGATTCTGAGCAGAAAGTCACTGCTATTCGTCTTGGCCCCATAGCCATTGTCAGGCATGAACCAGAATGCCGTTTCAGAGGCAAATTGGACCGCACTGAAGCCTTGAACAGGTTGGCTGACAAAGGGTCCCTTTCGACCATTGGCATCAATGAGCTGTCCCGATTTTGGGCCTGGAGCAAAGGTGTCTGCGGGAAGTGATGCAAAACCTTCAAGTGTGACGGTAGACATAGTATGACCTCAATGATTTGCGTTAGATTTAATCAGAAATTTCTCAGAATCTCGATCGAAAACTTTCTCAAACTCACCTATATTTTGATGACATGTTTAGTCTGATTCAACAACAGGATCTTCCTTTGTCAGGAGATTACCGTTATCTCACTGGATTTGTAAAGTTTTGAAGAACACACTTTAGGTTAAGATTTAGGTATGACGATATTCGGCACACTCGTATAGTGCATCCCCACGGCTTCTTCGATTTCGACTGCATTCATAATCCCAACTCTCAGTGCTCAGTGGATTGATTATTGCTTCTTAACGCAATTTTAAACTTACTCCAACTCCGGGAGCCGAGGGGCCGCTTTTCTGACATCCGTAGGGAGTGCGCTATAAAAACTAGCGACGATCGCGACGGCCAACCACCACAGCGTATTCACCTGCGGACGGTACCACACCGTATCGACGACGCCCTGACCCAACAGGCCCACCATCGATCCCACCGCTCCCATCAACCAAAACCCCTGCACATTGGATCCATCTCGAAGTTTGCGCAACTGCACTCCCGCTTGCGTAAACGTCACCAGCAACAGCCACACAAAACACGATAACCCCACCAGCCCCGTCTCCACCGCAATTTCAAGGAGCACCGAATAGGAACTTAGCGCCGTAAAGCCAATGCGTGAATACAGCGGATACATTTTTTTAAATGCATCATCTCCCGGCCCAATGCCCAACACCGGACGCGCCTTAATCATCTGAAGCACCGACTGCCAGACGTTAATTCGATAATTATTACTGCTATCGCCCCGACCCACAAACATCGTCAACACCCGATTTCGCAGGGATGGCACCAACACCAAACTCACCACCAAAGTGCCCACCAACCCAGCACCGATCGCAGGCAACACCCACTTGCGTCGATACCAATCCAACCAAAACCCAATCATCAGCACCAACGTCCCAAACATTAGCACCAGCCCAATCCCCGCGCCCCGACTCCCCGTAAACATAATGCAGGCGATATTACACCCCAGCATCGCAACCGCCAAGGTTTTACGAATGGGTCCAGGCCAAGCAAAAATGGCCATCAGACTATAAGACACCGCCGGAATCAGATAGCTCGACAGTAAATTTGGATTGCCTAAAAAACTATAAGCCCGCGTAAAATTCCCAGCTTCCGAACCCGGATCAGACCACGTTGCCAACGGTGGAACGCCCGCATAATATTGCCATATCCCGTAATAGCTCACCGGAAGCGCCGTCAACAAACACACGCTCACCAAAAACGATCGCCACTTCTCGAATCGCAGCACCCGTGCCATCACCACAAACAGCAACAGATACAGCGTCAGCTTGCCCAGCCCAATCAGCGCCGAGGTCTTCACAGGCGACACCCCTGCCGCCACCGTCGAAATGCCCCAGTACAGCATCACCCCCAAATGAATCGGCGTCAGGCCCCAGCCGACGGTTTCGCCCTTCTCCTCAGCCAGGGTTAACAACAACCAAAAGCTAATACAAGCAACGAGCAGCACGCTGATTAACGTCGTCGAGACATAAGGCGCAAGCCCAAACAACACCGCCAAAAAGCCCAGTGCAATCGCATCCCCATACTGGAACAGGACACTCCCCGATCGCCACCCCTGCAATGCGCCAATTGCACGCGCAACATAGCTCGCCGATCGCCATTGGTATAGCGGCAAAGACTGAAGGGTGAAGCGTTCCCATAGAGACGCGGTTGAAGGGTGATTCATAGGAAAACTAAAAACTGGACGTCAAGCTGCGGCAATTATCTACCAAAAATGCGCCTAGAAACGACTGTGCTGAAACCAATGGCCTGAAACCACGCTAGTCGTCCCCATAAAAAAGGAGTAACAGCATCTCTGCCATTCCTCCTCTGCACTCACAGTATAAAACTCTATCGCCTTTGCTCAAAACTTATGCAGGTTCGAGTTCGGTCGTGCCTTTGCGCTTACGGCGGGTCAGTAAGTTGAAGAGCTGAATGCCGATCGCTTTAACTAAGTTGCCTTCGAGTTCTTGGAACATGTCCATGTTGTGCTTAAAGGCATCGTTCGCTTCCTCGACGATCGCATCGCCCTTTTCGTCCGATACGGCCAGCCCATTTAAGGTGCTGCGGTACATCGTTTTAAATTCTTTTTCATCCGGGATCTGCGCAAACTCGTAGAAGCTAGTGCCTTCGCCTTCATTCAAATTCATCGCATTCACGGCGATTTTTTTGAGGATTTGTCCACCCGACAGATCGCCAATGTACCGCGTGTAAAGATGCGCAATGAGCAACTCAGGATCGGCTACTGCAATTTTCTTGATCTGCGCAACATAAGCTTGAGTTGCAGTGGACGCCGACACCTCATTCTTCCAGTTTGGCCCGTAATAAAACTCCAAATCCTGCTCTAAACTGAGTTTGCGATCGAGTTCAGGAAAGTACATCTGGCTCATCACCGGATGATTTTTGAGCTGGTGCATCGCCTCTTCCATGGCCGAATACACAAAATACAGATTGGCCACTAACTTACGATAGGACTGCTTTTCGACCGTTCCACGCAGAAAACAGGCAATGAAGCCCGTGTTTTCCGCCATCGTATGCGCCTTTTGGGTGCCTTCGCGGAGTTTTAATGCTAAGTTACTCATCTAATAATTTCCCAACACTACTTTTAAACGATGGATGAGCGACATAGAACATACGAAAAACGCTCCATGCAAACTTAAACTGATTTGGGACCATTTATTATTACAAATTCTTAATTGTGTAATTTCCGTTACATTTCACAGTATTAATCCTTATCGACGAAAGGCGCTTCCGGCTCCATCGCGTTGGATGTCGTAAATGACTTTTTCGACGTACCACTTTTCTGTTTTATCGGGATATTTGAGGCGTGCGCCTTGGAGCAATCGGTGGGCGAGGGCACGATCGCCTTTGACGGCTTGGAGGAGATGAGCGGGGACGCTGCCTCCTTGATCGCGGCGTTTGTTCTTGCGAGTGCGGCTTGGGTGACGATCGCGCCACCATCCGTAGGCGAGACATCCAACGGCAACTAACAAGCACAACGGCAGCACAACACTCATGGGTCTGATTTCCTGAGATACGGTTCGATGGGATCATTGTCCATTATAGATTTGACCATTGAAAAATGGATGTAGGGATTGTGCTGAATTTCTCTCATAGTTTTTTCATCTTCTCCGCAATGCGATCGCCGTGCTCTAAGGTAGGAGAAAGCAATCGGGAATGGTCATGTTGAATGGGTTTACTTCAGGGTTTACAGCGAGTCTATTACTGATTACGATTTCAGAGCTGGGCGATAAGACTTTTTTCATCTCGCTCTGTTTAGCGATGCGGTTTCCTCGGCGTTGGGTGTTTGTGGGGGCGACGACTGCATTAGCGGTGATGACCGTGTTGTCGGTGATGATGGGGCAGGTGTTGACGCTGTTGCCTAAAGCGATGGTGCATTACAGTACGATTGCGATATTTTTGGGGTTTGGGATGAAGCTGTTGTATGACGCGAGTCAGATGAGGGATAGCACCCTAGCTAATGTGGAGCAAGAAGCTTGTGATGTGATTTCAGAACGAGAATCTGCGATGAAAACAGGCTGGGCGGTCATGTCCCAATCCTTTGTGATGACGTTTTTGGCAGAGTGGGGCGATCGGACGCAGTTTGCAACGGCGAATTTGGCAGCGGTGCATAGTCCGCTGAGTGTGATGGTTGGCGGGGTGTTGGGCCATGCTATTTGCGCGGCGATCGCGGTGTATGCCGGAAAACCGATTGCCTCGCGTTTATCTGAAAAAGTAATTACGGCGATCGGAGGCGTATTATTTTTGGTGTTTGCATTGCTGCGTGCTTTTGAAGGCGTAGGATAAAGGGCTATGATGAGAGGTGTGGTCCACTCTTGATTCATTACGCATGACTGTCAAAACGATCGCACCTCACACCCTCAAACTCCACGACCTCAAAACTCGCTTCAATCTCCAAAAATCTGAAGCGGCAGATTTCTTTTTAGAATGGCGCAATCAGAGTGCTGTGCTCCTTGAAGCAGAACATAGAGTGCTCGATCGACTGAAACGTAATTATCTATATTTGTTGGAATATCCAGTCATGGAAAGCATTGTAAAAATGGTGGTGCTTTCTCCGATTTTGGATCTGGCTGGGTTTTATGAGCCTCCGATTCGGGTGGAGGGGGAAGCAAGTATTCGAGTGAGTGCGGAAGATGAAGGTGAAATCATTCAAGGGAGCATTGATGTTTTGGTGGTTCAGGAGATGCTTTGGGTGACGGTTATTGAAGCGAAAAATTCGGAGTTCTCCATCACTAAAGCGATTCCTCAAACACTCGCTTATATGCTAGCAAATCCTCGGGTGCATCGTCCTTGTTTTGGGCTTGTGGTGAATGGAAGTGAATTCCTTTTTCTCAAACTCCAGATCACGAATGGGATTCCTAAATATGCAACGTCTAATCTGTTCTCAATGCTGAATGAAGGAAATGATCTCGATCGTGTTTTGCAAATTCTCAAGTATTTCCAAACAATGATTGTTGAGGATATCTGAGTAGAAGGGCGATCGCAATTAGAGAACAGTTGGAAAGTTTCTTCAGATTATTCTCGGTCCTCTTCTTTCTCTAGCCGATCGCTCGTCACCTCAATTCTCACCTGCACCGGGCCGTAGCGATCGCGAATCAATGCCTCAATCTGCTGCGTCACCCAATTTTGAGATCCCATAAATTCCGGATGCAGGACCAGCGTCATCTCGACCCACACCTGACGACCCACAACTCCCCGTGATTGCACGTTTACACATTGCGTCACGCCCTGCACCTGACGCCCCAGTTGCTTCAGGGCTTCTGGGGCGATCGCAACGGGCCGAATCAAGGTAGGCAACTGTCGGTGAATCACGCGCCATAAGCTGATTCCAGAGGTCAAAACCAAGGCTATTGTGAGCATAGAATCGAGCCAGCGATAGCCGAGTGAAATCAATATGAGCGACAGCAATAATCCAACATTGAGCCACACATCCTGCAAAAACTGCAACGCATGGACCTTCAAAGCAATGCTACTCAGATGACGTCCGATGCGATACTGAAAAAACGCAACGGCACTCTGAATGATGATCACGATCGCCATCACTTGAATCATCGCAGCAGTGATTGTGACAGCAGGCATCATCGCCAACGTCGGCGTCAGGGTAAGCTGATGAAGAGCAACAGATCCCAAGCTCAACCCACCGAAGCCGAGGATAGCCGTCAAAGCCAGAATAAGCACCGTTTCCAGTGGCCCATGAGACCACGATTCGCGGCCATTAAAGCGATCGGGTGAGGACAACGCCATCAAGCTCAACGTTGCGCTCACGGCATCAATCAACGTATGAAGCGAATCCCCTAGCAAACTCAGCGATTGGGTCGCCCATCCCATCCAAACGCGCACCGCCAATCCCACTATTGTCAGCCAAAGATGCCCCAGCAAAATTTTCTGAGCTATTGCACTCCGATCGCTCTGGGATAGTCCGTCTAATCGGGACCAAAAATTAGGTTGGATGCTCACACTCGAACGACTCATGGGTCACTTTTTTTTAGGCCACTGTTCCATGATCGCATCATTTTTTGGAAGTGAAACTATTTTTAGTCCCAACGATTTTTAAACCCTGTATTTGATCCTGTATTTGATCCTGTATTTTGAACCCCGTGCCTAGAATGAACCCCACCGATCGAAGGGCCAAAACCTCACCCACGCCCGTCCGATAATTTCTTTTTTCGGCAAAAATCCCCACACATGAGAGTCGTTGCTATTATTCCGATTATCACCCATCACGAAATAAGACTCAGCGGGCACCTTGAAGGGTTTGCCCGGTTCAACGCTTTGGCAGAAGGGAGTGGCGGAACTGGGGCAGACGTAGTTGGGCGCTTCGTTGATGAATCTTTCGTTTCGATCGGTGCCGTTGACGTTGACCTTGCCGTTTTGAATCAGGATGCGATCGCCGGGAATCCCGATAATGCGTTTGATGAGCGCTTGATCTTTGCCGTAGCCCGTCATTTTTTGGAGGAGTTCGGGTGGACTGAAGACCACAATGTCGCCGGATTTTGGCGTTTGGGTCCAGTAGGATACTTTTTCAATGATGAGTCGATCGTCCACTTTAAGTGTGGGCAGCATAGATTCTGAAGGGATGAATCGAGGTTCTGCAATGTAAGTTCGCACCAGCAACGCAATCACCAATGCGATCGCGAGGACTTTTACGTTTTCCCAGAGGGTTTCCTTTGGGGCGGGTTTGGTGGGTCTGTCAGACATAAACGATCGCTTGGTACAGGACAAAAGGTTGAAGGTTTCTAGGAGATAGAGTCCTAGGCGTAACCACACCACCCAAAATCCCTCATGACTGAGATTACCTTAATTCACCAGACCTTACACTTAAATCACTTGAAAATCCATTTAATCAAAGGCATCCCAATCCGTCTGAGAGGCCCATCGATCGCACGCCTGCTTCATCTCCTCCAATCCATCCGTCAACCCCAATGTCTCCCGCCGCCAAATCTCCGATTGATACCAGCCGACCTTCAGATGTGCATAATACTTATCATACTGATCCACAAATCCATGCTCATGATGCCACAGACGGCTCGGTTCATTGCAGACATGATACGTACTTGATAATGTCTTGAAGCCAGATTTAATCAGACAATCGATCGCCCCATTCAACATCGCCGTCGCCACCCCTTGACGCTGAAAATCAGTCCGCACGTACAGCAAATCCAGATAGGCCCCTTTTTCCGGTCGGTCAATAAACAACGCCACTCCCACAATATCTGGGCATCCCGGAGCCAACGCGATTACCGAGGCAGAGAGCGGTTCTCCTTTCGTTCCTGAAAAGTACTTTCCAACGTTCCGTGCTGCACTCTCATGAATCATTTCCGGCGGCCACCCACAGAACTCGACCGAAACCGAGAATGACTCAAAATAGGCGGCCAGCATCCGATCGCGATCGTCGGGGCTAACTGAAATAAGCGTATAAGGGTGGGGGCTTAACGGGCGGGGGACTAGATTAATGGTCGTTTTTACCCCAACCGATCGAGGCGTCAGTCGGGCACACCCATCCCAATACTCAACCTTCCACCCAAAAGGACGTTCCATTCTATCGAACTCTTCAAATGACATGGGAATAATCGGTTGTTCCATACGCTAACTCAACTAACTCAACTATTAATTAACGTGCCTAAATTCAGTGGTGATTAAATTGATGTGGGATTCGATCGAAGCGTTTGCAGGACATCAATGGGCAGTCCAGTAAAGTCAGCAACATCACTCAACGCCACATTTTTTTGCAGCATTCGTCGTGCGATGTCTATTTGAGTCTCCACGCGACCTTCCACGCGACCTTTCGTCAACGTCTCTTCTAGTCACTTGTCATAGGCTGGTGCTAAATTCATGATGATCTCCTGTAAATCTTTGGTCTTATTTTGCCGTAGTTTGAGGTTGATTTGCAACCGTGAGATGTGGTGCAGCGTTTCCCCTCGGCAAGGATGATCTAACGGGAGTGCGGTCAATTCATTCACAGCGTCTGCCTGCACCGTACCGCGCCCCAAAAGCCTCAAAAACAACGTATCGATCGTTTTCGGTAATTGATGAATCACCACCACGGCGGTCCGATCGATCGGCGCTAGAAAATAAATCCCTTTTCCCCACGATCGCGTCTCTTGAGCGCCCGATCCCTTTTGCAGCGCAGGCGAGAACGTTGGTGTCAAAATCCACATGCGCGGACGATCGTTCTTCAAGAATTGAGGTTTTTTCGTTTTGCTTCTCGCGTGAGTTCACCTTCCAACTGGAACACCTTTTCTCGACTATTTCGCACATCCCACTCGATCGCGGCATTTCGAAATGGCTCCATCAGCATGATATTAGAGAGCATCCGACCTAGCAATCCAAAGGCTTTCAAACTTTCTAGTAGTCTGCGGCTTAAATAAGCCAGGTATTTAGAATCTCTTCGTTAGGTTTGGGGTACGGCGTGCCATGCCCCTACACATCCAGGTTTCAGAGAATGTAGGGGTTTGGCTCGCCGAACCCTAAACCCAACGAAGAAGCAAGCTAATAGCGACCCTCATTTTGATTTCAATAAAGGGCTTATT
>JAYUJY010000166.1:0-1215 GCA_043764895.1 Synechococcales cyanobacterium | reverse complement strand
GTGGGAAGTGCGATTTCAAAACCGTCCACGTTCCGCACGGATAGCCAATTGCTGGTCTTTGCCCTGCGTGGCTTGTCGGATGCGGAGGATGCAGCCGTCTTAGCTCTCAGTGCCTATTCAGCGGCGCTCAGACGGACGTTATCCCACCGAGAGTCAATCTTCTTCATAGATGAGTTTTCGGTGCTGATGGAATGGTCTCAAATCGCAGCCTTGATTGCCCGCCTCTGCGCGAACGGGGCGAAGGCAGGGATTCGGGTTTGCTTGGCCGCTCAAGACCCCAACACGCTGCTGAACTCGGTATCCGGCCCCAAGATTATCCAGAACATTTCTCTGCGTCTGATTGGTCGGATTCAACCTGTTGCGATCAAAAGCTTTCAGTCATTCTTTGGTTACAGCAGTGAAGTCATCGGTGTGAACGCATCTGAACGGTTCTACCCGCAAATTTCTGAAATGTATTCTCAATGGTTAATAGACGACGGCAACCGGACAACCTATGCCCGATATTATCCAAGTCCTGAACTACTTGCGGTTGTGGCGAATAATCCGAATGAAACGGAGTGCCGCAACGCCTTCTTTCGGAAGTACCCAGACCAGCCACTAAGGGCGATCGCCTCGTTTGGGCGAGAGCTGGTGAGTTCACTAAAGAATGGCCGACCTCTGGAGCCTCCAACGATCGGTCATCAACCTGCTTCAGTGGTTTGAGTTTTAGCTAACCCATGATAAGGAGTATTTTAAGATGTCAAAAAGTACGATAAAAAAACTACTTCCCTGTACGATCGCGTTTGTATTGGCAATTCCGATCGCATCAGTGAGCGCGCAAATCACAGGCGGTTTTAATCCTAGTGGCGGTGATGTACCTGGTTTAAACAATCCAGATCTGAGTGGATTAGGAAACATTTTAGGAAATTCAGGCGGTCCATTGAGCAGTGATTCTAGTGCAGGGGGGCTGTTTGGCGGCGGAGAATTAGGGAGTGTTTTAAAAGGTGGCAACCTGGGCGGCGTTTTAGGCGGTGGCAACCTAAGCGGCGTCTTAAAAGGTGGCGACCTGAGCAATGTTCTCAGCGGTGGAGGTAGCTCTGGTGGCGGTGGCGATCTGGTTTCTATTTTGCAGAATTATCGTAACTACTCAGGCTTAAGATATTAAGTTGTTTTTTAAGGAATCGAGCCAATGTTCCATAAAGTGTAAATTGATCGTTGCATCCCATGAGGCCCCTA
>JAYUJY010000165.1:0-20638 GCA_043764895.1 Synechococcales cyanobacterium | reverse complement strand
CTCGAACTCGATCGCTACGGTGAACTGCATTCGCTCTCGCAGCAAATCATGGAAACCGTCGTCCAAATCCAAGAAGTCACCAGCGATCTCGACCTCAGCATCGACGACGCCACCCAGACCACCCGCAACCTCAACAAAACCGCCAAACAGCTCCAAAGCAAATTAACCCAACTGCGGATGCGTCCCCTCGGCGACATCACCGATCGCTTTCCCCGTGCGCTGCGGGAGATGGCGTTGCAGTATGGCAAACGGGTGCAGCTCCAAGTGATTGGCAGTAACTTGCTCATCGATCGCAACATTCTAGAATCACTAAGCGATCCATTGATGCATTTGTTACGCAATGCCTTTGACCACGGAATTGAAACGCCTGAGGCTCGGCGTGCGATTGGGAAACCGGATGAAGGCGTGATTACGATTGAAGCCCTTCATCGTGGCAATCGCACCGAGATCTACGTCCGCGATGACGGCAGTGGCATTCCGCTTCACAAGGTGCGTAACCGGGCCGAACAGATGGGGTTGGATGCGGGTTTACTCGCCACCGCTAGCGAGGCGGATCTGTTGTCGCTCATCTTTGAACCGGGGTTTAGCACGAGCGATTCGGTGACGGCGCTGTCGGGGCGTGGGGTGGGCATGGATGTGGTCCGCGACAATCTCAAACAGATTCGCGGTGAGATTAGCGTCAATACTCAATCGGGCATCGGCACCACGTTTACCTTATCGCTGCCGTACACGCTATCGATTGTGCGGATTTTGCTGGCCGAATCCCAGGGGATGATGCTGGGCTTGCCTAACGATGCGATCGAGTCGGTGATGCTGTTTCAGCCTGAGTCGGTGGTGATGGTGGGCACGCAAGAGCGGGTGCAGGTGCTCGACGAAAGACTGCCGCTCATCCGCCTTGGGGAATGGCTCAATTTCAACTGCGCCCGTCAGCCTCAGAGTCTAGAAAACACGCCTACGCTCAATGCACCCACGCTGCTCATCGCCCGACGAGGCATCGAAAAAGTGGCGTTGCTAATCGATCGCTGCTGGGGTGAGCAGGAAGTGGCATTGCGTCGGATTGAAGCGCCGCTAACGTTGCCCCCAGGGTTTAGTGGCTGTACGATTTTGGGCGATGGTCGGGTAGTGCCGCTGGCGAACTTGAGTGAACTGCTGCACTGGATTAGCACCTACGGGTCTCGTTCTAGCGATCGCCCTGATATGCCGATTTCTAACCTAATGCCCGTTCGATCGGCGGTCAAACCGACGGTCCTGATTGTGGATGACTCTATCAATGTCCGGCGTTTCCTGGCCTTGACGCTAGAGCGATCGGGCTACCGGGTGGAACAGGCCAAAGATGGACAGGATGCCGTAGACAAGCTCGAAAACGGACTTGCGGTATCGGCGGTAATTTGTGACATTGAAATGCCTCGCCTAGACGGGTTTGGGGTGCTGAACCGATTGCGATCGAATGCCAGTCTTCGTCACCTTCCGGTAGCCTTACTCACGTCACGGAGCGGGGACAAATATCGCAAGCTCGCCACCAGCTTAGGTGCGGCAGCCTATCTCACCAAGCCCTACAGCGAACAAGATCTCCTAAAGACGCTGCAACAGATGCTGACCTTAGTGTCGGTCTAAAGGGTCGGTCTAAAGTTTTGGTCTAACTCCGGTGCGTCCGAAGCTCGCAGAATTGGGAGGCTAGTGGGCCTCCGGTTCTTCTTTTTCTGAAAATCACCTCACTCTACGTCCCCTGGTTGTCTTTATAAAAGCGGTAATGTCTCATGCTCGATCGTGCTTTGGATGGGTTTAAAAATTTGCCGCTGGGACGCAAGCAAGTCCTCTCGCTAATCGCCTGTGAACTCGTGCCCATTCTTGGATTGGGGTTGGGGACGATGTGGGTGACAACGACCAGCCTTCGAGGGCAGTTAGCCGATCAGTCAAAATCAGAACTCGCCGTCACAAAGACTAACTACAACATCAAAGTCAACCAAATGGGGTTTGGGTCGCGGGGTCAATCTGATAACGCGGCGGTGATCGATGCCGTGAAAAATGGTGATACGGCCAATACGGTTCAAATCCAACAGACCTTACGAAACGAAACTCAAGCGCGGCAAATGGAATATGCAACGCTGGTTAATAAAGATAAGAAAATTATTGCGAATGCTAATACCAGCCGGAAAGGTGAAGTTTTTGATCCTAGTCAACTCGTGACGGAAGTTCTTCGAGACGGTCGTCAGATCAAAGCAAGCGTTATGGTTTCGAGAGTCGAAGTGATGCGGGAGTCGCCAACGCTGCCAATGGAGTTTCGGGAACAGTCGGGGGATGCCTTAGTGCGGTTTGTGGTGACGCCGATTCGAGATCCGGGGACGGCTCAAGTGATTGGGGCGATCGTTTTTGGGGATATTGTCAATGCAAAGCTGCCGATCGTCAAAAATACCCGTGATGCTTTTGAAGGGGGCTACAGCGCGGTGTATCAGCGATCGGGTGAGGGGCAGGTTTTTACCCTTGCGACGTCGATTGACGATCTTAAACCGGGCATTCCATTGCCGATCGATCGGTTGGATTTGCTGAAATCGGCGGCCCAATCGAGCAATGGAAAGGCCGTTACCGATCGAATTGTCTTGGGCGATCGAACGTACACGGTTGCGATGCAGCAGCTTCCCGATCGGAGTTTTGAGTCTCCTACTGGAGGGGTGCAAGAGACTTTTTCGCCGCAGGCCCCGGCGTTTCTGGTCAGAGGCACATCGGAAGATCGGCTGAATGCGCTCTTACTGACCCATCTTTTCCAAGTGTCTGCCGTGTTATTGCTGTCGTTGGCAATGATTTTGCTGTGGCGTTGGCTTTTTCGCAAGACGGTGTTGCAAGCTGTTCAGGTGCTCAGTGACACGACGCAAGCCTTTGCTCAGGGCGATCGGACGGCTCGTGCGCCCGTGATGTCAACGGACGAAATCGGTCAACTCGCGCAGCAGTTTAACCACATGGCCGATCGATTAACGGCGTCGGAACAGTCGTTGTCCGGTGAAGTCACCCGGCAAGAAGGTCAAACTCGCGAAGCCCAAAGTCTAAATAGCATTGTCGAAAAAATGCGAAGAACGTTGGATTTTGATAGCATTACTAAGACAGCGGTGTCTGAAATCCAATCCATGATGCAAGCCGATCGCGTGTTGATTTATAAATTTAGCGATCGCACGTTCAAGGGCGTTGCCGTTGCTGAATCCGTTGTAAAACCGTATCCTGTGGCATTGGGCGTCGCGATCGACGATCTGTTAAAATTGAGCGACAAACCCGATGCAGATACGCAGCCCTTCTGGTGTTTGGATGATGTTCAGGATGGGGTGACGTCCGATCGACACCGCGATCATTTGGCTCAGTACCAAGTCCAGGCCAATCTTGTTGCGCCGATTCGCCGAGATAACCAACTTATGGGTTTGTTGGCGGTGCATCAATGCAGTGGGCCGCGCACCTGGCAAGTTCATGAGATGAATAGCATTGTCCAGTTGGCGAACCAAATCGGCTATGCCCTCGATCAAGCGCAAATCTTGCAACAGCAGCAGCAAATGTTCGAGAGTACGGAGTCGCTCAAAAACGATCTCCAGTCTCAAATCATGGTCCTCCTCCAGCAAATTTCCGCTTCGGCGCAGGGCGATCTGACGGTGCGCGCGTCGGCGACAACAGGTGATCTTGGGACGATCGCTGATTTCTTCAATGGCATTATCAAAAATCTTCAGCAACTCGTGGTTCAGGTCCAAGATTCCACCCGCCAAGTCAATACCTTACTTAAAGACGACGAAGAATCCGTCCGATCGCTCTCCCAGGATGCTGAACAGCAGTTTACGGCGATCGCTGCGTTCCGAAATCGTTTGATAGAGATGACGACTTCGATGACCTATGTGGCTCAACAAGCGCACCTTGCAGGCCAAGTCACTTCGCAAGCTAACGAAACGGTTTTCGCCAACGAGACATCCATGGATCTGGCGGTGACTAAAATCTCAATGCTGCGATCGACGATTGAAGACACCGCCCAAAAGGTTCGCCAACTGGGCCAATCCTCTGCCCAAATCTCGCGAATCGTGTCGTTGATCAAAGAATTTGCGGTGCAGACCGATGTGCTGTCGGTGAATGCGGGACTTGAAGCCAATCGGGCCGGGGAACAGGGCCGAGGGTTTGCGATTATTGCCAGCGAAATCGGCGGACTAGCCTCGCGATCGTCCCAAGCGGCTCGTGAGATCACCCAAATTGTGGAGTCCATCCAGCTCGAAACTAGTGCCCTCGCCGAAGCGATGAGTGAAGGCACGACCCAAGCCGCCGACAGCAGTCACCAAGTCCGCAACGCCAAGCAAACCCTCGCCCAGCTCACCGTCACCGCCCAAAAAGTCAACACGCTCGTCCAAGGTATTTCCCAAGCGGCGCTCACCCAATCTGCCACGGCTGAGTCGATTCAGTCCCTCATGGTCACCGTCGAAACGCTCTCAACCACCACAGCAAACACCACTCACAAAGTCTCCAAAGCCCTCACCCAAACAATCGAAACAGCGAAAGAACTTCAGCGATCGGTGGAAATCTTTAAGGTGTGATTCTAGCCAGCAGAGTGAGAACTTAAGAAACCTTCTCTGCAATGACGGCTAGCATACTCATCACTTGATTTAAATCAGTTCTCAATGTTTTTAAATCGATATCGATCGACTCTAAACGTTGAGATACAGAAGATTTTTCGAGGTTGAGAAGGGGCTGTTCTGTTTTCCCATTTATTTTTTCCGTGAGCGCCACCCAGCTACCCGCTTTCACATTAAAGTAAGCCTTGGCTTGAGCTAATGTTTTAAATCGCTGTTTCAATTGCTCAGTGGTAATAGGGTCCATCGACATTAGAGCAGATGCCTGATCTAAATCTCCTTGGACCATATCACTCACTTCATCAATCAATCGATCGTGGTTTTCTGAAATCTGTGCGGCTGCACCCAGAATCCTTGACGTAGCTTTAATTTGAATATAAGTTTCTTGCTTGAGTTGATCAGCAATTCCCCGAATGCGATCGCCAAAGTTACTCTGATTTCCTGCTTTAACATCATTGACAATCATCAACGTTACTCCGCAAGAACTTCTTTTATAGCTTGCCACATCCGTTGTAGCTTTTTCATCATTCCGATTGGATTGGTCGCTGTCGTGTCATCATCCACTAACTCAACCATCTGTTGGATGCGATCCATACGCTCTGCTACCGCATATAAACTATTGATCGCCTCATCCTTTCGTTCCATGGAGTCTCGAAGAATAATGGCCATTTCAGAGATTTCCCTCTTTAGCTTTTCGTTCTCCTTCTTGCGACGAGTTTCCCAACCCTTAATACCAGCTTTTGATTTTCGCTCAGTCTTCAGTTGTAATTGAGACTCATTATAGAGCGTTAAATATCGATCGCGAGATCCTACTACTTCCTCAAATTTAATCGTCAGATCATCGCCTTTTATCTTCTCACCCTCATACATCGTCAAATAAGATTGTGACTGGATTTGAGCTTCTTGATATAGGGTGAGATATGACTGAGACTGAGTGTTAACTTCTTTAAATTCAAACATTAAAGATTGACGTTCTTCTTTGTAGAGTGTCACCGTTGAGTTGTACTTTTCTTCTGACTTTTGATACAGCGTTAAAGTTGACTGATACCGCTGCTGTTCTGCCAAAAATGAATGGTGAGCTTTTCGATTTTCCTGCTCTTTCTCTTGAACAAGTTTTTGATTCTGTTCAATTTGACTTAGGTAAGATTTCTCTTTATTTTTGGTATCTAAATATAAATGATGCGTTGATTTATACTTTTCCTCTGACTCTTGATACAGTGTTAAAGCTGACCGATATCGCTCCTGTTCTGTCAAAAATAAGTGGTGAGTTTCTCGATTTTCCTGTTCCTTCTCTTGAACAAGTTTTTGATTCTGTCCGATCTGACTTAGGTAAGATTGCTCTTTACTTTTAGCATCTAAATACAAATGGCGCGCTTTCTCAGCTTCTTGTGCCTTTTCCTCAGCTAACCGTGCCTTATCCTCAACTAATTTATCCCGTGCTACGACTTGATCCTGTAGCTTGTCTTTCTCTGCTTGTAGCTCGTCTTTGTCTGATCGTAATTTCAGCACTAATTGTCTCAATTCTTGGGGAGAACTTGACTCACTTTTCCGAGTGTGAGGATTATTTCTTTCGTTATCATCTGATGTGCTTTTTCGATCGCTTCGTCGCATCATTATCCTCGTCATTCAGAAGCTAGTGTTTCAGTTGTATCAATAGTGTCCTTATACACATCATAATTACTGATTCCGGAATTTGACTAATCTTTATCATTGAGTTATTTCAATGATTTTGATTGCAATTATCACAAATTCTTAATATGTTAGCCAATCGCCTCTAAATCAACCTTCGATCGCACCCAACCTAACCCAACCCAACCCTACATTTAAGAACAATCGGCTCACACAGCGACTTAAGACGGGCGGACAATCCGAATCAGCTTTCCTAAAAGCGACGATTCCTGTGCAACACGAGCGTCAATGCGATCATCCAAGGCATTTCCCAAGCGGCCCTCACCCAAACCATCGAAACAGCGAAAGAAATTCAGCGATCGGTGGAGATCTTTAAGGTGTGATTCTTGGAAACTAGGTGATGCAGACGGTTGATCGGCTCTAGGCAGCGGATGCGGTACTTAGTTCCTGTTGAAGGATTTGGACTTCTTCGATCGAGAGTCCTGTGCTAGAGGCAATGAGTGTAACGGTTAATCCTGCTTGTAAAAGATTAATTGCAATTTCTCGTTTTGCTTTTGCTGCACCTTCAGCAACGATCGATCGATAAAAGGATGATTCTTCCATGATGTCTCTCCGAAGTACAAGGTCAATAATCGTATCCTCTAATCTTAACCCAGCTAATATCCCTGATGCAGCAGATAAATTAGCTTGTAGGACTGGATCTGAAATTTGGTCGATCGCAGTGGCCACTTGGCGCAGCATGGCTTCTGAGTCTGGGGTATCACTCAAGGTTGCAAAGGGAAGTAAGCCGGGATATTGAAGGAACAGACTGGCGGGTTGTTCCCAGAGGCGGATTACGTCAAATTCATGACGGGTGCGCTCTAGCGTGAACTCAGTTTGATACACGAGGTCCGAAGTCGTGGACTTGAGGTAAATTACGACTTGTCTCATGGATTTGTTAGGGTAGCGCCGATGGCCTCTGCATCGGTAATCCAACATTCGGAAAGGAATTTTCTTCTGTGGGTCGGTCTGAAACTCAATATGGAGAATAGAATCCTCGGATTGCAATAGGATCAGGGCATCTGCACGAATGGGATCAAGAGAGAGTTCGGAGGGTTCTATTTCAGTCAGAACGATCGCTTCTCCCATCAGCCAACTCGCAAAGTCAGCAGAGAAATTTTCGGCGAGAAATCGACAGGTATTATCGTACATGGCGTCATCGTAGAGTTTTAAGAAAGGACGATCGTTCTAGATGAGAACAATTGTACAACTTTGCGAAGGACTGACCTTTCGATCGTACTCAACCCAACAGCCAATCTAAGAACGATCGGTCAGTGGAAATCCTTCGATCGTCTTAATCGTTAAGCTATTGACTATTCATCAGCGCATCGAGGTCAGCAGAAACGATCGCTTCCAAGTTGCGAGTAATCTTCTCAACGTCCCAGTTCCACCAAGCCACCGCCAGCAGCATTTTAATAACATCATCCTCAAACCGTTGACGTATAAGTTTCGCAGGATTTCCTCCAACAATGGTGTAGGGTTGCACATCTTTGACCACCACCGATTTCGCTGCAACGATCGCCCCATCGCCAATATTTACCCCCGGCATGATCACCGCTTCATATCCAATCCAAACATCATTCCCAATCACCGTATCACCCTTGTAGGGAAGTTCTTCCGGTTGCGGCAAGACCCGTTCCCAGCTATTTTTAAATCCAAAAAACGGATAGGTGGAAAATCCATCTAACTTATGATTCGCCCCATTCATAATGAATTTGACGCCTCTGGCCAACGCACAAAATTTCCCAATGATTAATCGATCGCCCGTGAACGGGAAGTGATACAAAACATTTCGTTCAAAGTCTTCCGAATCTTCAGGGTCATCATAGTAGGTATAATCGCCAATGATGATATTCGGATTCGTCACCGTGTTTTGAATAAAACAAACCTGCGGAAAGCCCTTCATCGGATGCTTATCCTTAGGGTCGGGTCCATACATCATCGATCGCCTCCAATTGTCCAAACTAAGGTTTCAATCTAAAGTTTTGTTTGTTCACGAATAATGAGACAGCGCATGTAGTCGCTCACTGAACTCTCCCCATTCTAGCGGAGACCTCAAGCGATCGTGAATTTGAGGGTTGCCATTCTGTCCGGCGCGTGGGATAGTCAATCTTCGATCGCACTCTTTTCGCCTAGCACTCTTTCCGCTTACATATATGGCAAACTCTTCCAACACGTATCGTGGACATACCATTGAAAAGGCAGGCCACGGTAAGAGAACTCTCTTTACAACTACAATTAACGAGAAGTCATGGTCCACAACCACCTTGTCGCTAGCGAAAGCAGGCATTGATGCTTGGATTGATGGGGGCGAGGAGCCAGAGTCTCTCTAACCGTAGAGGGCTAGGATGCGATAAACCGATGTTGTTTTTGGAGTTACATGTCTTTTTCTAACCTTGGTTTATCGGCTGAAATCGTCCGAGCAGTGACTGCGAGGGGATATACTGACCCGACCCCGATTCAACAGCAAGCGATTCCGGTGATTTTGGGCGGCAGCGATTTACTAGCCGCTGCTCAAACGGGAACAGGCAAAACCGCTGGATTTACGCTCCCTATTTTGCAGCGGCTCTCGTCACAGCAGACCCACCACGGCATCGTGCGTCGGCCCCACGTCCGAGCGCTGATTCTCACCCCCACCCGTGAACTAGCGGCTCAAGTCGAAGAGAGCGTGCGCGAGTATGGGAAATACGTCAGCATCAGCTCTATTGCGATTTTTGGGGGTGTCAATATTACGCCGCAGATTCGTCACTTGCGAAGTGGCGTCGATGTCTTAGTCGCAACCCCCGGTCGATTGCTGGATCATGTGCAGCAGCGAACGGTCGATCTGTCACAGGTCGAAATTCTGGTCCTAGACGAAGCCGATCGCATGTTGGACATGGGTTTCATTCGAGATATTCGTCGAATTTTGTCGTTGCTTCCCCGCAAACGCCAGAACCTTCTCTTCTCTGCGACCTTCTCCAATGAAATAAAAGCCTTAGCAGGCACCTTGCTCAACAATCCTCAAGTCGTGGAAGTCGAACGGCGCAACTCCAGCGTCGAACTGATCGAACAGCAAATCTTCCGAGTGTCACGCACCCAAAAGCCTGCGCTACTGACGCACTTAATCAAGACTCACCAGTGGTATCAGGTCTTGGTCTTCACGCGGACGAAGCATGGAGCCGATCGCCTGTCCAAATACCTAGACCAACATGGAATCTCCGCACTAGCCATCCACGGCAACAAAAGCCAATCTGTCCGCACCAAAACCCTCGCCAAATTTAAAGACGGTGCAGTTCAAGTGCTTGTCGCGACGGATATTGCAGCCCGTGGGATTGATATTAATGACCTGCCTCAAGTGGTCAACTTCGATTTGCCCGAAGTCCCCGAAGATTATGTCCATCGCATTGGCCGAACGGGGCGAGCGGGATCAGCCGGAGGAGCGATGTCTCTGGTCTGTGATGATGAAATGAAACTCCTAAAAGCGATCGAACGGCTGATTCAACGAGACTTGCCCCAAGAAATGGTCAGCGGCTTTGAATCGGATCCTCACGCAGCCCCTGAACCCACCCGCAAGGACCATCGTCGCGGGGGGCACAACTCTGGTGGTGGACAGCCGTCTCGCCAACAACGCCCCTCTGCTAGACCGGGCGATCGACGATCGGGCGGTTCAGGAAGCGGTTCAGGCAGTGGCCGATCGTCTTCTGGTGGTAGTGGTCGCCCGTCCTCGTCAGGGCGATCGTCTTCGGGGCGATAGTAAATGGTATGGCCACATTAAGCGCCTCTTCGTTGGGTTCAGGGTTCGGCAAGCCAAACCCCTACATTCTCTAAAACCCGGAACTGTAGGGGCATGGCACGCCGTGCCGCAAACCTAACGAAGAGGATCTGAATACCTGGCTTATTCGCGCCGCATGGTACCAGCTAGCCATAGGTCTACCAAACGGCCCAATAAAAATAAATAAAGTATTGCCCTAGACAAAATGCGATCGGTTCTATATAGTTATTAACTGCTTGTGATTTTGGTCACGGCTCTTCCCGCCCGCCCTTGCCGTGATGAAAACCTCATCTTAATTGGTCACTTGTTGACCATATAGCTGAGCGTAGTTTCATCTCATGTCTAGCAATGGCTCGCAACCCTTAGCTGAGTGGAAGATTTTGGAGTGACTCATTTTTGTCTGGGTCTTGGTTTAGACACGTATATGTTTAAGCATCAAGGTCAGGTCTAACGTGTGGAAATTCAAGTGCATGAGTGGGTTTTCTGACCTGTCAGAGGATTGATTTGAGTGTGCGGCTAGAGAAGAGTTGAAAGACTTCGTTTTAGTGTTTGAATTGTTGTTCTTGTCCAGAACATGTTGAACTGTACTTATTTTAGTACTACTCAACCGCTGTTTACTACGGGATATTAGTGAAATAGGAGACCCGACTATCGTGGCTGTTGGAATTCTCGGTACAAAGCTTGGGATGACTCAGGTCTTTGACGAAGCAGGAAGAGCGATTCCTGTAACGGTCATTCAGGCAGGACCCTGCCCGGTGACGCAAATCAAAACAAAAGAAACCGATGGATACGTAGCAATTCAGTTTGCCTACGGTGACATCAAAGAAAAGAACATTAGCAAGCCTGAACTCGGTCACTTGAAAAAGTCCGATTCACCGCCCCTTCGTCACCTCACCGAATGTCGTTTAGACGATGTGTCAGGGTATGAACTCGGTCAAGCGCTGACGGTTGAACAATTTGAAGTCGGTCAGTTGATTGACGTTGCGGGCCTGACCATTGGTCGGGGTTTCTCAGGTTTTCAAAAGCGTCACAACTTCTCGCGCGGTCCCATGTCCCACGGTTCTAAGAACCACCGCGAGCCAGGTTCGATCGGTGCGGGTACGACTCCCGGTCGCGTCTATCCCGGTAAGAAAATGGCGGGTCACTACGGGCACGAGCAAGTCACCATTAAGAAGCTTTCCATCATCCGCGTGGATGTCGATCGCAACTTCATCTTGGTTAAAGGTGCTGTCCCCGGCAAACCCGGCACACTGGTGAAAATCGTTCCTGCCAATCTGGTCGGCGGCAAATAAAACCCTGCCTTCAGTCAGCGCGCGAAATCGAAAACACCAGGAGAAAAGAAATGGTTCAATGTGTAGTAAAAGACTGGCAAGGTGCCGAAAAGGGCAATACCGAGCTAGATCTTAAAGTTGCAAAAGAAGAAACGGCTTCGTCAGTCGTTCACCGCGCACTGGTTCGTCAGTTAGCGAACCAGCGTCAAGGGAATGCCTGCACCAAAACCCGCGCAGAAGTGAGCGGTGGCGGACGTAAGCCTTGGAAACAAAAGGGAACAGGCCGCGCGCGCGCAGGTTCCACCCGTTCTCCTCTCTGGAGGGGCGGCGGCGTCATCTTCGGACCCAAGCCTCGCGATTACACCATCAAGATGAACCGCAAGGAACGTCGGTTGGCATTGCGTACCGCGCTTCAAAGTCGGACGGCTGATTTGATCGTGGTTGAAGATTTCTCAGCAAATCTAGAGCGTCCCAAAACCAAAGACATGCTGGCCGCGTTTGCGCGTTGGGGTGTTGTGGTGGGTTCCAAGGTTCTCGTAATCTTGCCAACCAAGGATGAAAATGCCTACTTGTCGATGCGCAACGTTGCTCGCGTCAAGGTGATTACGGCAGCAAACCTGAATATGTTTGATTTGCTGAATGCAGACCAAATCATTGCAACCGCTAGCGCGATCGACAGCATCAAGGAGGTTTACGGTGACGATTAGTATGGACACTCGGGCATTGGCGGATTTGATTCGTCGTCCGATCATTACCGAAAAAGCGACGCTGGCCCTGGAAAACAACCAGTACACCTTTGAGGTCAACCCCAAAGCGAAGAAGCCAGAAATTAGAGCCGCCGTTGAATATCTCTTCAACGTCAAGGTGACGGGCATCAGCACCATGAACCCGCCCTACAAGAAAAAGCGCGTGGGTCGCTTTGTGGGTCGCAAGCCTCACTACAAGAAGGCCGTCGTGACCTTGAAAGAAGGCGACACCATCGCACTCTTCCCGGAATCGTAGTCCAGTCGTTGACCAGATAGACCTTAGGTATTAAGTCATGGGTATTAGAACCTATCGCCCCTACACCGCTGGAACGCGCGATCGTAGTGTGGCTGATTTCGTCGAGATTACAAAGAGTGAACCTGAAAAGTCGCTGACCATGCGGGTTCACCGCAACAAAGGGCGCAACAACCGAGGCGTCATTACCTGTCGTCACCGGGGCGGCGGTCACAAACGGCTGTATCGGATGGTCGATTTCCGCCGGGACAAGAAGAACATTCCGGCTCGTGTGGCGGCGATCGAATACGATCCCAACCGCAACGCTCGAATCGCACTCTTGTTTTATAAAGACGGCGAAAAGCGTTATATCTTGCATCCCGTTGGGTTGGAAGTGGGCGCAACGGTAATTTCAGCCGATACCGCACCCTTTGAAGTCGGCAACACGATGCCCTTGAGCGCGATTCCCTTGGGAACCACCGTTCATAACGTCGAACTCTACCCCGGTCGCGGTGGTCAGATGGTTCGATCGGCTGGAGCAGGCGCACAGGTTTCAGCAAAGGATGGCGATTATGTCACCTTGAAACTGCCGTCTACTGAAGTCCGATTGATTCGTAAAGAATGCTTGGCGACAATAGGTCAAGTGGGAAATACGGAGCATCGTAACATCACCTTGGGCAAAGCAGGCCGCACCCGTCACAAGGGTCGTCGTCCTCAAGTTCGAGGAAGCGTCATGAACCCGTGCGATCACCCCCATGGTGGTGGTGAAGGACGTGCGCCGATCGGTCGTGCAGGCCCAGTTACACCTTGGGGTAAGCCCACCCTCGGGAAGAAAACCCGCAACAAGAAGAAGCTCAGCGGAATGTTTATTGTCCGTCGTCGCCGTAAGTCCTCCAAACGTGGACGTGGCGGACGTGAGTCTTAATCTTGGGTTTTTAGTCTTAATCTAAAGTGAGAAAATAATCATGTCTCGTTCGCTAAAGAAAGGGCCTTTTGTTGCGGATCACCTTCTTCGGAAAGTCGAAGCGGCTCAGGCCAGCAACAGTAATGCGGTGATCAAAACCTGGTCTCGCGCCTCCACCATCTTGCCTCAAATGATTGGCATGACGTTTGCGGTTCACAATGGCAAAACCCATGTGCCCGTCTATGTCAACGAACAAATGGTTGGACACAAATTAGGTGAATTTTCACCCACTCGGTCCTTCCGAGGTCACGGTTCCGATAAGAAAACGCGCCGCTAACAGGAAGTCGCTTAAGTTATGGCAGTTGCACTGAAATCTAACGAAGCGAAGGCGTCCGCGAAATATATCCGGATGTCACCTCGCAAAGTCCGCCGCGTCCTGGATCAAATCCGGGGACGCTCCTACCGGGAAGCTCTAATTGTCTTGCAGTTCATGCCTTACCGCGCCTGCGATCCGATTACCAAAGTGCTTCGATCGGCAGCCGCTAATGCTGAAAACAACATGGGACTCGATCGCGCGTCTCTGCTCGTTGAACAAGCGTTTGCAGACATGGGTCCATCTTTGAAGCGGTTCCGCCCACGGGCACAAGGTCGCGCCTTCCAGATTCGCAAACCGACGTGTCATATCACGATCACTGTGGCTCCGGGCGCAGAGGCATAAGAACACTCCTTCAACCAATTAGAGGAACCACCTGTGGGACAGAAAATTCACCCCAACGGCTTACGCCTGGGAATTACAAAGGAGCACCGATCGAACTGGTATGCCGACTTTAGTCGCTACCCCGATCTGCTCCAAGAAGATCACAAAATCCGTCACTTCTTCACGAAGAACCCCCTCAAGCTGTCGAACCTGAATAAGCCCGGTATCTCTGATATTCGGATTCAGCGTAAAGCAGACCAAATCGACATTGAAGTTCGCACCTCTCGCCCTGGCGTGATCGTCGGACGCGGCGGCGCAGGCATTGAGGAACTTCGCACTCGTCTGCAAACCCTGTTGGGTGGCAACAAGACCGTGCGTATTAATGTCGTTGAAGTGACTCGTGTCGATGCGGATGCCACACTGATCGGCGAGTACATCGCAGAACAGCTAGAACGTCGGGTTTCATTCCGTCGCGTCGTGCGTCAAGCGATTCAACGTGCTCAGCGTGCAGGCGTTCAGGGGATCAAGATTCAAGTATCCGGTCGTTTGAACGGTGCTGAAATTGCGCGTCCTGAATGGACTCGTGAAGGTCGCGTTCCATTGCACACGCTGCGAGCAGACATTGACTATTGCCAATGCACTGCGCAAACCATCTACGGCACCCTGGGTCTGAAGATTTGGGTGTTCAATGGCGAACGCATTCCGGGACAAGAGCTAGTGGAAGCCGCCGCTCCCCAACAGCCTCGTCGTCGCGGGAACCAGCGTCGGAAGTTTGAAGACCGTTCTAACGAAGGCTAATCAACATGTTAAGTCCAAGACGAACTAAGTTCCGCAAACAGCAGCGCGGACGAATGAAGGGGCTAGCGAGCCGAGGGTGTGAGCTGAACTTCGGTGAATTCGGTCTTCAAGCGATCGAATGTAGCTGGATCACGTCTCGCCAGATTGAGGCTAGCCGTCGGGCCATGACTCGTTATATCAAACGGGGCGGCCAGATCTGGATTCGGATTTTCCCAGACAAGCCTGTTACCGCGCGTCCCGCAGAAACCCGGATGGGTTCTGGTAAAGGTGCGCCGGAGTATTGGGTGGCTGTGGTCAAGCCCGGTCGGATTATGTTTGAGATTGGGGGCGTGACGGAAGACATTGCCCGCGAGGCCATGCGTTTGGCGCAATTCAAACTTCCTATCAAAACCAAAATTGTTGTTCGTCCTAATCCTGTAGGATCTATTGCTGCTTCGGCATCGACTGAAACTATTTCAGGGGAGGAAGGTTAATCCATGTCTCTTCCTAAAATCGCGGATTCCCGCAAACTCAACGACCAAGAGCTTGAGGCTCGTGTGTTGGAACTTAAGCGTCAACTCTTTGACTTGCGCTTTAAAAAAGGCACTCGCCAACTGGATAAGCCCCATCAGTTCAAACATATTCGGCATGAGATCTCTCAATTGCTGACAGTAGAACGAGAACGGCAAATCACAGCAGTTGAAGCGGAGTAGGCATATCCAATGGCAGTCAAACAAAGAGTTGGTTTAGTCGTTAGCGACAAAATGGACAAGACCGTCGTGGTGGCGATCGAAAGCCGAACCGCACACCCGAAATACGGCAAAATCGTGGTCCGAACGAAGCGTTACAAAGCACATGATGAAGAAAACAAGTGCAAAGTAGGCGATCGTGTTCGGATCGAAGAGACCCGTCCCCTGAGCCGTACCAAACGTTGGTCGGTTCTAGACATCCTAACCGTCGCACAGAGCTAGAGATTTAGTCATGATTCAACAAGAAAGTTACTTGAATGTGGCGGACAACAGCGGTGCGCGGAAGCTGATGTGCATCCGTGTCATCGGTGGTGGCAACCGTCGATACGCTGGAATCGGTGACATTATTGTCGCCGTCGTCAAAGACGCAACGCCCAACATGGCGGTCAAAAAGTCGGATGTCGTTAAAGCAGTGGTGGTGCGGACTCGTCACACCCTGCGCCGTGACAGCGGGATGAGCATTCGGTTTGATGACAATGCGGCTGTTCTCATTAACGCCGATGGAAATCCCAAAGGAACGCGCGTCTTCGGACCTGTTGCTCGGGAACTGCGTGACAAGAACTACATGAAGATTGTTTCGCTCGCTCCGGAGGTGCTGTAATGGCGAAGAGTAAGAAAGGTGACGTCGTTAAGGCGAAGAACATGCACGTCAAGAAAGGCGACACCGTTAAGGTGATCGCTGGAAAAGACAAAGGCACGATCGGTGAAATAATCAAAGCCATCCCCAGTGAAAACCAAGTGGTGGTTCAAGGCGTAAATTTCCGCACCAAGCACGTCAAACCTCAGGGTGAAGGCGAGTCTGGACGGATTGATACGGGTGAAGCGCCTATTCATTGTTCTAATGTTGCGTTGTACTCGACAAAAGAAGGTAAGATTAGCCGAGTGGGTTACACCGTTCAAGATGGCAAGAAGGTCCGAGTGCTCAAGAAAACTGGCGAAGTTCTTGATTAGACGCTAGATGGATTGAACTTAAGCTTTTGTTGATAAGGTGCGTTGCTCAAGTAGCGACGCACCTTATCTGTCGGAAGATGGGTTTAAATCTAGCGTTGAATCTAGAGTTTTGACTAAGTTCTACTCTCCCTTGCCCTGTAACGTGATAGCTCGCTTGCTTATTAGCTTCCCTGACAAAGCCCAGGGAAAGGAACCAAAATCAAATGACGATTCGGATTAAAGCAACTTATAACGAGACGATCGTTCCTAAGTTGATGGAACAGTTTGGCTACACCAATGTCCACCAGGTGCCCAAGCTGACCAAGATTACAATCAACCGAGGTCTTGGTGAAGCGTCTCAAAGTGCGAAAGCCCTTGAAGCGTCGATTAAAGAGATTGGAGTGATTACGGGTCAACGCCCGGTCGTAACTCGCGCCCGTAAGGCGATCGCTGGATTTAAGATTCGTGAAGGAATGCCTGTGGGCGTCATGGTTACCCTTCGGGGCGATCGGATGTATGCATTTATCGATCGATTGATCAATTTGGCACTGCCTCGGATTCGTGACTTTCGCGGGGTCAGCCCGAAGAGTTTCGATGGTCGGGGTAACTACACGCTCGGTCTTCGCGACCAACTGATCTTCCCTGAAGTCGAGTACGACAGCGTTGATCAAATGCGAGGGATGGATATCTCAATCATTACCACCGCAATGAACGATGAATCGGGCCGTGCGTTGCTGAAGGAATTTGGAATGCCTTTCCGTGAAAGCTAATCGGTAGATTTTAGATAGAGGCAGCTTTCATAAGCTAACTAAGAGGCAAATAAATGGCAGTGAATGACACCATTTCAGACATGCTGACCCGCATTCGTAATGCAGGTTTGGCCCGTCATGAAACCACCAAAGTCCCCGCAACCAAAATGACTCGCTGTATTGCAGCAGTTCTTAAGGCAGAAGGCTTCATTGGTGAATATGAAGAAAGCAGTGAAGGCATTGAGAAAAACATTGCCATCACCATTAAGTACAAAGGTCGCAATCGGAGCAAGCCGCTCATTACCAATCTGAAGCGAGTCAGCCGTCCCGGTTTGCGCGTGTACTCCAGCTCTAAGGATCTTCCTAAAGTGTTGGGTGGTATTGGTATCGCGGTGATTTCCACGTCTAGCGGCATCATGACCGATCGCCAAGCTCGTAAGGCAAACGCGGGCGGTGAAGTCCTTTGTTACGTTTGGTAAGACTCTCACACTAGGTAATTCGCAATGTCTCGTATTGGTAAACGTCCAATTACAGTTCCGGCGAAGGTCACGGTGACAATAGCAGGTCAAACCGTAACCGTCAAAGGTCCGAAGGGAGAACTCTCCCACATTCTTCCCACCAAAATCGAAGCTGTTCTCGATGGCGAAACCCTGAACGTGAACCGTGCCGATGAGTCCCGCATCGCCCGTCAGCTCCACGGTCTCTCCAGATCGCTGGTGGCCAACATGGTCGAAGGGGTCTCCAAGGGATTCGAGCGTAAGCTAGAAATCCAAGGCGTCGGTTATCGCGCAGCCGTTCAAGGTAAAAACTTGAATCTCGCAATGGGCTACAGCCACCCGGTTAATATTGAGCCTCCTGCGGGGATTACATTTGTGGTCGAAGGGACAACGAATGTAACCGTGGTCGGGATTGATAAAGAAGTCGTGGGTAATACTGCGGCTAAGATCCGCGCGGTGCGTCCGCCTGAGCCTTACAAGGGCAAGGGTATTCGCTATGCGGGCGAAGTTGTTCGACGGAAAGTTGGTAAGACTGGTGGTAAAAAGAAATAAGCCATGAAAGCAAGTCGTAAAGAATTAACGCGTCGTCGCCATTTCCGGATTCGCCGTTCCCTCACCGGAACCCCTGAGCGTCCCCGGATGGCTGTCTTTCGCTCAAACCAGAACATTTATGTTCAGGTCATTGATGACACTACCCATAGCACCCTCGCTTCGGCTTCGACCGTTGACCCTGATTTGAAGGGCCGCGTTGAACTCGGATCGAACCGCTCTGCGGCGACAGAAGTGGGCAAGTTGATCGCCTCCCGTGCGATCGCTAAGGGCATTAGTCAAGTGGTATTCGATCGCGGTGGAAATCTCTACCATGGTCGTGTTGCCGCTCTTGCTGATGCAGCCCGTGAAGGCGGTTTAGATTTCTAACAAGAGGATAAAATGGCGAAAGGTCGTAAGAGTACGAAATCCCGCGAAGAGAAATCTGAATGGCAAGAACGGGTCGTCCAAATCCGTCGAGTCACGAAGGTTGTCAAAGGCGGTAAAAAGCTGAGTTTCCGGGCGATCGTTGTCGTTGGAAATGAAAAAGGCCAAGTGGGCGTCGGCGTCGGTAAGGCGAGTGATGTCATTGGGGCCGTGAAGAAAGGCGTTGTGGATGGTAAGAAGCACCTCGTTGAAGTGCCTTTGACCAAAGCGAATTCCATTCCTCACCCCACCTCGGGCCGATCGGTTGGGGCGAAAGTCTTGATGCGTCCGGCTGCTCCGGGTACCGGGGTAATCGCGGGTGGTGCAGTTCGGACGGTGCTTGAACTCGCTGGCGTCAAGAATATTCTCGCGAAGCAACTGGGATCAAACAATCCCTTGAACAATGCTCGGGCCGCTCTCGAAGCATTGGATACACTGCGGACCTTCCAACAAGTTGCAGACGAGCGCGGAATTACGCTTGCGCAACTCTACTCATAGGACTGAAAACATGAGAATCGCTGATGCACAGCCTCAAGAAGGCTCTACCCAACGCGGTCGTCGCGTCGGACGGGGTATTTCTGCCGGACAGGGTGCGAGTTGTGGTTTTGGAATGCGGGGTCAAAAGTCCCGGTCTGGTAAACCGACTCGTCCTGGTTTTGAAGGGGGCCAAACGCCTCTTTATCGCCGCTTGCCTAAGCTGAAGGGTTTCCCTTTAGTCAATCGCAA
Organism: Synechococcales cyanobacterium; assembly: GCA_043764895.1. Lineage (GTDB taxonomy): Bacteria > Cyanobacteriota > Cyanobacteriia > Leptolyngbyales > Leptolyngbyaceae > JAAFJU01. The sequence continues at coordinate 1,401 of JAYUJY010000165.1, read as the reverse complement.
GGTCTACACCATCATTAACCTGGATGATCTCGTGGATTGCGCGGCCAATTCTGAAGTCTCCCTCGGAAGCTTAATTGAATCTGGCGTGGTGACTCAAGATGACGGACCGTTGAAAGTCCTCGGTGGTGGTGAATTGACGGTCAAATTGACGGTCAAAGCAGCCGCATTCACAAAGTCTGCAAAAGCTTCAATAGAAGCGGCTGGCGGAACTTGTGAGTTGGTTTAATTTGGACCCGTAAGGGAAAATAGCAAAAGGGATGCTCTAGATTTAGAGGATCCCTTTGCTGCGTTCTGGGCGACTTCATGAGATTTCGCGCGTCCTTCGTAAGAAGATTTAAAATAAGGATTACTGCAAGTTCGCATTTTTTAGGATTTCATCCTAGGAGTTCATCCATGGTCGTCAGTCGCGACAAAGCTCCGACCGCGCAAGAAACATTCGTCCAAATGGTCCAGTCTCCGGCGCTGCGTGAGCGGTTGTTGCTGACCATTGGATTGTTGGTTCTGCTGCGGCTCGGCATTTTTATTCCCGTTCCAGGCATCGATCGCGTTGCGTTTGGCAAGAGTTTAGAGGGCAACACTGCGTTAGGCTTCCTTGATTTAGTTGCGGGGGGCGGGTTGAAAGCCTTGGGTGTGTTTGCCCTAGGAATTATTCCCTATATCAACGCCTCTATTATTTTGCAACTGCTTACGGCAGCCATTCCTCAGCTAGAAGATTTGCAAAAGAACGAGGGCGAAGCGGGGAGACGGAAAATTTCTCAACTAACTCGCTATATTGCGGGTGGGTGGGCCATTATCCAAAGCACCTTACTGACGGTCGGTTTGCTCAAACCCTTTGCGACCAATTACGATGCGTTTTTTGTTATCCAAACGGTGCTGACCTTATCGGCAGGCTCCATGTTTGTCATGTGGGTGGGCGAACTGATTACTGAGCGCGGGATTGGCAATGGGGCATCACTGTTGATTTTTCTCAACATTGTTTCGACACTGCCGCAAAACTTAAGTAAAACCTTTGAACTGGCGCAAAGTGGCAGTCAAGAACGCCTAGGCGGGGTTGTGATGATGCTGTTGGTCTTCTTGGCCATGGTGTTTGGCATTGTCTTTGTGCAAGAAGCCACGCGCCGGATTCCGATTTTGATCGCGCGTCGTCAGATTGGTCGTCAGCAGTCGTTGGAACGCAGCAGCTACTTGCCATTGCGTCTCAACCAAGGCGGGGTGATGCCGATCATTTTTGCGTCGTCGGTCTTGAGCTTGCCTGTATTTTTGGGTAGCGCTTTGAATAATGCGGCTTACAGCAACTTTATTGGTCAATACCTGCGGCCTGCGACCTTTTTCTACGACATGGTTTATCTCGTGATGATCCTGTTTTTCAGCTATTTCTATGCGTCTTTGGTGGTGCAGCCT
>JAYUJY010000164.1:0-20649 GCA_043764895.1 Synechococcales cyanobacterium | reverse complement strand
CTAGGCTATACTCCGGCTCCGGCGAGGAAGCGCTTTCGTGCCAGGAATTCTCCGACATAGGTAACACTATTCAAAACCCAATACTTATCGAGTCCCTTGAAGAAGCTTGGAATCAAGTAGCACCAAACGGTACAGCCTTCGCAAACGTCCAGTTGGCCCTGGGTTTTGCGGAATTCCTCAACTACTTCCGAGTCTCTGTACATGTTGTAGAGATCGCCATTAATGGGAACTCCTTTCTGTGCAAAGTGGTAACAGGGCAACAGCAATTCATCGTTAGGTGAAATTGCAATCACTGAGTCAACCGCCTTGCATCGGGGCTTTTTGGTATCGTTACCGCCCGCTTCAATGAAGGCTAATGCTGCTTTATTGTATCCGACGACGCTGCCATACTTGCGGGCAACTTCTTCGATTCTTTGGACCATTTCAGCATTGGGATTTTTCTTCTCGTTGTAATTCGAGTAGGCGGTAAAGGCTGGGTTCATCCAGACGCGCGCCCCGAGTTCGAGAGCGAGTTCGGCCACGCCATCCAGTTTCGCAAAATTTTGGGCGGTAACGGTGTGGTTGAGTACCGGGTATTCACCGAGTTCTTTGGCCAATTTGACTGACTCGACGAGCGTGTCAAAAATAGCGACGCCGCGAGATTGGTTGTGGGTTTCAGCGTCTGCTCCGTCCAGGGAAAAGTTGAGAAAATCCACCAGACCCTGCATTTCCCGCGCCCGCTTGGGGTACAGAATCGTGTTCGTGGTCATGCTGGTATAAAACCCAAGACGCTTGGCTTCCGCGTAGATTCGGGGTGCGTCGGCTTTCAGAAGAGGTTCCCCGCCCGTGAAGTCGATGTATTTGACGCCTAGACGCTTCAAGTCGTGAAGATTTTTCTTGATGGTCTCAAACTCTGCTTCTTCCTTAGGATCAAGTGCCCAAATGTCACAAAAATGACATCGTGCATTGCAGCGGTAGGTAAGATAGTAATTCGCAACGAGGGGAACGCCCATAAGCTTTTGCCGTCAGTTTCTGAAAGTTTGTTTACAGACAATAGACCATAAAGCATATCTTAAAACCGTAAAGCTTTAATGAAACCGAGAGATTTGCGGATGTCCAAGCTGGATTTTCTAGTGCAAATTAGGGTATGAATTGGATTTTGGGGCCAATTTATTTTCTGTCAGGCTTAAAGGGGTGCAACGTTTATGCAGTCGGATCCAAATGGCCAGTCCAGTTCACTGGAGTTTCAAGACAATCCTCTGGATGTTGAAACGACGAATGTTTTTACCCATGGGTTTGCGCCGCCGCCGATTCCGTTACTCAATCGATCGACGTTAGGGCGATCGCCCCTGAACCTAACGCACGATCCAGAAGCGACCATTTTGCAGAAGATTTCTCGCGATAGTAAGACGTGGATTGAGCGGGGATACGGCCTGCACCGTCTAGGAAATTATGAAGAGGCGATCGTGTGTTTTGAGACGGCGCTTGAAATCCATCCCATCTTGGCCGATGCTTGGCAGGGCAAGGGCATTTGTCTGGGGGAGTTGGGTGATTCTGAGGCGGCGTTGTACTGCTTTGAGCAGGTCATAGTCCATCAACCCAACAATTATCGAGGCTGGCACAATCGAGGCAAGGCACTGATGCGAGTGGCGCGCTATGACGATGCAATTACTTGTTTTAAGCGGGTTCTGCAACTGAAGCCAGAAAATTACAAGGCTTGGTATAACCGGGGCATGTGTCTAGATGGGCTGCATCACTTAGAGCAAGCCTTACACAGCTTCGATCAGGCGCTGACGATCAAGCCGGATTGTTACTATGCCTGGAGTGGTCGCGGCAATACGTTGATTAAGTTACACCGATCGGATGAGGCAATTTACAGTTTCGATCGATCCATTGATTTACGGTCCAGCAATTTTCCAGCCTGGTACGGCAAAGCGACCTGCTACGCCCAAACTCGCCAAGTCATCAGCTCGATCGGCAGTTTGACTCAAGCCATGAACTATTCACCTCAAGCGACCCGAGTTCTGGCCAAAGATGATCCTGTTTTTGATGCGATTCGTCACGAGGTGGCCTTCCAGTCGTTGCTGAAAACTCCGGAATACAAGAGCCATGAACGATCGCCCATGGCTAATCTATTGCAGTTTTCAGGACGATGAATTCCTTAAGGATTTTATTTAAGGCTTTTCAGTTGGAGGCTTTTCAATTTGAGGCTTTTCAGTTGGAGGCTTTTCAGGGAAAAATTCGGTGGTGATTTCATTGATCCGACGGCGCTTGAGTGGGCCGGAATCTTCACGCGCTACTAGGTCAAAGATTTTCCTAAGCGTGTCGTCAATTTTTTCGTAAGGAGTATTGCCGATTTCGTTGAGTCTGACCTTGCCTGTGGCGTCAAAAATAACGGTTTGTGGGACGTAGCCTTTGTAGTAGTAGCCTTCTTCTGTGGGTTCATAGGCTTCTTTGAGGGGCAAGGCATCGACACGAACGGCGCTGATATCCATGGCTCGACCGTAGAATTCCTGAATTCGGGAGACGGTCAGTGAGTAGGTTTTGCAGTCACTGCTGTCGTCGAGGTAGTAGACGACGACCGTCGGTTTTCCAGCTTTGAGGGAGTTCTGAAGGGTGGAGCGCGGAGGAATTAGGGCACCGTTTCCAGCGTAGAGGGCGAAGATATCGCCGTCGTAACGATCGTCCTCTAGGGCTGCCATGGCTCCGGGGACATATAGGTTTAGACTCAATAAACAGACGGCAATAGACAGTGCCACGATCGCTAGACCCTCACTTAGCCAGCGCCTTAGCCTCGTCCCACCCAATGCGCCTACATTCAATCCACTCAAGGAAACCATAAAAGCCCAATCTCAACTGCGGATACTACCCTAAATATTACCGTTCTCCCGGCGCATTCTACCGCTTCATTCGGTTTCACTCGGGCGGCGTAGGAGACTCTTCAAGGGCAGCTTGTCGTAGTTGGAAACAATGGAAAGGGCCAATCCTGCGAGAACAATAGCAGGCATCGGCAAGTTGCGCTTCTGAAACCATTGCAACAACTCGACGGCCCCGAATAACACTAAAAAACAGGCGATCGCGACTTGTAGCCTCATGTTCGTTTGGCCTCTAATGGGTAATGTGCTAGCTGTAACAACTGGATTAAACAATTCATTTGTACTATACTCGACAAAGTTCTGTCACGGAACGATTCCTTGCTCCTCGAATCAGCGTTCCCCAGTAGCTCTTTGGTGGCTCCCTAGTGTATGTCCATCTTTGCGTCTTGCCATGCTTTGTTTTATGGGATGGGTAAGGCAAGGGGGCGCGATTCGTTTTCTCGCTGTAAAATTAGGGTCTCACCTGTATGTCTGCGTCCGCCATGAACCCGATCGATCGTATTTCCGAACTCTGCCGCCTGCTCACCGACGCGAGCTACCGATATTATGTGCTCGATCAGCCGACGTTAGACGATGCGGTCTATGACAAGCTATATCAGGAATTGCAGGCATTGGAAGTGGCGCATCCGGATCTTGCCATGCCTGAGAGTCCGACGCAAAGGGTCGGTGCTCAGTCTGCGAGCGTGTTTACATCGGTGAAGCATAATATTGCGCTGTACAGTTTGGAAAATGCCTTCGGAGACGGGGACCTCGATAAGTGGCAAGACCGCTGGCAGCGCATTGAAGACGGGGCGAAATTTTCTTACCTGTGCGAATTAAAAATAGACGGTAATTCCATGGCGCTGACCTATGAGAAGGGTGTGCTGGTGAGGGGCGCAACGCGGGGTGATGGGACGACGGGCGAAGAAATAACATCCAACGTGAAGACCATTCGATCGATTCCGCTACGGTTGACGCTAGAGCATCCGCCTGCTGTGGTTGAAGTTCGAGGTGAGGCGTTTATTTCAAACTCGGTCTTTGAACAAATCAATCAAGATAAAGTAGCAGCCGGAGAAGAGCGCTTTAAAAACCCTCGTAATGCAGCAGCAGGAACGCTAAGACAACTGGATTCGCGTAAGGTCGCAAAACGCAAACTCGATTTCTTTGCCTATACTTTATACATTCCAGGTGAAACAGGACCGAGGTCTCAGCAGGAGTCACTACTCTGGTTACAAAATGCTGGATTTAAGGTCAATCCGAACCGAGAACATTGTGCAGATTTGGATGCGGTTAAGAACTACTGCACTGAATGGAATGAGAAACGTCACGATCTAAACTATATGACCGATGGCGTAGTCATTAAAATCAACGAAATTGATCTACAAGATCGATTGGGATTCACTCATAAATTTCCTAAGTGGGCGATCGCCTATAAGTATCCCGCCGAAGAAGTTCCGACCATTCTTGAAAACATCACCGTTCAAATTGGCCGAACGGGAGCGGTAACGCCTGTAGCCGAGCTGCGCCCCGTCGAACTTGCTGGAACAACAGTCGCTCGGGCAACGCTACACAACGCCGATCGGATTGCTGAATTGGATTTGCATATTGGCGATACGGTTGTGGTGCGGAAGGCTGGGGAAATCATTCCTGAAGTGTTGCAGGTGATTGTAGAGCTGCGTCCGGCGGGTGCGGTGCGGTACGTGTTGCCAAGTCACTGCCCTGAATGCGGCTCTCTTCTGGTGCGTCCGGCGGGTGAAGCCGTGACGCGGTGTGTGAATTCATCTTGTCCAGCTATTTTACGCGGATCGTTGACCCATTGGGTGAGTCGCGCGGCGTTGGATATTAATAGTGTGGGCGAAAAGCTGGCAGTACAACTATTGGATTCGGGGCGGGTGAAGTCCATTGCTGATCTCTATGACCTAACGGCTGAACACCTCATGACGCTCGATCGCATGGGCCAAAAATCCGCCGAGAAAGTCGTGGCCGCTATTGGAACATCTAAAATGCAGCCGTGGTCGCGCGTGTTGTACGGACTTGGGATTCGGCTGATTGGGTCATCGAATGCGCAACTTCTATCCGAAGAATTTCCAACGGTAGAGGCTTTAGCAGCGGCGACGGCAGAACAGATTTCGTCGGTGTTTGGGATTGGGGATGAGATTGCGCGATCGGTGGTGCAGTGGTTTGAGATTGAAAGTAACAGGGCGTTGATCGAACGGTTGCGATCGGCGGGGTTGCAGCTTGCAGGTGCGGGGAAGGTTGTGGATGAGAAGGCTCTGGTGGCGGCGGTTGTGGGAAAAAGTTTTGTGGTGACGGGGACGTTACCGACGTTGAAGCGCGATCAAGTCAAGGAGATGATTCGCACGGCTGGGGGGAAGGTGTCGGAATCGGTGAGTAAGAAGACCGATTATCTTGTGGTGGGAGAGGACGCTGGATCGAAGCTGGAGAAAGCCCGATCGTTGGGGGTGACGACGTTGACGGAAGGTGAATTTTTAGAGCTATTATTTTAGAGCTATTATTTAGAAGACTGCTTCATTCGTTGAGGAGAATTCAAATGAGCGCAACGATCGCTTCACCGATTTATTATCCTTCCGGAGATGGACAGCCCGTGGCCGAAACGTTTGATCATTTGTATGTGATTCTGATCACGATCGAGGTATTGCGGCTGTACTTGCAGCATGAACAAGCCTGTATCCTCGGTAATCAGTTTTTGTATTACGAAGAAGGCTCTCCCATGAAGCGGTGTGCGCCGGATGTGATGGTGATTTTCGGGGTGAAGCCAGGGAGTCGGGATAATTATAAAATATGGGAAGAAGGCGAAGTTCCGAGAGTGGTGTTTGAGATGACATCGCCCGGAACGAAGAAAGAAGATGAAGGCTTTAAGAAAAATTTGTACGCCGAGATTGGAGTCGCAGAATATTGGCAGTTTGATCCGAAAGGGCAGTGGATTAAGGAAAAACTTCGAGGCTTTCGGTTAGTCCAGGGTGAGTATGTGCCGATCGAGACTTATCATAGCAACGGGTTAGGATTGCTCTTAGTCGTGGATGGGACGTTGATTTCATTTTACCGTTTGGACACTGGCGAGAAGCTATTAATTCCGCTTGAACTCTATGAAAAAGCAGAACAGCTTCAAGCGAAAGCCCGTCAGTCTGAAGTGAAGGCCCGTCAATCTGAAGTGAAGGCCCGTCAATCTGAAGTAAAAGCTCGTCAGTCTGAAACAAAAGCTCGTCAGCTCGAAGAACAACTACTGGCCGAACGATCGCAAGCCCAAGCCCAAGCCCAGGCCCAAATTGCCCAGATTATGGCACTGCAACAGCAACTCGATCGGTACCGCGACGGGGACCGTGACTGAATCAGGCAGATCAACCAGGTCGATCGCGTCCTACAATTGAGAGGCAGATTTTGAGTCAGTTTTGAGGCGTCCCATGCGATCGAGGTCCGCGCGCGATATCTTCGCTTGGTTTCAGGAGTCGGCGATATTCATCACGTCGCCCCGTGATTTGAAGCAGTTAGGAACGGCGATGGTACGCGGTCGTAGGGGTGTGGGCCTAGCTGGGGTCGGTTCTGTGGTTCTGTTACTGTGGAATGCTCCGTTGGTGGCTTCGACGGGGGCGGGAATGGGGACCATGGTGTTGATGTATTTGCTGCAAGATGAGGAATGGCGGCGCAAGTTGCCTGAGGTGAATGAGCAGGTGCAGATGCAGATGGCGAGCTGGAATCGTCCCTTTGTGTGGAGCGCCTTGGCCGGGGGAAGTGCGGCGTTTTTGAGCTATTTGGCTTTGTCTGCTTGGCTAGAGATGGATTCGCATTGGTTGGCGACGGGGATTTTGGTGCAGGGGTTGATGACGGTGGGGGTCTTGGGTCTTGGGGTCAGGCAGGCGATCGGACGTTCAGCGGCGCGATCGTTTGACCCGAATGATAGAACGGTGGAGTTGGCCTCTTGGGTGCAGATGCTATCCCACACGGATGCCACGGCTCGGCTGTTGGCGGTGCGGGAGATGACGGCGATCGGCCTAGGTGAGTCGCCCGGTGAGTCGCTAAGTACAAAAAAACAGGTGTTGGAGTATTTTCAGCTTTTCCTAGGTCAGGAGTCCGAGGCGATGGTACGGGATGCCGTATGGGAAGGCTTTGAACGGTTGGGGTTAGACGCTGTGAAATTGGCGGGGCAGCGAGATTTACGGTTGGCGCGAGGACCGGAAGAACCTGTAATGCAGCAGATTGGGGCGGTGCTGGAGAATGAAGAATTGAGAATTGAGAATTGAGGGGAATTAGGCATTTATTCTCAATTCCCTCGTACTGCGCGGCATAAGTAATGTCTGCTTTGAAATCAAACCTAGAGCATTGATCTATTCTTCGTTGGGTTTTGGGCACGGCATAGCCATGCCCCTACATATCCGGGTTCCAGAGACCGTAGGGGCATGGCTCGCCGTGCCCAAAACTCAACGAGGAGGAGTTGAATCGCTGGATTATTTAAGCCGCAAACGACTAGTTCTTCCTGTTGGCGCTAGATCCAGTGTAAATTTTGAGAGATCTAAATTTTATCGTTCCTTTTCCCATGACTTCAAAGCGCATTTTTGTGACGGGTGCTAGTGGTTGCATTGGTCACTACCTTGTGGACCAACTTATTCGTCACACCGATCACGAGTTGTTTCTGTTAGTGCGCAATCCTGAAAAACTAAAGTTCGACACCACGGTTCGATCGGGCATTCATATTCTCGTGGGAGACGTTCGAGACATTGAACAACACCAGGCTATTCTTGCGATCGTAGACACCGCTATCCTCACGGCTACCTCCTGGGGTGACGCCGAAGAAACCTACACGATTAACGTCCTCAAAACCCTAGAACTCCTTAGTTTCCTCGATCCAGATGTCTGTAGCCACATTCTCTACTTCAGTACAGCCAGCATCCTCAATGCCCAAAATCAACCCCTCAAGGAAGCTGGAATCCTCGGCACCGACTACATTCGCACAAAATATCAGTGCCACGAAAAACTGATGGGTTCCCCGTGGAAAGATAAAATTACAACCCTCTATCCAACTGTTGTCTTCGGCGGAGACCAAAATTTCCCGAAGTCTGCTGTGAGTGCTGGAATGGCCGATGTGGTCAAGTGGATTCGGCTCGCCAAGTTCCTAAAAGCCGACGGTAGTTTCCACTTTAGTCATGCGTACGACATTGCCCAAGTGGTCTGTCATCTTGTGGACCATCCTCCCCAAGCAGGCGATCGACGCGATATTGTCACGGGCCACGATCGCTACAGTATCCAGCGCCTCATTATCGAAGCCTGCGCCTATACTCAGCAATCCATCTCTGTTCAATTTCCGCTCAACCCGTGGCTAATAGACCTCATCATCCGAGTCTTCAATATCGAAGTCGCGGCCTGGGATCGGTTCTGCATCACCCATCGCCATTTCACCCACCAAAACCTGGTCAATCCCGGCACCTACGGACTCAATTCCTATGCGCCGACTTTAGCGGAACTGTTTCGGGTTAGCGGCATTCCTGAAGGGAAATAAAAGGATGCAAGCCACTGAAAAACCGTCCAGGATCTCAAAATGTCCCAAACGGCTTTTCAAACTCCTGTTGATTCAACATTGCCCAAACTTGGGAACTCGGAGGCTTTTCCACCTCTAGATCAACTTAATCCCGCGCAGAACCTTAAACAAGCCGATCGCTACCACAAACGAACCGCCGAGAAACACCGCATAAAAAACAGCAATATTGACCATGACTCTCTCCTAAAAAATCTCTTTTCTAAATATACAACACATCCGGAGTCCAACTTCAGTGACACAATAGAGAACACCCAGAACGCCTCAGAGCGCCCCAGAACGCCATGCAATCCGTCATTCCCGTCTGCCTCCCCGACAAGCCCTACACCATTACGATCGCCCCTGGAATTCTGGATGACATTGGCACCTGGATGACCGAAAAGCTAGAGCAACCGGGCGGCCATCCAGGATTCAAACCTTTGGGCCGCAAAGCGTTGCTGGTCTCCAACCCCACTATTTTCAAACACTATGGCGATCGCGTCGTGGCGTCCCTCGTTCAAGCGGGCTTCAGCGTGGCTACCGTCATCCTCCCTCCCGGCGAACGCTATAAGACCCCCGCAACCCTCCAAAAAATCTACGACGCTGCTCTGAGCCACAGGCTAGAACGATCGAGCGTTATGGTGGCCCTGGGTGGCGGTGTGATTGGCGATATGACAGGGTTTGCGGCGGCGACGTGGTTGCGGGGAATTTCTGTGGTGCAGGTGCCGACGACGCTCTTGGCCATGGTCGATGCGTCTATTGGCGGCAAAACAGGCGTCAATCATCCTCAGGGGAAAAATCTAATCGGTGCGTTTCATCAGCCCAGACTCGTCCTCATCGATCCCCAAGTCCTCAAAACGCTTCCGGCCCGAGAACTCCGATCGGGCTTGGCTGAAGTGATTAAATATGGCGTGATTTGGGATGTGGCGTTGTTTGGCAAACTAGAGGCAGCGAAACGGTTAGACCAATTGCGGTATGTTGATGATGAATTGCTGCAAGATATTTTGTCGGCGTCCTGCGGGGCCAAGGCTGTTGTAGTTGCGAAAGATGAAAAAGAATCGGGGCTGCGGGAGATTTTAAACTACGGTCATACCCTCGGCCACGCGATCGAAAGCATTACGCAATACAAAGTCATTACCCATGGTGAAGGCGTTGCGATCGGGATGGTGGCGGCGGGTGAGATTGCGGTGATGATGGGACTATGGAGTCGGGACGAATGCGATCGGCAAAACGCCATTATCGAAAAGTGCGCACTTCCTACGAAACTTCCTCCAAATTTGGATTTGAACAAAATTATTGCCTTGACGCAAAATGATAAGAAGGTGCAATCTGGAAAAGTTCGGTTTGTGTTGCCCGATGCGATCGGCTCGGTGCAAATTAACGATCAAGTCACGCCGGATTTGATGCAAACTGTTTTGAATCAACTGTAATTTAGATAAGTGTAATTTAGATAAGATTGAGTAGGTGAGATTTAGGGTATGAACCATTTCCGCTGGCCCGATCGGGTTCTGTATCGGTTGCGCGTTGCCACTCGATCGATTCCTAGCCGGACGTCTTGGGCATGGACTATTGTGGCGCTGGGTGTGTATGGCGTGATGTATATGCCGTTTGCGGTGAGCGTTGGATTCTTGAAGTTTCAGCCGGAACTTAATCCTTGGCAATGGCTAAATGTTGCGGTTGGATCGATTCTAATGCCGGGACTATCGGAGGAGTTGATATTTCGGGTTTTTTTGATTCCCCATCCCACAGAGCCAATGCGGCCTCTTGTCCGTCAGCAATGGATTGTTGGCAGTTGGGTATTATTTATGCTGTTTCACTTACTGCCTGGAACCCCAGGATTTTTTCATGAAATGCCGTTTTTACTAGGGGCTGGTCTACTTGGGATGTTGTGTACGCTGTCGTATTTGCAAAGTCGATCGCTGTGGACGGCGGTTTTCATTCACTGGGCGATCGTCGTTCAGTGGTTGTTGGTGTGGGGCGGATTGGAGAAGTTTAGATCCAGTTAGTCATTGCAATAAAAGATGGGTTTATTGTTGTTGAGACATCCACACGAGTTTGCCTAAAATATCAGCGGTGGGCGGTAGTGGATAATCATTGAGATCCACGGTGATGGTTTTTCCTTGAAGTTTCATAAAGCGCCATGCGGTTCCGGTCGTGACGCTGCCATAAATGGTTTCGATCGATCGTCCCCGCGCATCATTAAACTTTTGCGAAGCCACCATTTCTGCGGCACATTGTCCTAATCCTGATTTGATGTCTGCTTTCTTTGCTTCAATGACGACCAAAACGGGCGCTTCAACGGCTATTTGTTCTGTAGATTGGCTTACTAGAAAATCACAGTATCCATTTAACCCCGACTCCGGTTCTACATTGAACTCTTCGCCCGAAAAAATGCTAATCTGCGAAGCCAAAAGCTCTTTTACCTCAAACAAAACAGGCACAATAATGGCTTCCGATCGTGCCTTTTCCCCGCCAACGGCCATTGCCCAAGATATCCCCCGCCGCAGACTTTCCTGAAGCCAAGCACTTGGCTCAATAGGCGTGATTTCGGGTAAAAATGCGCCTCCTTCGATCGTCTTTAAGTCAAATTTTTGTTTGACACTAGACCAAGTAAACTCTCGGTACGACATCAGAGAAACCTATAATTTATCTCTTGGTTTAAGATTACCAAGATTTAGGAGAATCAGGCGATCGCTGTTAGCAATTAATGTAGTAATCGCCGCCCGTGACCAAGAAATCCAAAGGCTCTCCCATATCGTCTCAGTTTATCCCGTAGCAAATAACAATTTAAATGCGCCTTCAATGCTTGAAAATTCCGAAGCAAAGGGTTTGCGTCAGGCATTTGGTAATTAAAATTGTGGATCTCTAGTCCTAGACTGGAAAAAACGCCAACAAAGTAAGAGTTCATAGCCATTCTGGGCTGTTAATTCGCACTCACAATCTATTCCTTCCGTCGCCACCAAGCGCGCACCAGCCGAATCTCATCATAAGTAAACGACTCCCCCAAAATTTCCCGCATCGCTGACAACGAATCTAGCTTCGTCTGCTTAAACGCCTGCAAAATCTGCGCACTCCGATCGCGTGGCACCACCGCATCCAGGTTTACCTCATAGCTATTTTCTAACAAAATCTCCAAGTGACTCGTAATCGTCCCCGATCGCAATTCCCTCGCCTCCGCAATCTCGTCTACCTTCATCCCCTTCTGATGCAGCGCCAACGTCTCCAAATGCGTCGCCGTCACATTGCCCCGCGTCTCCACCTTCGCTCCTACGGGCACCGATCGACTAGCAGTGGGATTTGTGGACAAGCCATGGTCCTCGCGAAACCCCGAAATCTCCTCCATAAACGCATCGCCATACTGCGACAACTTTCGATCGCCTACTCCTGACAATCCGAGGAACTGCGATCGGGCGAGGGGTTGCTGCTGTGCCATTTCTCGCAGGGTTGCATTGGAAAAAATTACATAGGGCGGCACTTTCTGCTCGTCTGCAAGATCCTTGCGCAATGCCTTCAAGCGATCGAGCAATTCTTCCACCTGCGCATCGTCCGAATCCGATCGAGTCGGCATTGCTGTCGTCGTTTTCTTCTTCGCCTCGATCGCGACCATCACCTTGCGCAATCCCTTCAGCACTTCCCAGCTCAATTCATTGAGTTGCAACACCGCATAGCCATCGGTCGCCTCATCGACTAAACCCTGATGAATCAACGATCGCGCCATGGTTTTCCAGTCGTCCGCCGATCGGTCTTTGCCGATGCCATAGGTCGTAAGCTGGTCGTGGCGGTTGAGTAAGATGCGTTTTTCTTTGGAACCCCGCAGAACGTCAATGGTGTAGTTCACGCCGTAGTTTTGATGTTTCTGCGCAAACCGTCCGACACACGATAAGAATTTTTGCGCCTCGGTAGACCAGTCGGCCAACGGCTTCGGAAATCGACAGTTATCACACATTCCGCACGCCCCCGGAAAGCTCTCCCCAAAGTAGCTCAACTGCACAATCCGCCGACATTCCATCGCTTCGGCATAGTTAATCACCCGCCGCAACTGCTGTGATGCAATCCGTTGCTCTTCTTCCAATGGCTTTTCGGTTACGGGATCGATTTTCTTAGAGATGATGAATTCGATCGTCTTAATGTCACCCACGCCATAGTACAACGTACAAATTGCAGGTTCCCCGTCCCGTCCCGCGCGGCCTGATTCCTGGTAGTAACCTTCGATATTTTTTGGCATATCGTAGTGAACCACTAGCCGTACATCTGGCTTGTTGATTCCCATTCCAAAAGCGATCGTCGCCACCATCACCTTCACGTCATCTCGAATAAATCGGTCTTGATTTTTAGCGCGATCGTCCGCATTCATTCCCGCATGATAAGGCAATGCTTTCACACCGTTGAGCTGAAGCTTAGTCGCCACTTCCTCCACCCGTTTTCGGCTCAAACAATACACAATACAAGCCCCATCCGCCTGCCGAATTTGCTCCTGCATCTGCGCGTAGGTATCTTTCGTTTTCGATCGCACTTCATAATACAAATTCGGTCGATTAAAACTGCTCACCTGCACAAACGGATTTTGTAAGTCCAACTGCCGAATAATATCCGCACGCACCCGCTCGGTTGCCGTTGCTGTCAGTGCCCACATCGGGACGTCTTTGTACTGCGATCGCAAACTTGCCAAGCGCCGATATTCAGGCCGAAAATCGTGTCCCCACTCAGACACACAGTGCGCCTCATCTATTGCAAACGCCGAAATCCCCAAACTGTCGCGCACCTGCGGCAAAAAGTTGTTCAGAAACTCGTCACTCAGCAACCGCTCCGGCGCAACATACAGCAGCTTAATCTTGCCATTCAAAATCGCCTGCGTCCGACTGCGCGTCTCATTCGGCGCAAGGGTGCTATTCAAAAACGTCGCCGGAATCCCATTGGTCTGAAGCTGTTGGACCTGATCCTGCATCAAGGCAATCAAGGGCGATACCACGATGGTCAGCCCCGGTTTCAGTAAGGCCGGAAGCTGGAAACAAAGCGATTTCCCGCCCCCGGTCGGAATCAACACCAATACATCGCGATCGTCCATTGCTGACTCAATGATTTCCCGCTGCCCCATCCGAAAACTGTCATACCCAAAGTAATGCTTCAGGTACTTTTCAAAATGAGCATCAGCCGCGATCGGGTTCATAGTACAAACTAACTTCTAAAGTAATCACCCATTAAGCATACCCGGAAAGCAGCAGGAAGTTCATAAAGAAGCCTCCAAACACTATCTGGTATAAGACAGATTTATGGGTTTAGGGGGGTTAGAATCATGGCGATCGTTCGGTTATAGTGTATCTAGACGGACCACTCATTCTAGCTTTTGAAAAGATCACACCTATGAATTATTTCTCAACATTTACGGCATTGCTTAAAGATCGACAAACCTTCCTAGAAGAAATTCATGAGGGCATTCAACTTAAAACGAAAATTTCTGCGCTTTTGATGTTTAGTTTTCTATGTTTTTCTGTTTATGGTGGGATCATTGGGTCTTTTCACAGTCCTTTGCAGGCCCTGTCTTCGATGGTCAAGCTGCCTGCTTTGTACTTGATTACGTTACTGGTTTGCTTGCCTGCGCTGTATATTTTTAATGCGCTCTTTGGGTCACGCAAGACACTCGCCCAGCATTTCACTTACGTATTGAGTGCGGCGGCGGTGATTGCCTTATTGCTGTGTGGATTTGCGCCAGTGGTGCTATTTTTCTTGATGACACTGAGCATCAAAGAGTATTCATTTTACTTGTTAATGAATGTGGGTATTTTTATGGTGACAGGGGTATTTGGGGTCTCGTTTTTGTACCAAGCCATGCGTCCAGTGGCAGGTGAAAATGAGGCAGCAGATACGGTGAAAATTCGGAATAGAATTTTGCAATTTTGGTTGCTGCTGTATGGCTTTGTGGGGAGTCAGTTGGGTTGGACCTTACGTCCATTCTTTGGTTCGCCAGGAAGTTTTGAGGTCTTTCGTCCCAAGGATGGCAACTTTTTAACAGGGGTCTCTCAAGCACTGGGTCATATTTTATCCGGTCGGTAAAGATGCTAGTCGTTCTCTTAAATTTAGACTAGGCAAGAGACTTCATGAAGGATGATATTGCAACGTTAGAAATTACGCCCTATGAGCTTGAGAAAGTCTGTGGGCGTGAGGTGAATGAACTTTTGATTGGTGGACTCGTGGGCGGGGTGCTCCGATCGTCTGCCCTAAGCAATCCTACGAAACGTCTATCGCTTTTAGTCGTAGAGATTGCGGTGTCCGGATTGTTGTTGATGTTTACCCTTCCGGTTAGCTTTGCAATCACTCGAAATTTTCAGCCCGAATCTATTGGGCCGATGTTTATCAGAATTACGCTAGGAATCGCGACCCTGCTGATCGCAATTTGGAATAGTTCGATGATCCTGCGGGCTAGTAAATTTAAAATACTGATGCGTTTGCTGGACGAAATCGATCGCTTTAATGAGTTGGTTCGGGCGGTGGATGTGGTCGATCGATTGGACGATGTTAATCCAGGCGATCGTCATTTTGAAAATCGGATTGAAATTCTTAGTGCCTTGAATGTGACTCGTGATAGTTTGATTTCGGGCGTCATGACGGAGAAAATACTACGTGAAAATCGGGGTCTGCTGTCTCGCCGCCAGGATCTTTTAAAGCACATTGAAGCTAATCTTTCTGCGCTGAGTGTCATGGAGGTCAGCGATGAAGCGAGTGATTATTCGCGAATTTTAAATGAGGCGTTGCAAATTGGGATGATCGTTCAGCAGGAGATGACGCAAATCACTTCCTCTTCACCCTAAAAGATCAACCTCTCTCACTCCTCCAACGAATTTGGATCAATCCCTAGCGCACGAAGTCGAGCCGCTAGTCGATCGGCCCGAAGACTTTCTTGCTCAGCCCGAAGACTTTCTTGCTCAGACTGTTGGCGAGCTTGCTCAGCCCGAAGACTTTCTTGCTCAGACTGTTGGCGAGCTTGGTCTGCATCTTCTCGATCGCTGAGAATCGCCTGACCGCTAGCGTCATACCATCGCAACCATTGCCCTTCATACTTGCTATAGGTTCCTGGAAATACACCCAAGCCAAGATTGAGTTCTGTAAACCAATGGCGTTGATCGGCGATCGTCATTTCCTCGTAGCGAGTCGCCACTAGCCGAAATACCCGGAAATTTAGGGCATAGCGATCGTAGATGGCATAGTAAGGGATCTTGAGAATTTGCTCGTAGACTTGCCATTTTGTGGGTGGTCGAGTGACATCCCGCAGCGTCTGGCCCAAATCTTCCGCCTCAGTCCCCGGCGAAAGCAGTTCGACCACCAAAAATGGATTCACCTGCTCCATCCAAGTGACATAACTCCAGCGAAGGTCCGTAATCTGACGTCCGGGTGCCGCACCTAGGACTAAGAACCAATCTGGACGTTTGTACCAGCGCGTATTCCGAGAGTCGTAATACACATTCAAATCCGCACCAATGAGGTACGTATCTGGACTGATATCCGGCAACTGACAGGTTTCGCGCAGGAGCTGCGGCTGAAGTTCATGAAATTGATCAGCCAAACCAGGCTCCTCGGGGTCTTCGCTAGGGAGGTCATACATGGTCGGAAGCGGTTCGGTGCGCAAGTGCGGCAAGTTGCGCGGGTTTGAGGGTAAGTACATGATAAAACCCATGAAAAAAAGAAGAAACACAACTTTAATTGTTATTTCTATTAGAAGTTCATCTTAACAGAACGGTCAATCAATGCATCATCCGATCGAGATGGTGCTGGATTTGTTCGATCGAGCCGCCCCATAGTCTGCCCAGCCCGTTGTCATGATTGCCCGCCGATCAAGGAGCCAGTAGGTCTGCATTTCACCGCGACCTTTAACGGCAATAAACCCGCACAATTCTAAAATATAATCGGCCTTCAGCAACTGATAGGTCTGCTCTGTAACTTGGATACAGCCCGGTTGTCCATGGGATTCCATCCGTGAAGCCACATTCACTGCATCGCCCCATAGATCATAAATAAACTTCCGTGTCCCAATCACTCCAGCGACTACCGGACCTGTATGAATCCCAATCCGAATCTCTAATGGCTCACCGAGTAACAGCGTAAACTTTAGCATTGCAGCTTGCATATCTAAGGCCATTCCAGCGATCGCCTGAATCACAAATAATGTCACCAACGGTGTACTCAGACGCATCTGTGGAAACCTAATGCGTTGCAAAGTCGAGGAGATTTCAATAATTGCATAAGGGGATGACGGCGGGTTTGATAGTTTAGAGCAAAGTCAATGTCCCAAAGTCTTCCCACAGGAAAAGCAAAAACTCTAGGCCCGAAAAGTTCTTTCCCCTGCCCCCTTGCCAAAACACACTACAAGGTTGTAGTATTCGGATAACACGACTTGATAGAGCTTTGACAGGGCTTGTCAGTCTACGTAAAACCTATTTGTTTTCACCTTCTATTACCCCCTTTTGAGGCGTCTCATGTCTTCATTACTCTCCACTCTTTCTATGCTGCCATCGCATCTCACCGTTGAGATGTGGGTCGCATTGTGTGTGGGAATGAAGATGCTGGTCGTGATCGTTGAAACGTCTGTTGATCTGTTTGCTGGCACATTAGCCAGCACGTTGCTAGGTAAGTTTATATCTAAGGGAATCCAGCACAATCGCAATGGACGATCCTATTATCTGGCTTGTTCAAGGGTTGGCAATCTCCGCCCAGGTTGGAGCATTATCGATCGCAAACATGACGCCCAAAGGAGCATCAGAAGCAGGTTTGACCTGAATCTGACCTAAGGAAAAAGCCACGCGCTTTTATCCCCTGCTCCTGGAATGACCCAAGAGCGGGGGATTTTTTTTGAGCGATAAACTTTATCCTCAAACCCTATTCTCAGACGATCAAATTAATCCTAAATCAAACCGATCGAACCTTGACGAGGAGTGTAACTAACATGCAAACGCTGCACCGTCCCACCTATCCATCGATTCTTCGGAACACAGTCGTGGTGTTCTCTAAAAACTATCTTCCCGTAAGCCGAATTCCAATCCGACGAGCGATCGTGCTCCTCGTTACGGGACAGGCCGAACCGATTGACTTTGGCAGCTATGCTGGAGGCCATTCGAGAGTGTGGGAAGTGCGATCGCCCAGTACCGTACTACAAGTTCCGGAACATATCCGGTTAACTATTGGTAAAGGCGATCGCCATTGGAAGATTCCGCCAGTCAATCGTCGAGGCGTTTTGCATCGGGACGGTTATGCCTGCCAATATTGCGGCACGCGCAAACATCTGACCCTCGATCACGTTATTCCAAAATCAAAGGGCGGCCAACACACCTGGGAAAACGTCGTCGCGGCCTGTGCAACCTGTAATGGACGCAAGGGCGATCGATGGTTAAAAGATACCAATTTCCACCTCAGGCGTAAGCCCAAAGCACCCGTTCACCCTGCCGTCGCCTTTGCTGACGACTTCTGGAAAACTTGCCACGAATAGAACGGAACACTCTTATATCATGTTGAAACTTACTTATACCGAAGTGGGGTTGAATCTCGAACGGATTCAGACTCCTGTCGATAACTTAGCGATTGATCTAGCGATTAATCGGGTTGAAGACCTCATTGCACAACGGGTTATTCTTGCTGTTCGCACTGGACAACCGATTTGTGTTCAGCCCGGTCGTGCGTCGTTCCTTGTTCCTGCAAAAAACGTGAGCTTAAAGGAGTTTAAATCCACCGTACAAGGCGAAACGATCCGATCGATCGACCTGACGAGTGTGGACCATGACTCCTATGAGATTAGCCTTCGCGGAACCTGGGTTGCGAGCAATAGTGAAGCCTTTGAAGGAATGTTTGTGACATCACTAAGCGATCGCATTGAATACTACATCGATCGTCTCTGGAGAGTCACTCAGAGCATCACTTCAACTATGGCTAGTTAGGTAAATATACAACACTAAATCATGTTCAAAAAACACTTGACACTTCAGATACTACAACGTAGTATGAATACATGAGGAAAGCAAAGACAGCTTGATTCTAAAGAATCACCTCTTAACAACACTATCTACAACTGAATAACGGTCATCTAATCGTAAGAATAAAAACCTACAAGTTCGATCGGGTCAAACGACTCAGAACTTAACTCTGAACCTTGAAAATTCAATATATAAAAATGCCACAATTTAATAAAGTGAGCGTTGTGAATAGCGAGAAATGAGCTATCAACTCATTCTTCAATATTCACAATTCCCGCTTTCTCTGAGGGTGTAGCTTAGTGACTCAAAGCATCTGTTTGTCGAACAGACGATCGTGGGTTTGAATCCCATCACTCTCGCCTTTAAATCCAGGTCGCCAAATGGTAAGGCAATGGTCTGCAAAACCATTTATCGTGAGTTCGATTCTCACCCTGGATTTCACTTTGTAGCAGCGTAGCTTAACAGATAGAGCATCAGGTTCATATCCTGAGTGATGTGGGTGCAACTCCCACCGCTGCCACCAAACTGGAATAGTGTCAACGGCAACACGTCGGTCTCCAAAACCGAAGTTCTAGGTTCAAATCCTAGTTTCAGTGTCGCTCTGTGCCGTCACAAAGCGTTCAATTAGGGTGCTGTAGACAAATTGGTAAAGTCACAGGGCTTTCAATCCTGGGTTTGCGGGTTTAATCCCCGTCAGCACTGCCTCATGGGTCAGTATGCAAATTGGTCAAGCAAGCCGTCTGTAAAACGGTTGTCTCTGACATTGTAGGTTCAAATCCTACCTGACCCATTAGGAATTGAGAATATCGAAGTGAGAATTGAGAATGAATTATTTCTCACTTCTTTCTTCTCAATTCTCACTTCCTAAATTTCCCCTGGTAGCTCAGTTGGTAGTAGCGCTGGTCTGAAAAACCAGAGGTCGTCGGATCGTGACCGACCTGGGGGACTGAGTTTTAAATAACTCAATCATCGTTGGAGTGTAGTTCAAGTGGCAGAACGCCTGACTGTTAATCAGGATGTTAAAGCTATCTGCTTTGCAGACGCTAGCGCGAACAAGTCCTTTCACTCCAGCCAACTTTCAATCTTTGGGGTATGGCTTAGTGGTAAAGCTCTCCGCTGATAACGGAGCGATCGCAAGTTCAATTCTTGCTACCCCAACCAATTTAGCCTTGTGGTGTACTGGGAACATCTTGCGCTTTGAACGCAAAGAATCAGGTTCGATACCTGACGAGGCTGTCGGGGGGATAGTGATGAGATCTCGCTAACCTCCTGTCTGATTTGCCCTTGTGACGGAACGGTATACGTCCTTCGCTTAGAACGAAGTTTTTGCAGGTTCGACTCCTGTCAAGGGTACTGAGCAATCGCTCAAACTAGGCTTTCGTAGCCCAATTGGTAGAGGCGACTGTCTCAAAAACAGTTTATGTGTCGGTTCAAATCCGATCGAAAGTACCAAATTCATTCATTCACATTTCGGGATGTAATTCAGTGGTCGGAAGCCTTGTTTTGGGGACAAGGAGTCGCAGGTTCGAGTCTTGCCATCCCGATGTTTGCTCTCGTGGCGGAACGGCATACGCACTGGGTTGAGTACCTAGTTTTTGCAGGTATCTGCTTTGCAGACGCTCCGCGAACAAATCCTGTCGAGAGTACCAAATCATGAGTCGTTGGCAGAATGGTTATGCACCTGACTTTTAATCAGGCTTACCTGGGTTCAACCCCCAGGCGACTCACTATGCTCAATTGGCAACTGTTCAATTGGCATTAAATCAGTCCATTCTAAGATCTGGACTTCGGTTCCCAGCGGAGGCATTGTCTCTAAAGCTTAGTCTCGACACTTATTTAATTTGTTGTTTTAAGGAGTATTGCAATGACAATTATCGTAGAGGGACAGGACATTCCAACTCCTGAAATCCAAGCGTCTGAAGTAAGACTCTTGGAACAGCAAATTACGAGTCAAAAGTGGCCAAGCATTGAACTGCTCCATAATCTTTACCGTCACTTTCAAATTCTGGAGGTAGCACCCCAGATTCAATATCGCGCCAAAATCAAGCTAGACGGCACCAATGCGGGCGTTCAGATCTTTCCCGATGGCACGGTAGTCGCCCAAAGCAGAACCAAGATTATCAGGGTCTATGGACTAGAGTATGCAAGCTTATGATTAAAGATGCCAACAGATCAGGCAACGCAACGCAAAATTGTCGAAGTTTCTAAACCCATATCCTGAACGTTTAATCAGCGGCGTTGCATAATTAGTGTATGAGTTAAGGTGAATCCTGATGAAATGCCCTGAATGTGAATCGAGTCATATCCGTAAGAACGGGATCAAAAAAGGTAA
>JAYUJY010000163.1:0-4442 GCA_043764895.1 Synechococcales cyanobacterium | reverse complement strand
CCCGAAACGGTTGCGATAAACCAGTTCAAGGACTGAAAGCCGTGTGTATCAATAAGCCTGTGATGAGGATTGAACTCATGACCTCATCCTTACCAAGGTTTAAATCAAGTCCATCCGTACAAGGCTTTCAGCGATCGACTTTAGAAATTTATCCAGATTTTATCCAGATAGACTATCCAACGATCGCCAGATAAACCCAAGGTTATGAAGCCCTGGGTTTTTCTATAGCCGTTCCAGTAGTCGAAAATATTTTTACACTTAACCTCCTGGGAAATCACCGTAACCCACCGTAACCACCGCTCTATGAGAGACTTTCGACGGTTACGGTCTGGAAGATTTCCCGTAACCAACCGTAACCAGACTGTACGAACCCGAGCCATGCGTACATGTCATCTCTCAGATGTACGCATGGGGGTTTGCTTTAAAGGACATTTCGCAGCGCTTCAATCTTCGATCGCAATTCCTTCACCCGCTTCCCCCTTTCAATTTCCCCGGCGTAGACAGGCTTAAAATCCCGCTTCACATAAAGCCGCTTTTTGCCTGGTTCCGCCCAATGCCACTGAAACGATCGCCCTTTTGATGTCGGACTCTGCACCAAACAACCACCGCGAGTGCCCAATTTTTCTAATGATTTAATCTGTTGATTAAGCAGACCGATCGCGCTTTGAATATGTCCGTGAAACTCAGTGCCCATAAGCTTTTGCCTATCGTGTGTCTATAACTTTGTTATACACGAATTGCCTATAATGGAATTATAGAAACAACATAAAAACGATTGCTAAATTGATGAAAATACAAATCGGAATAGACCCCGGCTTAACGGGTGCCGTCGTGGCAATTCTCGGAGACGGTGCGATCGAATTTCACGATATGCCTGTACTGGAAATCAAGAAAAGAACGCAGCTCGACTACGCGGGTCTGGCGCATATTCTCAGACGATATGCCGATCGAGGTGAAGCGACAGCGGCGATCGAATTAGTGGGGGCGATGCCCGGTCAAGGGGTAAGCAGTATGTTCAAGTTCGGGCAGGTCTACGGCGCGGCTCTGGCGACCTTAGCTACTCTCCAGATTCCCTATCAGTGCGTCACCCCGCCAGTGTGGAAGCGGGCGTTTCGATTGGTGGGGTGTGACAAAGATGAAAGTCGATCGCGTGCTCTTGAGATGTTTCCCGAGTGCGTTGAACATCTCCGACTGAAGAAACATCATGGTCGTGCCGATGCTCTGCTTATTGCTCAATGGCGGCGGCAATTAAGTTAACTCAAACTGCGACATCCATTAAAAAGCGTTAAAAAGAGCCAAAAAGATAAAAGTAATAAAATTGATATAGAGCCTTTTTAGAGAAATTCTTGTGAGTGAACAAAATCCAAGCGAGTCATCAAAGGCATTTCACGCCTATGAATGTTATCGAGATCTCGGAACACAGAGGACGATAGCCCAAGCTTACGCCCGATACAGAAAAGACGAGACAGCTCTTAAGCCGTCCGCATCGTTTCTAAATTGGAAGTCTGATTTTGATTGGGACGATCGAGTGAAGGACTTCGACCTAGTAGAAGAGACCAGACGACGGGACTTCCAGCGAGACGTTAATAATGAAAAATATCAATCTGATTTAGAGCAGTTCCGTCAGCTTCAATTAAATTCTGGTAAGACAGGGGCAGCGATCGCCACTGAGTTAAAAAGGCGATTGCTCAAATTTATAGAGACAAACCCTCAAATCCTTGATTTACGTGATGCCTTAATTGTTGCCCGAATTATTACAACTCTAGAGCTACCATCCGTAGAGCAGTGGGCAAAGGCGATTCATATTGATATATTGCTTCAACAGATGTTGGAAGATTCTGAGATTGATTGTTGATGCACTAAAAAGCCCCAACCATCCACTAGGGACGATCGGGGCAATGTCGATGAAGGTTAGTTTAGATCACGATCGAAAGTTCGATCGTGATCCACGATGTTCGATCGTTCCCTCTTTTTTGAAATCGAATAAAATAAAAAGATGGGTGCATTCGGGTGCATATAATGAATCCTTATTTATCAAGGCTTTCCAGCTTTTTTATATGCACCCGAATGCAATTTTCGCGTTTTTATGCACCCGTTGCATATCGTCAAATGTCAAAAAAAGCTGTTGCGGTACTTTCAAGATTTTTTCTAACATTAATTGTCGGTTTGTTGAATGCTCTACCGTGACCAGGGGCGATCGTAGCCTTGGGTAGAGGACTAGAGGATAGAGGACTGGGAGGACTGCTAAATAAAGGTATCCTCCCCCCGTCCTCCCCTCTCCTTTTTGGGTGTCCTCCAGTCCTCCGTCCTCCCAACTATTCGGGTGAGCGATCGGGGTTTTGTGTTAGCGGTCCTGACTCATCACCGAAAATAGAACCCTGTTCAATGGCACTATTCAGATGTTTCTCAAAGGTAAAGCGATCGATTTCATTGGTGATTGATTTTGGTGCATCATCCCACAATCTTTTACGAGTCAATCCTTCAGGAAACCGACCTAACTTTTGCCAGGTCCAAACCCAAACCCGATACTCAGGGTCAATGCTTGGAGGTTCAATATCCATGAATGCTTGCCCATAAGCGGCGGTGAATACGGCGGCGGCGTTAGGCGCTTCCCATGTTGCATTACCGACGATCGCGGCGGGCATCTCTCCCCACATTTTTAGAGCTGGGTTTGAATGTTTAAGCCGCTCCAAGTCGTTGGGGGCAATCGTGGGTATCGGTAGCCAGGTTTGGTTATCGTGGCTGTACGCGATCGTCTGGTAGCGACTGAGTAACGGGTGATCGGTGGTGATTTTGGGAGCGGCAAAAGTGGCATTACCGCCGTCTGCAAACTTCAGATTTCCCCGGCTGGCGAGGGTGTAGTTTCGGAGAGACTTCAAAGCCCCGGCGCTCACTCCGGTTTCAGTCACGGTATTGAGCGGGGTCATGACCCACACAAAGCGATCGACCGACTGACGCATAGAGGCTTCATGTACCAAGAAATCCATCAGCCAAACTGGGAAGGGGCGGTTATCGTCTGCAAACAAACCATCATCGACCTCTGACATCTTCACAGGCTTAAGCCGTCCTAGAGTCGATGAGAGTTCATCAACGACGAATAGAATCGGGGCATCGGGGGCGCTGGGTAAGCTCTGCCAATGACGAATCATGGCGTAGAGACTTTGGGCAGCGCGGGTGGGATTTTGGTCTAAGTCTGGGTTGAAATGTTGATCGGATGATTCCCAGTACCAATGCTCTTTTGGGTCTTGTTTGGGCGTGTAGGTGTAGAGCACTCCCTTCGGGTAGAGCTGTTTGAATTCCTGCATGGCGAGGGCAATCAAAACGCCTTTACCAGTGCGCGGCGGCGCGGCGATGTAGGACGATCGAACCGGGTTCACCATGTCATTGACGGCGGTATGAATCTTGCAGGTTCCACCCACTGAGGACGGGGCAAGCGCGGCGGCGGGTAAGAGTTGGGACGATTCATGGGGCAGAGTTTGAAGCGCTTTGATTTCCTCTAGGAAGGTGGCGATCGTCCGGCGCTTAGGTTGCTTACCCATGGCGATGCAGAGTTTGCGGGCGGCGGCGGTGATGGTCTGCCCGTCTGAATACGCTTGCAAAATCTCATCGACGGCGGCAGTCGGTCCTACAATTTCGGCATAGCGGACTAGTGCCGTTTCGTTCAAGGCATGGGCTAAGAGTCCCACGTCCTTTATGTATTCAACTTCCTGACCTTTTTTAAGGGCACCATTCACGGCGTTGTAAAGGAAATAACCAGCGGCGGCGGCTCCGATGATCGGGATACCAGAGAACCCGGCAACGCCAAACCCAACGGCTAACCCGGTCATGAGTGGGAATGCAGAGCTGCTGACTACGCCTTTCAAGGCATCATCGGCAATGTCTTCAATCTTGTCTAATTTGTCATCGGAGAGACTGGAATATCGGTGCAATAGAAGAGGAACGCGATCGCCTGAAATGTGGGTGAGCATTAGCTTTCCTCTCCATTGTGGTGAAGAACCCATTGACCAATAATGACGGTGAGAATCAGCATGACTTCAAAGCTGAAAAGCATAATGCTAAGGTCACGGGCGTTATTGATATTGAGCCAGATTGGATTCATGGATTTCAGCCAGAAGCCGAAGCTCTGCCAGTCCTTCCATACCGGATAGGCTTGGAGTCCGACGACGAGATCGAAGGTGTAGGCACCCAAAGCTAAAAGCGCGGCCCATTTAGTGAAGAAAAAAGGGATTCGGCTGATACGTTTGACGGCGGCGCGGGTGTCTTTGCTGCGACTCTCTTGGTGCTGTTCAAGTTCATCAGTGAGGGCGATCGATTCTCTGATGGCGGCTTTTTGGGCTTTGGCATCGAGGGCGATGAGTAACCACAAACACTCCAAAATCTGAACAGGTGCCCACACGAGCACGGCCCCGATCGTAGCGGCTCCCATCGTGGCAGCCTCCATC
>JAYUJY010000162.1:0-20738 GCA_043764895.1 Synechococcales cyanobacterium | reverse complement strand
TAGATATAATCAAGTAGATTTTTCATTGGATGGTAAGTAGCTAAAATACTGTTTTACCATCCTTTTTTACCTCAATTTAATTGATGGATAAGTCTAATGATGGCGCAGCCACTGACGAATTGGCTCATACCCAACCGTTCTAGTTTACTGATGGTTTCGAGTGAAAGGCTGATCTGCATTAGAAAGGTACCGGGCGTAGGCATCAGGGTTTGTAATTCAGCCGAGGTCTTGGGGGTTTCGATCGCGTAGGCGCAAGTGTAGTTGATGGCAGATTCAATCAGAGTCCGAATGGAAAGTGCCATTGCATTGGATAAGCATTTTAGTTTCTGTTTCGTGAGGTCATCAAGTTTCAAGGTATGTTCTTCCATAGGGTAGAAATAATGAATGGGATCAGTAGGGAGATTATCAAATTTAGTAGAATTTCACCAATAGGTAGTGACATTACGTGAAGGATAAAGAATAATAGGGCCATCTCGGAAGCTGCATGGTCAATGTTTAAGCTGCGAAGGCTATTTTTCTGCGTTCTTTAGAAAATGGCACTATCCGCTAATGAACTTTTTTGGTTACACCCCCGTGTAATGTTGCTCTAGGACGGCAGCGAATTCGGATAGCATTTTGGCTAAAGCTCATATCAGTAGCTTTGCTTGACCAAACAAAAGCCTCCCCAGAGTTTAAGCTACTCATTTTTTCTGGAGTGAGACTTCCAAGAACTGTTATTGCTTTTTGAAGATGCTTGAGCCAAGCTGGTGAATTAAAGCGATGAAGAATGAGCTGTGAAGAAAGTTCTATTAAGGGAATTGGGACCGAAGCTGGATCTTGTGATGCGATAAGAATGCTGGTCCCCTTATGACGCATCTCCCTAACGATTTCAATCATTCCTGCGATGAGTTCAGGACTTTGCATATATTTATGCGCTTCATCAAAAACAATTAGTTTATTAAAGGATTGAGTATTAGGTGAAGCCTCTGAAAATAACTGAAGCATCACCATAAACAGACCAAGCGCCTCATCTCTATCGATGAATTCGTCCCGTAAATCTACAATGATTAATCTCCCAGGCTTCATGATCTCTGCTAAAGAGTTTCTATCATCAATATATTCAGCGGCAAAACTCAAGCGTGCTCTGGCTAGTTCTTTTAGGTTATCAGCTAAGGTAGAGTTTTCAATTCCTTGACGTAGTTTCTCAAGTGTCATTTGAGAGCGCAGGTTTTTCATTATTTGGGTGATTTTCCGTAGATATAAACTCTGGCTACCAATTGCTCCCATCAGAAATTTCCAATGAGGTGCTTTTAGTTCAGATGATGTAAATGTAATAGGTAAGACTGGAATATTTGGGTATTCCGCTTGGCGCTCTTCTAATTTTGCAGCAGAAGTGAGAATCACAACATCTTTTAGAGAAATGGGAGTAGCACCATATCGATCGCGTAGGACCTCTAGCTGGTGACCTTCAGAGTTCGGATGTACCATAGAGGTGAACTCTGGCTTATAGTCTTCCGTAGAGCTGTAATGAAAGACAACAGTTGCTAAGGGACTAGGTAGGTTATTAATTCCAGCAATAGGGGCACAGGCCATTTCTATGATTGTACCTAACGTATAACTTTTCCCTGCACCCTGTACCCCGAAGAGGCTAATTGTTTGGGGTTCAGAGAGATCTAGAGCAATTTTTTTACCACCTGTCTCCCCTAAAATTCCAAATTGTGAGGAGGGAGTTTGTACGCCTAACATGACATCAAACTTACCGGATATTATCAAATCAGCCTGATCTGAGTCAGCTTGATTTGCTGAATTGGCGGTGTCAGATACCCGATCGATGTTGTATACAGGGCTAGCTGACTCTGAGGATACGGGATGAAATGTTGATGAGTGATTGCTAGGTCGTTGCTGATGTACTTGGGTTGGGGCCATCTCTTTGGTCAGTGCGTTTCCGGCGAGGGAGTAGTCGCGCTCCGGAACCAGAAAAGCAGCAGAATCGATCGAACGTAAAGGAAGGCTGCTAAGTATGCCTAATGAGCCAGTCAATAGGTTTTTGTAGTAATCAGGTGTCTCCACTAGTTCCTTAATTAAGTCTCTACCAATGCGGTGAAACTCAACATCGGCTTCTTGCTCACTAAAGTAGGACTCCTCTTGGCTAAAATCAAAGACTAACGCACTGCGGGAAAATCTAAGTTTATAGCCTTGTTCTAGGGTTGAAAGCAGGCTTTTTACCTCTCGTACAAAATCAGTTGAGATAAGCTGATAACGCTCTGCACGGTTCAAATAGAACGTTAGCAAGTTCGATAACTCACTGGCTTTCCAAAGCTGATCAGGTCTGCCATGGCAATCAAAGTGGTGTTTGAGAACTTGTTCCGTGGAATCTAATTGCTTAACAATTTCATCTTTCAGCTTTTGATAGTCACTGAGACTACCCACATTGCTGTAGCATTTGACTTCAACTAAGTTGAATTGAATAGTTCTTTCCGTCAGATTTAAGTGAAATAGAGCTAAGTCTGTGCGTTGAAGCTGTAACTGTTCCCCTAACCTGTCTGCCTGACGTTGAGCTGTCTTGAATAAATCAACATGGGTGTCGATTGGCAAGATTGCCTGGTTCTTTAAAGCGTGCTGTGAAGCTAGAAAGAGGCGTGCTAAAGCAAGTCCCAGAACTTCTGTCTGATGAGATGAAGATGAAATCAACTTCAGTGCTAGTCTTCCTGAAAGTGAACGCAATTGGTTAAGGATGATTGCGCATTGATTTTGATCAACTTTGAATCCCCTGCTAGCAAGGAGCTTTAATAAAATACTTTCTAGTTCAGTCAGTGATCGTGAGGTCACAAGCAATTGATGCCCAAAGCCAACATTGGCATCTGGAACGTAATCTACCAAATATGCTGGTGTATCAGTGGAAATGTCTTGATCAAAGAACTCAATGCCAAGGTTGCGATCGACGGTGAGTACCCAATCACTGGCACTATGAATTTGATGAATAAATTTTTGCTCTTTAGGCGATAGACTTAGGGTCACTGTTGGCCGTTTTTTAAATGAAGGTATGCCAGTGGCTACCGTTGCGATTGCTTCGATTGTGGCGAGGCGGACGTGATGGAAGCAAGAAAGTGCATCTTCAAGCGCAGGAATTTTGCTGCCTACCTTGCACAAAGGCTGACGGTACCAACGTGTACCTGCATTGTCTTGTTCAAACTGAACGGCGAAGTCTTGTGTCAGACCATACAGAGATGAATTTTCGGCGAATGTGAATTCTGGAAGAACCTCAACGGTAGCAATTGAGAAAACGTCGAACAGCATACTGATATGAGCTGGATATTCCTCTGGGGCACTTTTAAACTCGGAATTTGGATGGATAGATAAACTGAACTTAGGAAATAACGAGCTGTTGATAATCGAAGTTCCAGCCTTATCAGTGTTGAAATCTTCGCTGGCTATGTAAGACAGAGTTTCCACATATTCTTCAATGCCAATCAAATCAGGGCTGTTTGTAAATACTCGAATATCAAAGTACAGGCTTCTAGTTGCTACCTGTTTCCTCACGAGATTCAAAACTTCTGCAAGTAAGTCTGCACGGCTTAAATTAAATATATTGATGACAAGAGTCTGAATATACGGGTGTTGCACCAAGTAGCGGCTAACTTTATCCGCTAATACCCCTGCTTTGATATTCGACGAGCCAGTTCTGGAAGCCTGCGGCATTTCAAGCGTCTGGCAGACTTGAATGATTAGTCCTTGAATATCTGCTGTGCTTGGCGGTGCATAAACTGACCAAAAGGGGGTTAGGTTGTCGATCGTTGTAAAGATGCGGCCATCTTCCAAGGGATGAAATGCTGGAATACTGGTTGGGTTTACCAGTTGGATGCTGTCAAGGATTGAAATAGAGAATTCCCGATCGGCCAAGCTACGATTGATCCAGTCTTGGCTGATTTTTGTCCAGGCTAGGAACCAGAGGGCACGTAATGGATGCGTTGGCCCAACTAGAACGGCTTCTTGATAGAGACTCAGTGAGTTTCCCCATTTGAGGTGTACAGCATCAATTGACAGTGCTTGTCGTAGATCCTGTAAGAGTTGATGCTTGCAGGATGTTTCTGGATTTTGTTCAAGGCATTGTTTTAGTTCATCTAACCAAGCATTATATGTTGCGGCATATTCCAGACATGAATGCTCAACATCTAACCAATCGATCGATTGAGCGATATGAGCAAACTCTCCAGACGTGAAATGCTGGAAATATTTGCTACGTGCCTTAATAAAAGCCTTGAACACCTCTGTTTGTTGATGAATTTTCCATTCCTGCAATAGAAAAAGTGGTTCGGATTTTGTTGATGATTGCTTCCAAAACCCTGAAGAATCAGGGTTTTGAAGAATTTCGCGCTCTATCCATTTTAAATGAGAAGAGACTGATACGCCAAATTTGCCAAATTTGCCACATCTGATCTCCAGTTCTTCCTCAGAAGATTTCTTATTCCCAGTAGCCTCGTTCCAGATGGGGCTTCCGATCGAAATCCTGTCGAGAGGTTGATTATTGGCAATCGCATCCAGTTGCAACTTGAACTTCAAGTGCGCGAGGCTTTCGACGACTTTGGTGGCAACAGAAATTGCTTCTTCTTCCAGTTCTCCGTCAGGCAAGACATAAAAATCCTCACTTTCGTTCGGTATAATATTGTTACTACTGTCGTTTTTCAGGTGTTCAACGGGAATCGGAATACCTGCTTGTGTCCAAGCTAGAACTCGCACATGGTGCCATCCTTCATCGAATTCAATTTTGTCGAGTTTGTCTAGGGTAAAGGATTTGAATGTCTTGCCAGCTTTGACTTTTTTGGGGCTGCCGATCGGGCCTGATGCCCGTGAAATCGTCTGAACTGTGAAGTAGGATAACCCTATCACTGGGGTTGATGCGACACTGACTTCACCTCTGAATTTTTTCTGATCCTTTGCGGCTAGGTACTGAGAGCCAACCAGAGTCAGTAATCGCTGATCAGAACTAGTCTCGCTAGCGTAGGGTAAATCGAGACTTTTAATTTCAATCTGGATCTTGCCTGATTCAATATCCTCTTGGCGAGTCCATCCGGTGAAGTCCAGATCCCAATTGTGTTTATCAAGAACGATTTGCTTTGTCCAGTTATGTGGAGAATCAGCCTCATGGCTGAGAATTAACTGAATGATCCGGCTTCTCAGATTTTCATCTAATAAATGCAGGGATAGAACTCTACCTCGAAGCGTAAGATTACTATCTCCGCTCAGTTTTCGCATTGCTTCAAGGTTTTTGAGTAGCCGAGTTTGAACTGCCGAGAGGTCATCGAAGAGATGGAAATCAGGTACTAAACCCAATTCATACAATGCCGCACCAAGGGTATCTCCATCAGTACCATTGCTACGAGCCGCGAGCAAATAGCGAATTTGATTGATAGGACTTGCCCATTGCCACTTTTCTTCAGATAATTTGTTAAATATTTCACGAACGTAACCTTGAAAGTTCAGCGAGATTTCCTTCAAAAGTTTTTGCGTGAGGTCGCCATAGATGCTGCCGACGGGAATATCTTCAAAGGAAGCAACATTAAAGGAGTCTTCGGCATTGGTTTGCAGATCTCTGGGTAGGAACACCAGTAATGGCGATCGTAGCGATTGGTCAGGGAGTGGATTTCTCAGCTCCACTAATTTAGTTGAGGTGATGAATAGGTCAGATGACTGCTGAGTAATGTCTTGGCTGAGAATATAGACTTCTGCACTGATTTGTGAGCGCTTGAGTTCAGCACGTAGGTCAACCATAAGCCGCTGCATGACAGGCTGTTCTAAGTGAGCCACTCGCATACAGTGTCCCGGCGATCGTACCCGTAAAATGCTCACGAGCTTCGGAATCAAGACCGCTGCTAGTGCATCTGTGAGTTGTTCCGGTCGTAATTCTTGAAATCCAGTGCTCATGGCTTTTATTTTTCTTGACTTAGGGAAATTAGATGTATGGAGGCGTTAACTGTTAATGGTGTAACGTGGTGTCACTGTTTGGGTGATGTAGGCATCGGATAGATCTTGGAAGAAACCAATCTCTCGTAGCCTGGTTTTAAATGTTTCAAGATTAGCTCGGAGAGCCTGTTGGTCTTGAATTGTTGCTTCCCCAAAGCCGTCCATAGGAGGTAGTCGATCGATGTATAGACCATAGCGTTCTCTAAGAAATTCTAGTAACTCGTCGATTCGGATTTCTCTTGTGCTAAAACGACTGCCTTGACGCTCTAGAACTGCGAGTTGTAATAACACTTCCAGTAACCGACTGCCGAGGACAAAACGCCGAGGACCTCGATTAGGCTGCTGTAATAGCCCTGAGCTATTGTTCTTTTGTAGTAGCGAGTCTAGGCATTTGATAAGCTGCTGGCGGTGATATTGGCTGCGCTGTGACATGAGAATTTCAATATAGCTCTCCATGCTCTCCAGCTTTAGGTCAAGAATATCCTGTATCTCTTGTGGAATTATTGAATCTTCTTGATTGTAGAGAAAACGTTCAACCAGCGGCTGTAAGCGAGTTTCAAAAAAACTGTCTCGCTGTTTTGCATAGTCTTTTTTGGTTAATTGTAGAAGTTCGCCCACCGATAATGTGGCAACATTCGTGGGTAATTGCCCAATATGATTCAGATAATCTGCCATTTCATTCAGCTTGACAACTGTAAAATGGGCATGGAGATAGGGGGTGATTCTCTGGTAATGAGTTTCCGCGCTTCGACGGGCAAGTTCTGCCATCTCGATATTACTGGGATCTCCCATGTCTACTAGCAAGCCAACGCGATGGGCACAGTCCCCATGTGGCGCTTTCTGGCTAGGAGCCATAGGACAGCGCTGGCAAGTTGGATCGTTGCCTTGGCGTTTGACGAGTGCAGGAAGCAGTTTGAGCAGGCGCAGGTGATAGAGTCCTAGATGGAAGGAAAACAGCGTTTTGAGGTAGTCGATTAAGACCGATCGCGGCATATGTTTTTCATAGGTCAAGAGCCGGAGAATATCCTCCGCCAATAAGTCTGCTTGACCGATACAGAGTGGTTCAAAACGAGCGGCAGGCTTACTGCTTTCACTTTTAGCCGCGACATCAGCCTGATTATCCAAGTGGAGAATTGCCTGAGTTTCAACGTCAATCTGGGATTGTGTTACTGGATCGGTGAAGTTTAGTTTGTCAGTATTGGCATCAAGTCCTGCGAAAATATAGTTCCGCAAATCATCACGGGCCTTTTGTCCTAGCCCTTGACGGGCATAAAACAGCATCCAGTAAAGCTGCTTAGAAGAGTCGTAATCACGGGCTTGCTTGGCATTGCGGTATTTGTAAGCATTACCGTGTAGTGGCCGTGGGGCAACAACCGCTTCTTTGACAGGGTGGCCGCGATTAATGAGATCGAGGAGATCAGTCTCAAGCCATTTGTAGACAATATCTGGATAGGCTGAGAAATCTTGGAAATGCTTCTTTAGCTCGTCATCAAGAAAGAACTCCTGGAACTTCTCGATCGTCATAATCATCGATGAGTTCCGAATTTTCCCAAGATTGCCATCAAACTTAAGGCGCGGAAAAAGGTATAGCAGTGTGCGTTCGGGTTCAAGATGCTTGAACTCAAGGTAGGTGATTTTATTGAGTTGGAAAGCTTTGTCTTCTTTGGAAAGTCCAATTTTTTTATCGCTGGCTCTAGATTTACTCATAATTACCGCCCTTCACTCATTAATAGGTTTCCTTGTGGGTCGCGTCGAATGCTATGAAATGTTACCCCAGTCTCGGTTAGTAGTACTTCCTGGTAGGGTGCGGCGGATAGAATGTTTTTGAATACGGCGAGGTTGCGATAGATGCCTTGCTTTTCCTCCCTGTTTGGATAGTAGCCTCGATTGATTTTCATCAGCATTTCATAAACATCAAGATTGATAATTAATTTGGCGGGATTGGTTGGATTGGTATAAAGCAGTTCGATCGCGGATGGCAAATATTCGAGAAAGGGTTCGACGTTGCCGATCGTAGGAATATGCAAGGCAAAGTGCTGTTCTTCAAATAGGCGATAACTGCGAATGGTGGCACGATCGACTTGACGAACTCGGAGGGCTAGATTTGAGCCGATGCTGACGGGGTTTCGGAGTCCTTCGCCACGGTTGATGGCAGTGATGACAGTTGTTGTTTTGGTTGTAAGTTCGGTGGGCGTTTTGATCAAGTCGAGTAGTTCTAGTTTGCTGTGGTAAGGCAGCATGGATGGCCAGCTTTCATCGCGCCGCTCAAAGTAGTAGCGACGACGGAGCATCGAGACATAGGTAATGTGAGCTTGAATCTCAGCGGGGGAAATCTTGCTGGAGTAGTCGCGGGATAGTTCACTGAAGATGCGGTCTAGGAGGTCTGTGTCGTGTTTGGCTCGATCGCCGAAGTTGAGTCGTTCGTTTTCGGCGTGACGGCTCGGTTCGAGGAAGGCGAAGGTACGATCGTGGTTGGGGCTGCTGGTTGTTAGGCCGATGTCGATTTCGCGGAGGAGAGTGAGGAGGCGATCGCGGTTGCTGGTTAGGCCACCCATCCAGGCGTTGAAGTAGTAGCCGTTGAGGATAGCCATGCGGCTTTCAGGGGTGCCGTGGCTGTAGAGTTCATGGATTTGGTCACAGTTGCGGGTGCCTGCGATCGTGAACGCGAGGGCGGAGCGAAGGTCGCGCAGGGTGATGTGAAGTCGGCCTCGGAGATGGGTTAGTTCGTAGAGAATTTTAAGGCGTTGGATGACTTTGGTGCCGGATTTCTTGCTGTTGAAGGTGCGGATGTTGTGATGGACGTAGCACCGATCTTTGAGGTCGCAGCTTTGGCAGGCTTTACAATATTCGGGTTTGATCAATTCGCGGATGAACCGATCGAAGATGGAGGATAAGGGTTCTGGGCCATCGGCAACGACCGATCGAAGGTTGAGGTTGATGACGGCGATCCCATCGGCTAGGGTTTCTCCACGTAAACCTTGGCGAACGAGTTGGGTCAGGTAGGGAAATTGAAGTTCGTGTTCAGTGAGGAAGTCGATGAGACGACCTTCATTGATGGCAATGATATGAGTTTCTTTGGTTTCCCAGGTCGCTGGATCGTCTCCTTGGAAGGGGGCGAAAAAATCTAGTAAAACTTCTGTGTTAGTTACTTGGCCTTCGTCTTGGCTGCCGTCATAGTTGGTTCGGAAGTTATGGCCGTTGTGGGTAAAGGTGGAGCCGTTACCGTTGGGGTTGGGCTGGAGGTTGGCTTGGGGGATGGTTCTTTCAAGTTTTTGGATGAAGGCGGTTTTGCCATCCCCGGCGTTTCCAGAGATCAGGACAAGTTTGAATTGGGCCTGAAAGATGGCGGGGAGTAGGACGGTATCGAGGCGGGTGGGAACGTAGGTGCGGCTGGAGAGATCGTCGAGGCCACGGGTTCCGGCGTTGGTCTGTTGACTTTGGCTGTAGAGGGTGAGGAGATAGCTAACGAAGGGGTTGAAGTTGGGTTTATCTGTAGGGATTTCGTAGGCGATCGAGGCTTGGGTGGATTCGGGGGCGGGCGGGACGTAGCGGAGGTGTTTGATTTGGGTGATGGCGGTGCGGAATTCTTGGGCCGATCGGAAGCGATGGCTGCGGTGAGGCGCGATCGCTTTTTGGATAAAGGCGACAAGTTCGGAACTCAAGTCGTCGAGTCCTGAGATTTCACGCGGGTCGGGGGCCGCTTGATCGGCGGGTGGTTTTTCACGGTTGAAGGGATGTTGGCTGGTGATGCATTCGTAGAGGGTAATTCCTAGAGCATAGAGATCACGATCGATCATCTCATCGGCTTCTGGACGCGGGCTGGGTTCAAAGTCTGGTGGAATGTAGCGGTTGGTGCCACCTGGTTTGAAGTGACTGTCTTGATCGGAGACAGAGACATTAAAGTCGAGGATTTTGATGCCTTCGGCTGTCCAATAGAGGTTATCTGGCTTGATGTCTTGGTGGTAAATACTTTGGGCATGAACATAGCTCAAGCCTTCGGCTGTTTGTTCAATGGCTTGAATGGCATCTTCGAGGCTGAGCGATTGATTGATGATCAGTTCCTCTAGAGTCGCGCCTTCAAGGTAGGGAAAAAGCAGGTATGGAGTTTCATCGGGGAATCGTCCGCCTGTAAGGACTTGAACGATTTTGGGATGCTTAAGTTGGGTGAGTTTTTGATATTCTTGGCACATCCGATCGAATACCGATCGGCGATCTTGATCGATTAGTTTGATCACGACCATGGCCTTTCCATAGTCATCGAAGGCTTTGTAGGTTGTGCCAAATCCGCCAGAACCCAAGGGTTTTTCAATGATGTATTGCTCGTTCAATACATAGTCTTTAGGCAGATTTCGTAGATTGGTGAGTGGCTTTTGTTCGGAGGCGATCGGGGCGGGATCGGTCGGAGAAACCGCAGGGAGGAGGATTTTGTTCAGTTCATAGAGGGCGACTTTGACACTGGGGTAGCGATCCTCGGCATCAAGGTGGCAGAATGTTTGTAGCCAGTTGTTGAAGCCGATCGCCAGATTTGGGTTGCGTTCTGTGGGTTTGATGGGAAAGATGCCGACTAGGTTGTCGATCTGGTGGATGCTCTCGAAGGGGCGATCGCCTGTGAGTAGCTCGTAAAAGATTAAGCCTGCGGAGAATAGGTCAGATAGGACGGTGGCTTGGCTGGGATCACCGTAGGCTTCGGGGGCTTGGTAGGAGTAGTTGACTTTGTTGGCGGCGTAGTCGGCGATCGTCTGGGTGCGGTTGTGTCCGGCGCGGGCGTAGTCGAAGTTGGTGATGCGGTTGTGTCCGTCGGGGCTGATGAGGATCGCTTCGGGGCTGAGGTTACGATGGATGACGCCGCCGAGATGGGCGTGGTTGAGGGCTTCGAGGGTGTCGCGGAGGATGGTGATTTTTTGGTCGAAGGTGAGGGTGAGGTCGGGGTTGGTGAGGTATTGCTGGAGGCTGGTGCCGGGTTTGTCTTCGGTGACGAGGATGTAGCGATCGCCGTTTTCGGTGTCGAAGAATTCGCGGATTCCGAGAATATTGGCATGGGGACCAATGGCGGTGAGGGCGCGATAGGCGTTGCTGATATTGCGTTGGTCGATTTCGCGTTCGGGTGCGGATTTGTGGGGATCGACCTGGTAGACGCGGAGACGGACGGTGCCGCTGCGTTCGCCGAAGAGGTAGTGTTTGGCGCGATATTCGATGTATTCGATCGCTTGGATGTCGTTTTCGTTGGCTTCTTCGCGGACGAGTTTGGTGCCGAGTTTTTCGATCGATTGCCAGTCGCGGAATTGGGGAAGAGGGCTTTTGGGTGGGGTTTTGCCGACGATGCCTGCTTCGATTTTGGCGTGGAGGGGGCGAATGTCGCTAAGGAAGTGGCTGGGAATGTGGTCTTTGCCTTTGAAGTAGGTGAGGCAGCGTTGGTCGAGATAGGTGATGTTGTCGGCTTCGTCTCTGCCGCCGAGGTCACGGATGGTGGCGTTGGGGTCGGTGAGGAGGATGACGGCGTGGGTGTAGAGTTTGTCGAAATTGCGTTGGGTGGGGAACTGGTCTTTGATGAAGGATTTGAGGATTTTGGCGTTTTGACGGAGTTTGGGCAGGGGGGAGGCGTAGGGGTGTCGCCCACGGGGTTGCCATTGGTTGGGGTAGAGGTCGATGTGGCCGAGGGTGCCTTTGATGTCGATGAGGAAGAGGCTGTGGGGGGCGATGAGGGCGACATCGACTTCGTAGGTTTGCTTTTCGCGGGGTCGATGAACCTCGAAGGAATGGATGAGGGTGTAGGTGTCGGGAAGGTTGTCGCGCAGAAATGCGATCGCCCGCCGTTCGGCGTCGTTAGCAGGTTGTCCGATCGCGATGACTTTTGCCATAGGGGTTTCTGGGAGAATCGAGAGCCAATGAGGGAGATTGAGCGAAATGCTGCTAACACAAAGCAACTTTTCTATTATGCCGAGAATTTACGCAGATGGGTGAAAAATAAGTCACCTTGATTTGATTGGACACCTAAGACTGTGATTTTGCTATTTGGGTTTCAATAAGATTTCGAGCCTGACTTTCCAAATCACAGGCATGATCTCGAAGTTCAACAGCATTAAGAACCTTTTTCCCGATACGCTGACGATCCTTTTCATCAGCCCAAGGGATTTGTATGTTTTTAACTCGTTTTTCATCTAAATGAGGAATGCTAGAACCTGTAGCCTCTCTCATCAATAAACGGACACCATAAGTTGTATTCAGAATAGCGAAAATATAGCCTTGATCGGTATCAGTTTTAGGAATAATTCTAACGACATTATTTGTGCATGAAAACCCGTCTAGATAGCTTCCAACCGCAACAGGACGGCCTATCAGACCGCCTAGCTGTCCAGAGTCTTGAACTAAAATCATGCCTTTTCTTAAAACCAATCTAAAGTCATGTGCAACCTTTCTTGATAGAAATTGATTGCTCGTTGGTGATAGGCAAAAAATATCGGAGCCAGTAATATATGGATAACCATATTTCGCTTCACTCACGTAGAGGCGTTTGAATATACCAGGAATGTATAAATCATCAGTTACATCTTCCAGACGCCTTTTTTGATGAGCAGGCACACTATTGAATACCGATTCTGCGTCTTCATTCCAGCCAGCATAATAATAAGCATCAATTCTTTGCTGTAATCGGCTAGAAGTTGCGACTGTTATGCTGGGACAATCGTATTTTTGTTTAACTTTAGGTTGTTCAAGACCAAAATGTACAATAAAATCTTGACTTGCTTCGGCTAAGAGTTTTGATGCTTCAAAACGGTTTAGAGTCGCTTCAGTAATCAAATCATGAATTTTCTGTTCAAGTGCATCACCCAAGCGTGGAACAGGCAAATCCGCAATATGGCTCGGTTCTAAGTGCTGGATGATTGACCCATAGGTGCCCGATACAATCAACGCTACCCCAAAGCGACTACTCAAGTAAGCATAGAGATAGCCGGGGAGAATTTTGGCGCGATCGGGCACCACCCGCAAAACATCTTCTGTACAAGCCATTCCATCCATATCAGAACGTGCATAAACTATTCTGCCGATCGTTCCTGAGCGAGTAATTAGAATCCAGTCTTTCTTAATTAGAAATTTAGGATTTTGCTGAATGCATTTCTTAGAAATCAAACTTAAAGTAGAAAGATCAGCCTGTAAAATATCTGTGCTAGATAGGAAAGGGATACCATGATCAGGATCATTAACCCAACGACGAGTAATACGCCCTGCGTTGATTAATCCTGACATGCCACCTTCTGTTAATTCCTGTAGTTCTTGTTTGTTTTCTTCAGGGATTAAATCAAGCAATGCCTGAGCTTCAAATCCACCAGACAAATAAGGATTACAGTCTAATCGCCGCCCATTACTCTCCATCCAAGAAGCCATCACAGGCAAATCCAACCGAGTAACTTTCATATCGTCCCCTCCTCAACCGGAAACCATCGCTGCAATGCATCTCGTAACCGCTCAAACGCCGGATCAACACAGCGCTTCACCGAAATCTCTGACGTAATCTTCTTAAATAACGCCGAAGATCTCGGCATCCGCACCTGCCTCAAAACCCGCTCAATTCCCGCCTTCGGGTCATCCGGCTTCGGACGATCCGCCTGCCAAAACCCCGCCGTCACCAACGACTCCTTCAACGAAATTCCCGCTTTCTGACAACCCAAAACCTGCTCCACCTGCGGCGAATCATGACAAACCCAAACCTCCAACTCCGGACAAATCACAATCACCTCAACCCGTTCCCGCTCCCAACCACTCTCCTCCAAATCCCGCCGCACCTTCGCCTCAATCTTCGCCGACCCCGGCGACCCATCCCACGCCTCATCCAGCACAATCACCGCATGACGATGCGATCGTTGATAACTCCGCAACAGCTCATGCCCACGGGTATACAACCCCGGATCATTCTGCCCCGCCCCCACCAACAAATCCAACCGCACATCAAACTCAAACAACCCACAGCCCATACTCCTATGAAACAGCTCCCGCTCCAAAAATCCCTGAAACGCCGCCTCCATATTCTTATCAGCCACCAAAAATACGCAATCTCTCATGACAGCCCCCGCATGACAGCCCCTCTCATGACAGCACCCCCGCCGCCAACAGCGAACCCAAATCAATACTCCCCCGCCAATCCTGCAACCGGGGATGGTCACTCCCGTGTACCGCGATCGCCGCCCCATCTTGTTGCTGCATCAACATCACCGCCGCCAAATCCGTATGGGCCAACACCACTGGCGAATGCGTCGTCACCCACACCTGCGAGTCATACACCGAACTCAACGACTGCAACACCGTCTCGATCGCCCGTGGATGAATCCCATTCTCCGGCTCCTCAATACAAATTAACTGTGGCACCCGCCCCAAATACGGCAAAATCGTCAACGCCAAAATATGCAACGTCCCATCCGACAACCCCGAAGAAGTCACCCTATAGCCACCCTCATACTCCACCCGCAAATAAGCATGATGATCTTCCTCCCGCTCCACCGCATCAATATTCACCACATTTGGCAACGCTGTCTGCACATGACTCACCCAAGCCTCAAAGAAATCCGGACGATCGCGCTTCAGCGCCATCACCAACCAAGGTAGATTCGCCCCATTCGGCATCAAGCTCGACATCGGTCTTCCTGGTGGACAAGCCCGCCGCAACGCCGAGCCATCGATCGCATAATGCATCATCCCTCGTGTAAGCATCTCCCGAAACCAAGTCGTCGCCGGAAACTGCTCCAAATCAGCAGGTACATTGTCCAAAGCCAACATCTCCGGATCTAGCCGAATCGACATCTTCCGTTTACTCTGAAACTCCGGCGCGATCTTCGCAGGCTGCCCGCCCTCTCTCACAACCACTTCCCGCCAACTCGAAGGAGCCTGCCCGATCGACTGCAATGAACCGGGATGCGCTGACGACTCCGGAATCAGATACAAAAACTCATCACTGACCTGCAAGCTCTGATTAAAAATCTCCAACCGCAACTCATATCGCATTGCCCTTGGGGCCTTCTGCGGATTAGCCAAAATATTTTTCGGTACCTGACGCCGATCGGGATTAATCAACTCCTCGGCAATATGCTCCGGCAGCTTCACTTCGATCGCAAAGCTAAAGAACTCTCCCCGCCCATGATGAACTAGCTCTTGCAAACTTTGCGCCCTAGGACTGCCATTAATCGCAGGCACCTCCAAGAACGCCGCAGGCACATCCCCCTCCAACATATCCCCCAACAACACAGGAATATCCAGCAGTGTTGTTTTCCCACTGCCATTCACACCAGCAATGACCTGATATGGCTCAATCACCACATCAAGCTGCTCAAAACAACGATAGCGCATCGCCTCAATTCGCGTAATCATTGCCCCGGCTCCGGATACTCTCGTCTAAATTCCTGATACGCCTTCACAATCTCCGGCAAATCATTATCTGGTATCTTATCTCGCCGTTTTAAGCGTCGCTCAATCATGCGATCGCCAATCCGCACCTTCTCAATCTCATCGACCACTTTAATGATTTCCTCACCATCGGGTGTGCGCTTGTAAAGCTTATTCCCGCGTCGATCGATCCCAACCTTCTCCGCCACCGCCATGAACACAGGATAATCCTTCTTCCCGCCCATAACCTCCGCCCGCATCTCCTCCTCAGTCTTACGCTTAACAAATAAAACACTCGTCAAAATATTGACATTTGCCTCATAAATGAATGCTTCCACAGGCAAATCCACACTCGCCAGTACCCAAGTGTGATGCAAAATCCACCAACGAATATACTCCGCTGCCGGATTACCCAAGATTCCATTAGGAAGCACAATTCCAGCTCTTCCCCCTGGCTTCAACCACTTGATACAGCGCTCAACGAACAAAATTTCTGGTGCAACACTACTCCTATGAGAACCAGTACGACGAAAGTTTCCGTCTTCCGTTTTTTCCCAATTTTTGGCTAATTCATACTGATTCAGGATCTTCTCATCAGTGATTGGAATGTCTGATCCAAATGGCGGATTAGTCATCACCACATCCATCGAACCTAGAGAAATCTCTTTTTTCGCATCATCTAAGCCACCTAGATAACCACCAGGAAACTCTAGTGAATTGATGTGGTAAAGGTGTCCATTCGCATTTCCAGCCATCACCATATTCATCTGAGTTGCACGAATCAAGAAGGGATCAAAATCACTTCCAAATAACTGCTTTTCAGCAAACTCACGCAATTCCTCATTGATATCATAGAATTCTTGCGTTGATTCATCATCGGGACTAACATTGCGCCGCCTGCGAAATTTGCGCAACATATATCCCAGTGTCTCAACGAGAAAACCACCTGTTCCACAAGCCGGATCCAGTACTCGTTCATGCTCTTTGGGATCAAGTATGGCGACCGTTAGTGCTATCACACCACGGGGTGTAAAGTATTGCCCCCGATCGCCCCTCAGATTTGTCCCAACAATCTCTTGATAGGCTGCGCCCTTAACATCCACATCTG
Organism: Synechococcales cyanobacterium; assembly: GCA_043764895.1. Classification (GTDB taxonomy): domain Bacteria; phylum Cyanobacteriota; class Cyanobacteriia; order Leptolyngbyales; family Leptolyngbyaceae; genus JAAFJU01. The sequence goes on along the minus strand of JAYUJY010000162.1, from coordinate 4,318 downwards.
TCCGACTTAATTCGTACCGAGCCAACTCAGACACCATAAATGCCAAAGCTCGATCCGAGAGCGTAATTTCTTCATTTCCATTAAAGATACTTTTTGCATACCGCTGCTTCACCTCTGTAAACAGTGGCATCACTCGCTTACGAATTTCTTGACGACCTTCTTCGCTAAATTGCTCCTTTGGTCCTGCCCAGAATTTCCGTTCTTGTCTTGGCGATCGTTCATCATGAAGCTTGCAAAAAATCAAATATAAAAACTGCCAAAAAGCTGCATCCTTTGGCATTCCTTCATTACCGTGAATGAAGTTGTGACAACGCCGGAACGTGATCGTCAACATTTCCCCATCGGCTTTACGAGTTTTCGCTTGGGAAAAGACCTCTTGTGTTCCCTGCGATTCTTCACTCAAAGGCCAGTCACCGATCGGGTCAAACTCGATCGCAAACCGCTTCGTAACTTTCTTTAGATAGAAAAACTCTAGCCCATTAGTCCAGAGACCGTATTCACAGTTCTCCAACCCTTCCATCAATTCTTTCAGTTCTTCTAAATCCTTATCAGCCTGCTCATAATCTCTAAGGCGAATGACATTCCGTCCTAACTTAGGTTCGGGCCGACAAACAACAATCCGACTGAGGTTTGCTGGAGTATGCTCTGCCTGATGATGAAAAATAGCAATATCGAGCTTTTTGTTCTTTCCCCCAATTCGGGCTGAAAAATCAGCCGCCATATCATCGTTAGATATTAAATATTCATGTAATAAAGCGCGTGCAATTCGCTGACGCACCAGTTCTTTTGGAGTTTCTTTAACGTTTTTAGTGCCACTAATATAATCTGGAGCATATCCCTCAGGAATTACATCAGCTACACTACTTTCGGCTGATTCCGGCTTATCAATAGCCTCTAATAAATCCATTTGCTTAGTCTTTTTCTTAACCATATACCTACCAGCCTCACCCAAACATGACTCAATCGATTCTTTTTTGACTAGGCGGTGCTAGCAGATGATTCTCTCAGAATCTCTCGACGAACAAACCGCTCGACCTGATTCACTTGATCATCAGACAGGTCACGATCTAATAACAATTGGATCAAACTTCCGACATTGGGATGCTGCTTCAACAGAATATCCACTTGACTATCCATCGAAGAGCAGAGCTGTAAGAGCATCTCCGGATCGGCAGCGAGAACCTTAGCAAGCAACCTAATCACAGCTTCATCTGGTGATGGCTCCTTACCGCGTTCCAATCGGCTTAAATACACAGGAGAAATTCCAACTAAATGAGCAATCTCCCGCAGCTCAAGATGTTGAGCCACCCTTAACCGTTGAATTGTTGCACTAAATTTGTTCATGGCCAGGTGTAAAATGCCTTTGTGTAAGGTGTAGCCTTGGCACCCGCTTTGAACACAGTGTGAAAGCACACAGATCCTCAGCGTATTACCCTAACGCCATATTTTACAACCAATGTTCTACTCTAGTGCAAAAAAATACTCTTCAAGGGGCGTGGAAGAGGAGCAAAAGTAAATTTTTATATTGATTTCAGATTTTTTAGGTAAAAAGGCTATCGTCTCTAGCTTTTTATTCAGCTAGCGTTCAATTGGAGTGTCCTGCCCCACCACTCTTCTGTTGCCCTGGATCCCCGATTGCATCTCCCCCACTTCCCCCACCGTCAGCGTTACCCAATCGCTCCGAAACCCCATCGGCGTCTGCACCCGCGCCGCCCTCCCGATCGCCGCCCTCTCCCGCCCAGCCTCATCACAATAAGCATCATTCAACCGTCGTCCGATCGCCTCAATCCGTCCCAATGCCCCTTCATTCCCCAGTTCCTTCACCGCCAAATACCAATCCCTCAACTCCGATCGCGACGGCGAATACCCCTGATTTTTTTGAACTCTCAAAATTTCCGTCACTTGGATCTTCGCCACCTTCTCCCCCGCCATAATCTCAGCTTTGGCGATCGTCCCTTCAGGAAACCGTAAAGCCCGAGGGGCGATCGCCCCCAACGTCTTCGCTGCCCCAGTTTCATCCAAAACCGCAATGGCTGGAACCGATCGCCATTCCCCATTCTTCTCATAACGATGTGTCGTAAACAGCACCTCATAACTGCCATCAGCGATCGTCCCTACCTGATTCACATCCTGCTGAAGTCCGGTCAATTTGATATTTGGCAATTGCTGAAGCTGCTGCGTCACCTCCGGCATAAACTCCTTCAACACAATCCCCATTCCATCACTGTGATGCCAAAGCGCCGACGCATAAGCCATGCGTTCCTCTTCTGGAATCTGGCCGATCGCCCCTTCCAAATAAATCCTCGCCTCCCGAATCCGATCATCTAAATCATGCTGAATTTTCAACGGTGGAAATACTTCGATCGTCGGCGATGCAATCCGTAAACCCGATCGCCCCACTCGTTGATCCAACTGATAATGTTCAATCGATTCAGGACTCACAAACCCGATCGCCTGTTTCCCCTGTGGCGTTACGATCGCCGCTTTCAATCCTTCAGGACTCTTCCCATCCCGTTCAATCTCCAACACCCAATCTTTTTGAAATCCATCCGATCGCCAAATTTCATCACACCGTTCCACATCTAACATTCGCTGAATCGTCAATATTGTCCCCTTTAGTGTTGTAATCTTTACAGTCGGCTGTTGATCCTCCGGTTTCCGTTGCCTCAACCTGTCATCCATTACCCTGGCCTCTTTCACCATCCTCTGATAGGCATAGGCGATCGTCATGGCCCGATTCTGAACGTCAACGCTAAAGTTATCTTTTGGAAACAGATCGCGAAACACTTCATGCTTCAGTTCCGGCAACGCACTCTCAACATAAATCTGATTGGCAACCTCCACCGCCCAACCGATCGGTTCCTGGGTATTCGTGGGTAAAACCTGCCCGTGAGTATAAATTTCAGGATTCCGCTGATTGGCTCTCAATAAGTGTTTTCGATGGGCCAATGCCTGCATCAACGCCTGCACTTCTAAATCAATTCCCCGACTACTTTTCGCGGTATCCACTGCCGTTTGCAAGTTCGCGGCATTCGGCCCATTCACCATATCATTGAGCAATTCATTCACCAAATTCAGCCGATCGTTCACAAACCTCACTTTATCCTTTACCTTCGTCAAATCCTGGCCGGAAGAGGCAATCGACTCTATCCTCTCTTTGATGTCATACTTCAAAATCCCTGTTGGAATCACCAACTTCCCTGCCTGAACTTTCGCTAAGATCTTCTGGTGATGTGCCGAGATTTCTTTGAGTAACGCTTCCTTGCGATCGTCCCCGGCATAAATCGTTTCCATCGCCAAGGATTGCAACGTCATCCCAACATTCGCTACCATCCCCGTTGGATTTTGCGCCGTTTGTTCCCACGCCCTCCAGGTCGCCGCTGAATGGCTCTCCCGATCGCTATTCCATTCATGCTTCACCTTCGCCGCTTTCACCACTTCAGGCGGCTTCCGACCGGGTTCATTACGTTCCACAAACTCCATCACTGCCTGAGGATAATCGGCTGGTGTTACCAAGACCTGTTCCGTAATCAACGTCTGAATCAACGATCGCGCCGCTTCATACTGCTTCTCCTCTGGCAACTCTTCCGTCCAAGCCAACTGCGATCGCATCATGTCTGGCAACGCATTTCCATCCACGGCGATAAACCCGACAAAACACCCATTGCGATCGCCATCGAAATCTGTAATGGCAACGTTCTTCGCCGTCCAAGGATTCAAAAAAATCACACCCGTTTTGTCATAAGCCTCCGCATCTTCCCACCGCAACGACCGAACATTATTAATTGCAATTGCTGCTGCTCCAACATTGGGAAAGGGCGATCGATAATAAGCCACGATTGCCCCTTGCGGTAAATCCCGATTCGCAATTTCCCAAGGCTTCAAACTGCCATGGTGTTGCGCTGTCGCACTCGGCACCTCAATCCCTCGAATCGCTAAATCCTTTCGTTCCCCTTTCAGAAACCGTTCCAACTCACTATTCACCCGCTTAAATCCCGCTAACATTCCATGCGGATCTGCGATCGCCAAATCCTTCAACCAATCTTTCGGCACCCGTCCCGGCACGTCATCTTCAACCTCCTCCCGATCAACCTTCTTCTGCGCGTAATACTGCATCAACGCCACCGGGTCAGACGCGATCGTCGCTAATTTCTCCGCCTTTTCCTTCATCCTGGGATTAAATTCATGCAAGGTCGCTTCAGGAATACAGCCCTTCACCTGCGGACCGACCGATTGAAACCCATATTGAGCATCGGCCTTACGGTTAATCCAAAACGATTCCACCTCGTGAATTCCCGCACGCGAAAACCGACCATCA
>JAYUJY010000161.1:0-1226 GCA_043764895.1 Synechococcales cyanobacterium | reverse complement strand
ACGTAAAGAAGGGCAATCAAAGCACGAATCCTGCCGCCGCATCCGATTGGAAATTGCACGTCCTGGTCGCCGATGGTTCGCAGCACATCAAAATTCCCCTCTCTCAAATCAAGGCAGATTCTGATCATCATTGGCAGGTCTCATCCATGGCCATGAACACTCTTGATACCAGTCCCTATGCCTTATTTGACATTAACCAAACCGAAAGCCGAGAACAACGCCAGGTTTGTACAGGTAATCTCATCCGAGCGTTTGATGCCTTCAATGGAGGACGCTTTGTTCATTTCACCACGGCAGATGGAGACATCAGACAAGGGTTGCTCATGCCCAGGGAATTTGATGCCACCCAGACGCTGACTCAACAATCGGTCGATCTAAAGACGGTGGATAATGTCCGATCGTTTATCCAAGATTGGACCGATGGACGCGGCATGGTTCAAACACCGGATAATCATCTCCGAATTCATCACGCTTCCGATGGCTGGGTTCTCAATACATCCCAAACTCGCTCAGAAGGCGGTAAGTTCTTTCTCAATACGGCGTTGCTCGACGCGATCGGGGGTGAGTTTGTATCCTGTAATAGTGCTATGAGGGCAACAGTTGCTGACGAAAAGATTGAGGCTGTCCTAGACGTCCTGATGACCCAGCACCCATTACTCACGTCTAATCATCACGACATTGCTCGAAATTTCTTGGCGATCGCATTGCCTGAATTCACAGAGGTCAAAGAACAACCCAAAACGAACACCATCTCGCCCATCCCACCTGCGATCATCCAGACACAACCGGAGGCCATCCCACCCGTCGTTGAAGTAACTACACCACAAACTAAAATCAGTCCACAAACGGTCATAGAGCAGACGACCGCAGAACCCGAAACCTTCACCCAAGGTGGACTTTTTGAGATGGCTACAGTTCAAAACCCAATCGCAATTGAATCAACGGTGAATGAATTGCAAGAGGAATATTTTGAGTACACGATCGAGTACGTCGAAGAAGAACCCAGCATCACAACGGAAGACTTCCAAACTTGGCGCAAACAAGCACAAGAAATAGGCCGCAGCTTCAAGCATCTTAAGCAAATTGACACCCTTCAACACCAGTTTGAAACCGACCCCATACCACTCTCCGATCGCGCTCAACAAGTCCGAGCTGATGACCAACAAAGGTGGGGAGAACAAGTTTCGATGGTCATCGGACAAGCACTTCACGTTCTCGAATCCAAA
>JAYUJY010000160.1:0-1230 GCA_043764895.1 Synechococcales cyanobacterium | reverse complement strand
GAGGATGTAAAGAAGGCACATCAAAGCACCAATCCTGCCGCTGCATCCGATTGGAAATTACACGTCCTCGTCGCCGATGGGTCTCAGCGCATCAAAATTCCTCTCTCCCAAATCCAGGCTGATTCTGACTCCCATTGGCAAGTTACATCCATGGCGGTGAATACGCTCAAGACTAGTCCCTATGCCTTATTTGACATCAACCAAACCGAAAGTCGAGAACAGCGGCAAGTTTGCACAGGCAATCTTATCCGAGCTTTCGACGCCTTCAATGGCGGACGCTTCGTTCATTTCACCACGGCGGACGGGGACATCAGACAAGGACTTCTCATGCCCAGGGAGTTTGATGCAACTCAGATGCTGACTCAACAATCAGTCGATCTGAAGACCGTTGATAATGTCCGATCGTTTATCCAAGATTGGACCGATGGACGCGGCATCGCTCAAACACCGGATAATCATCTCAGAATTCATCACGCTTCAGACGGCTGGGTTCTCAATACATCCCCCACTCGCACAGAAGGCGGAAAGTTCTTTCTTAATTCCGCTTTGCTAGAAGCAATCGGCGGTGACTTTGTTTCCTGTAATAGTGCAATGAGGGCAACAGTTCCCGACGAGAAGATTGAGGCTGTCCTTGAGATTCTAATGAACCAACACCCCTTGCTCACATCCAATCATCACGACATTGCTCGAAATTTCTTGGCGATCGCATTGCCTGAATTCACAGAGGTCAAAGAACAACCTAAAACGAACACCATCTCACCCATCCCACCCACGATCATCCAGCCACAACCGGAGGCTATCCCACCTGTCATTGAGGTGACGACACCACAAACTAAAATCACTCCAGAGACGATCATAGAACAGACGATCGCAGAACCCGAAACCTTCACCCAAGGTGGACTTTTTGAGATGGCTACAGTTCAAAACCCAATCGCAATTGAACCAACGGTCGATGAATTGCAAGAAGAATGTTTTGAGTACACGATCGAGTATGTCGAAGAAGAACCCAGCTTCACAACGGAAGATTTTCAAACTTGGCGTAAACAAGCACAAGAAATCGGACGCAGCTTCAAGCATCTCAAGCAAATTGACAAACTCCAAAACCAGTTTAAAACAGACCCCGGACCACTTTCCGATCGCGCTCAACAAGTCCGAGCTGATGACCAACAAAGGTGGGGAGAACAAGTTTCGATGGTCATCGGACAAGCACTTCACGTTCTCGAATCCAAA
>JAYUJY010000159.1:0-4533 GCA_043764895.1 Synechococcales cyanobacterium | reverse complement strand
ATGACTGCGCCTGGGAGCTATCAGAGCGGTCTACAAACGGGGTTGACATGGTTCTTCTCGTTATAAAAATCCGTTCGCAACGCCCCACTTAGCTGTCTTTTCGGCGTTGGGATCGGGTTTTCGGGGTAATGGGTATGTTTCGTAGAAATAATCTTTGCGCTTTTGTATTTCTAAATCTGTAATCTTTACCTGCGCACTGCGATCGATTAGTTTTGCTTTCACCTTTTCCCAATATCGTTGGCTTTCATCCATCCGTTTTAAATCCGCTTTCGGGATTCGGATGGAGAGTCGCAAGGGAATCGCGGTTTCCTTTTTGGTTGAATAACCGGGATTAATTAGAATGCAGGTCCCGGTCGGGAAGCGTAGAAACTCCTCGGGGGCGCAGAGTTTTCGGGTCTTTTCCTGCTGCGAAATACTGGTATTGGTCTTCCCGCCGCCACTGCTTCGAGATTTGGTTTTGTACTCTAAATGTTCATCGCCGAGGTAGTCCGAGAAGGCGCGGGCTGATTCGTTTTCTTGTGGGTTGAAGATGGCTTTCGTCCCGCAACCGCCGAAGATGGCACGGGAGATTTCACGTCCATAGGCTTTTTCTAGTTGCACCATGTTTTGAAAACCGAGAATGCACGATAGGCCGTCTTCCCGGTTTTCGTTGAGCCATTGGACGAGATTCGGTAGGAATAAGGTGGGGAGTTCGTCTAGGGAGACCACCAGCGGGTCTTTGCGGCGTTTGGAAGTGACGTTGCGGGTGATGATCATGTGCATGACCGTTGCGAGGAGGGGAGCGACCACATCTCGCCGTTCTCGGTCCATGCCGATGATGAGCAGTTGTTTGCCTTCCATATCGAGTGGGATGGTTGATTTGCCGCAGAAGACACTCAGGATACTCGGTGACATGAATCGACTGAATAGAATTGCAGCGGTTGAGATGACGCTGGCAACTGTCTTTTCGGAATCGGCCATTGAGATCAATTGACCGAAACTGGTTTCAATCCAGGTTGGGAGTTTGGCGTTCTTGATTCGGGCCGGGAGGGAATCGGCTCCTAATGCTTTGGCGCAGGTGACGATATCAGGATAGGGCGTTGATTTGGCTAGAAGTAGAATCGCTTGGATCAGTTGATCGCCGGAGTTCGTGAAGAACGGATCTTCCACTGATTGGGTACCGGGTTTGAAGTTTCGATTCAGGACGATCGCAATTTGTCGTGCCATATCGACATCATCTACATCGCGAATAAAGTCGAGTGGGTTGCATACATCTGATTCAGGAAAGCCAGGAGCAAAGACTCGGACCTGGTATCCGGCTTTGGCAGCGACTCCGGCAATGCGTTCGGATTGGGTCGGATATTTAAAATCGTAGGCCACGAGAGGAAAACCCTGGTCGATGACCGATCGCAGGGCTGGGTCGATAACGGAGTGTGTTTTGCCTGACCCTGGTCCGCCCAATACGGCGAGTCCGCGTTGAGCATCGGGGAGCCAGATGGTGTGGTTATCTTGGCTGATTTTAACGACTTTCTGACCGATTGGTGTGGGCGTTGCACGGTTCGGTTTTGAACGCGCGATCGGGAGATAGCTTAATTTTGGTGATGCGATGCAGAGAGCAACGGAGTTGGCACGCCGATCGTTCACCTGTTGATGCGCTTTCTTACGGGCGGCTGACTTCTCTTTTGGGCCTGCCCAGCGCGATGTCGCGAGACGATTCTTCGCTTTTGAACCTGTGCCGTCTGAGCGCCAACTCAGCACCATCATCGTAACGACCGCACCTGCGACCATCCCACCTTGGGGATTGAAGAGCAATTTTTTTAAACTCTCAAAATTATCGACCGCAACTTGAGTCGTTGGCAATTGGGCGATTGCTATTCCGGGAATCAGTGCTGACGGAGCGGACTCAGCGGGGGATACAAATCCTAGGAGTAAGGCTCCAGTGAGCAAAAAGGGGCTAAGTTTGGGATTCATGGCTATACCTCTGCGATCGCTTGTTCTAGGTCATTCAGACTGGCTCCAGTGAGGATTTGAGTATCCTTCGGCCCAACCAATACGTAGAAAGGCGTTCCCGTCGCGCCCAGTTGGTTAGCCCATTTCAAGTCAGCGTCGATCGCCGCCGTCGCTGATTTAGAAACGCGGTCGTGATTAAACCGATCGATATCTAGATTTAAATCTTGGGCGATCGTCTCGTAAAGTGGCTCTCCTAAATGCTCTTGGTTTACAAAAAGCTCGTCATGATAGTCCCAAAACTTTCCTTGTTTCCCAGCCGCCCAAGCCGCTTTTGCTGCTGGCATCGCCTGATCATGGATTTGGATCAGCGGGAGATGTTTATAAACTCGCTGAACCTCTGGATGTTGCTTCGAGAAGGTATTCAGAGCCTTCTGAGTCTTCCGGCAAAAGGGGCATTGGAAGTCTGAAAACTCGACGATCGTCTTCTGACTAAATAGTCGGCCTTGATGGGGAGAGTCGGCCATCAACGATCGCGGGTTCTCCGTCACCGATTTTACGACCTGTACTCTGGCTTCAAGTTTGGCGGAGTCTTGACCTTGTTGATACGCTATCAGGCTGTCTAGGATTGCCTTTGGGTGCGATCGAATGACCTGCAAGATTTGAGATTCTTCAACAATATCTGCCAACACTGGATTCATCCAAGTGTTGAATAGCAACAGTAAAACTAGACCAATCTTCAATGTGAACTGCATCATGATAGTTACCACTTTTTTAAACTATTGAAAATCTCTACGACTTCTTTCGGATTGCTGAATTGGCCATCTCGACTAACGAAGCGCGATCGCCCACTTTGATTCCCACCGAATAGCGATAACCCGCTTCATCCCATACCACCTCGGCATCTGTACAAGAGGCACCACACACCCACGGCACAAAGGTTCCCGGTATTCCGTCAACAAGCTGGATGTCTGACATGACTTCCTTCGATCGTTTACCTTGGAAATTGGGGTCTTTTCGGGACGCATATTGCTCCTGAATCGACGGTGTTCCTTTCGTGATGCGAGTCGCTGAGATCGTCCCTAACCGACAGACATTTCCGCCTTCACAGGTTGGCGTGTAGCCGATCGTCACTTGATACTTATTTGCCGTGGCCTGGTCCAGATGGCCGTACAACGGTAGGACTTCCTTCTTGGCTTTCGGGTCGCTAAGTCGCTGGCCAATCTTCGGGATATAGGTAGGCAGTCGCAGTGGGATTCCTGTCATCTGAAGGTCTATCAAACTGGGTTTAAATAGCGCGTCAGGATTGGCAATGCCTTCTACGATCGCGGGGCTTGCTTGCACGACGGGAGTGGCCGTGAATCGAACTCCTGCTTCTAGCGCGATCGCAGCAGTGGCTTGAACTAAAATCATCAGCGATAAAATCATAATACTCATCCTTTGAATTAAACGTTTCATAATTTCTCCTTGCAGCGATTCAGACGAATCTCCATTTGCTGAAATAAATCTTGCGCAGTTTCATTCGGAATACCCAAACGCTTCATGATTCCAAAGCCGATTTGATCGGTTGTCTCATAAAGCGTTTCCCAGGTGTCGTCATCGGTGTACACCGACAGCACTTGCGTTCTCCTTTCTCCAATAAACCAATGATATAAAACGTAGGCATCTGAAAATACAATTTCAAGCCCGATTTTAGGTTCTGAATCATGCTTCTGCATAAAATCCCGAATCCTAGGTGGCATGTATTTTGCGATTCGCTTCAAGTACTGCTGCATCTTTTCCTCAGTTACCGATCGGTTTTAATTTGAGCGGTCATTTTTTGAGTGAGGTCTTGCGCGATCGTTTCTGGGACTCCCCAGCGTTGCAACAGTCCAGCATCAAGCTGTCCGCCCGTTCCTCGAACAATCTGCCAACGGCCCTCAGTTTTACGGACCACCGCTTGCCCGCCGCTTTCACCCACAATCCACGAGTACAAACCATAGGAGCTTGAAACCACCAGACGAGTCATGATCGCGGGATGGGCGTAGCGTTTCTCGTTGGCGTTCACCATCGCTACGATCGCACGTTCATCTTCAGTTTTGGGTTTGAACTCAGTGATCGGCTTGGGTGTTTGAGCGATCGCACCTGTTGTCAAAACTGATCCTAAAAACAATGCGCTGACAATAAAATAACGTCGTTTCATGTTGACTCTCCTGTTGTGAATTACATAACTTAAGCTGATTTAACTCGGCAGATGTAGCGTTTGAATTCTGGTGTGCAGCCGTAGGCTTCACTGAAACACCCATCTGATTCCCATACCCAATTACAGCGTCCGCTAGAGTTCGATAATGTAGTACTACATCGATCGCTGGTGCAAATCCCGATATGGCCCCGAGTTGATCCATTATCCATAATAAGAATGTCTCCCGATTTTGCTTCTGACGCATTCACGAGCGTTCCTTTCCGTCCACTTGAACATTCATCGATCGCACTCGTAATACTCAACGCCGGACTCGAACCCCCAAACATCGGCACTCCCGCAGATTTCAGAACCGTATCGACCGCAAAAGCACAGCCATTCTTTCCATAATCCGTTTCCGCCCGATCGCACTGCGGAATCTTTCCTTT
>JAYUJY010000158.1:0-1258 GCA_043764895.1 Synechococcales cyanobacterium | reverse complement strand
CGCTTGATAAATCAGGGAGAATTAGAAATCAAGTGGCAACGAGACATCAAGAATAAGGGAAATGCCATACCTGCAAACTAAATGTCGTTTAGCTTACTCGTACCCGTCGAATTGATAATTTCCATGATTGATGTCTCCTTGGCCCACTTGAAAGGATTGGGCTATAAATATTGTTCACGCTTCAACGCGATAGCGCATTGGGTTCATGGGTCACTAATTCTAAATCCACTTCCTGAATCAGCTTTCGTCCCAGTTCGATCGCACCATATCGACTTTCCTGCTGCCAAGCAAAACATTGATATTCTTGCGCAATGTAGAGCAGAATCATCGTTCGATCGGCCTGTTCTCCGCATTCTGCTAACGCATAGCGCACACACTGAATTAGATAGTCCCGAGCGGACCCCTGTAGCCGATCGAGGAAGATTTGCTCCTCTTCACAATGTAAAAGTTCGACCATGGGAGCTAGCCGAATCTCATCAAATTGGGCTTTCACTTGTTGAGCTGAACAGCCCGATCGGTGAAGCATCGGATCCCAAGGATACTCTTTCAACAGATGGTGAGTTGCACCGCACTCTCGGCAGTGACCCACTTGGACGCAATCTTCCGCTCTGGCTAAGGCCCAGTGGATCACCACTTCCCGCGCTCGTTGAATGGATTCCCAATATTCACGATCGCTGGGACTCGTTAGACGTCTAAGAATCGGTAACTGTCGGCGCTGCAATCGACGGTGATAATGGTCCCACTGTTGCTGAATGGTCCAGGCGTTGTAGCCGCCAAAGGCCGTCCCGCAAAGCAATGCAATCAGAAAACCTAGGCCCACACCGTAATCTGCGCCCATTAGAAAGGCGATCGCCGCTAGGATGGAAAATCCACAGAGAATCACCGTGAAGACCAGCCAACTGTAAAACTCTCGGCGTTCCATGGTCACGACTCCTGCGATCGTAATTGCTGTAGAAAAAAGGGATACAGTTTGTCGATGCTCCTTGCACCTTGCCCGTGATACCCAGTCCCATCGCCTTCATAACGGGGTAATGAGGCCCAAGTGCTCGCCGATTTAGACAGCGCTTTAGAAAAGGCGGTCCGACTGACCGTGACTTGAGATTGTTTCCAGTCGATGCCGCTATAGAGAATGTTACAAATGCCTAATTCTTGCAATTTGTGTAACTACTCAGGCAGTGGAAGAGGAGAGATCGGATCGCCCATAAATAATTGAACCAGAGCATCCAACACATTAGCCCCCTGTTTCCTCAAGGTGGAC
>JAYUJY010000157.1:0-21696 GCA_043764895.1 Synechococcales cyanobacterium | reverse complement strand
GCACAATCACCTGGCGAGGCACTTTGCCCTTCCGAAACCCAGGAATGTTGGCTTGGCGCATGAATTTTTGGACGGTACTCTCGTACGCCTTCTTCGTCGTGTCCGCACCAATCTCGATTTCTAAACCGATTTGACTGGCGGGTAGCTTTTCCTGGGTAACTTTCATCGTTGTGTAGGCTATTTGGTATTCTAGATTTGACTAGTTCGCAGTGAACAATAATATCTCATGTTGGATCTTCCTTGCGACAAACCTTGGAGGGAGATCCGAACTCACCCACTCGATCGCACTTTCACGAAAAATCCGCTACTATGAAGAAACAATTTTTAGAGATTGCTTAGGGTCAACCCCATCAATCTTAGAGTAGCGCACTGCTCACGCCGATCGACAGGTCAAAGGCTGGGTTTCAAGCGCTGGTTTTAAAGCTTCTATGTCAGTTTAATAGGAGAAGTTTTTAGGTCCATTGGACTTTGAACTTTGTTTAATGTTGTTACGGTACCTCTTTGAGTGAGGTTGAAATAGGAGGTTTAGTTTGAGTCAGTCGTATCGCGTTGCCATTCTGGGCGCGACTGGTGCAGTAGGCACAGAATTATTGACACTGCTTGAAGAACGCAAATTCCCCTTAAGCGAATTAAAACTTCTCGCTTCTCCCCGATCGGCTGGGGGAACGATCCAGTTTAAGGGTCAAGATTTGCCGATCGAGGCGGTATGTGCCGAGTCTTTCAAGGGTGTGGACATCGTATTAGCCTCAGCGGGCGGGTCGGTTTCCAAAACTTGGGTCGATACGATCGTTGCGGCAGGTGCGGTGATGATTGACAATTCCAGCGCTTTCCGGATGGATGGAGAAACGCCTCTAGTCGTTCCTGAAGTCAATCCCGAAGCGGCGAAAATCCATAGGGGCGTGATCGCAAATCCAAACTGCACCACGATTCTGATGGCCGTCGCAATCTACCCGCTGCATCAGGTTCAGCCCATCCAACGGATTGTGGCTTCAACCTACCAATCGGCTAGTGGCGCAGGCGCACGGGCCATGGAAGAGGTCAAAACACAGTCGGCGGCCATTCTTAGAGGAGAAGAGCCAAAACCTGAAATCCTGCCTTATCCCTTGGCCTTTAATCTATTCCCGCATAATTCTCCTATTTTAGAGAATCATTACTGCGAGGAAGAGATGAAGATGGTTCAGGAGACTCGCAAGATCTTTGATGAACCCAGCCTTCGGATTACGGCAACCTGCGTCCGGGTTCCCGTGTTGCGCGCCCACTCTGAAGCCCTAAACCTTGAGTTTGGTCAACCCTTCGATGTGGACCAGGCGCGATCGCTCATTGCTCAAGCTCCAGGCGTGACGCTGGTGGAAGATTGGCAAAAAAACTACTTCCCCATGCCGATGGACGCAAGCGGGAAAGATGATGTACTGGTGGGACGCATTCGCCAGGATATCTCCCATAGCAACAGTCTGGATCTGTGGCTTTGTGGGGACCAAATCCGTAAAGGGGCAGCGCTCAATGCTGTTCAAATTGCGGAATTGCTCATTGAAAAAAACTGGCTTAAGCCAGTTAAACCTTGAGATGCTTGATGTTTAAGTTCGTTCTAAGTCGATTTTAAGGGGTGTACGATTGGGTGTGAATTTGAACAGTAGTCAGGAGTTTGGGCGGGTGCTAACGGCGATGATTACGCCATTTAGTGCTGACGGCAGCGTAAACTACGCGATCGCCGAAAAACTCGCAGTCCATTTGGTCGAAAATGGGACCGATACCTTGGTGATCTGTGGCACCACGGGCGAATCTCCAACCCTTTCGTGGGATGAAGAATTTGAGCTTTTCAAGGTGGTCAAGCAAGCCGTAGCGGGCAAAGCGAAGGTCATGGCGGGAACGGGTTCCAATTCTACCAGCGAAGCGATCGAAGCCACACGCAAGGCTTTCGATCTGGGTTTAGACGGATCCTTGCAAGTGGTGCCGTACTACAACAAACCGCCTCAACAGGGCTTGTATTTGCACTTCTGCGCCATTGCGAAAGCGGTGCCAGAGATGCCGATCATGCTTTACAACATTCCGGGTCGAACGGGGTTGAATATGCTTCCTGAGACGATCGCGCGATTGGCGATTGTGCCCAATATCGTCTCAATCAAAGAAGCAAGTGGTAGCCTAGATCAAGTTAGTACGATTCGCCAACTGACTAAGCCCGAGTTTGCCATTTACTCTGGGGATGACTCTTTAACCTTGCCGACCCTCGCTGTCGGAGGCGTTGGAGTCGTGAGTGTGGCGAGCCACTTGATCGGGAACGAGTTGCAGGAAATGATTCAGCACTTTGAAGCTGGACGCATTCAGGAAGCCACCCATCTTCACACCCAAATCTTGCCCCTCTGCAAAGCGCTCTTCTCTACCGCAAACCCGATTCCCTTGAAGGCTGCTCTGCGGCTGTTGGGTTGGGACGTGGGAGGTTGTCGTCTTCCGCTCTGCGATGCGCCACCAGAGGTTATTACAGAACTTGAACAGGCGATGGTGGATCTAGAACTCATTTAGGTTGCCTTAGCTATAAGTTTTTCATAATTCAGAACGGTTCACCTTGGGTTTGCCGCACCGAATCACCTCAGCGCTTTAGGGCAAAACCCTTTAACGGTGAACCTCTTCAAAAGTTTGTCCCCCTATTCACTAAATTTACAAAACAACACATGACCTTACCCATCAAGAAGACGATTTCAACAGGCACTTCTAATTCAGCTTCGGCTCAAGACGGCGACACCGGAAGCGCTCCCATCAAGACTCGCACCGGACGCACCATCACCCGATCGAACGACAAGCCCCTGTTCAAAGAAAATGAAGTTCATACTATCGTCCATAGAGACACTAGCGATGCGCTGAAGATTATTCCCCTCGGCGGATTGCACGAAATCGGCAAGAACACCTGCGTATTTGAATACGGCGACGAGATTATGTTGCTGGATGCGGGTCTGGCCTTCCCCAGTGATGGAATGCACGGCGTCAATATTGTGCTGCCCGACATGACCTATCTGCGTGAAAACCAGCACAAAATCCAAGGGATGATCATCACCCACGGCCATGAAGATCACATCGGCGGCATTGCGTTTCACCTGAAACAGATTAATATTCCCGTCATGTACGGTCCTCGTTTGGCGTTGGCGCTGCTCGAAGGCAAACTCCAAGAAGCAGGCGTGGCCGATCGGACGGTTCTTCGTCGGGTTGCACCTCGGGACTTCATCCGCATTGGAACGCACTTCCTGGTTGAATTTATCCGCAACACGCACTCCATGGCGGATAGCTTTACCGTGGCGATTCACACCCCGGTCGGCGTCGTGATTCACACGGGTGATTTCAAGTTTGACCATACTCCTGTAGACGGCGAAACCTTTGATATTCAGCGCTTGGCTGAGTATGGCGAAAAAGGCGTGCAGTGTCTAATCAGCGACTCTACGAACTCCGAGCTTCCTGGCTTCACGCCCTCTGAGCGTGCAGTTTTCCCGAACTTGGAAAAAATCTACATGCAGACGAAGGGCCGACTGCTGATCACGACCTTTGCGTCGTCGGTTCACCGGGTCAATATGATCTTGGAACTGGCTGAAAAATACGGCAGGTCCGTCACCATCCTGGGCCGATCGATGCTTAATGTCATCGCCCATGCTCGGAACCTTGGCTACATCAAGTGCAAGGATGAAACCTTGGTCCCTCTAAACATGGCTAGCAAGATTCCCGATGACAAGCTTGTTATCTTGACAACTGGATCTCAAGGGGAACCGATGTCGGCATTGACTCGGATTTCTAACCTAGAGCACCGCCAAGTCAAGATTAAGAAAGGCGACACCGTGGTGTTTAGCGCCAACCCCATTCCGGGGAACACGATTTCGGTTGTGAACACGATCGATCGCTTGATGATGCAAGGTGCCCATGTCGTCTACGGACGCGAAGCTGGAATCCACGTTTCAGGTCATGGCTGCCAAGAGGACCAAAAACTGATGCTGGCCTTGACCAAGCCGAAGTTCTTTGTTCCCGTTCACGGTGAGCATCGGATGCTCATCAAGCATTCTCAAACCGCTCAGTCCATGGGCATTCCCGCTGAAAACATGGTCATCATCGACAACGGCGATACCATCGAACTTCGCGATGACAGCATTACCAAGGGCGACAAGGTGGCATCGGGCATCGAGCTGATGGACACCTCTCGATCGGGCGTTGTAGACGATCGCGTGCTTAAAGAACGTCAGCACTTGGCGGGCGATGGCGTCGTCACGGTCGCTGCAACCGTGGGCTGGGATGGCAAGCTGATGACGAGTCCTGAAGTCTATCTCCGAGGAGTTGTTACCACGCTTCCTCGCGAAACGTTGCAAATCAAGATTCAAGGCGGCATTGAAAACGTGCTGCGCGATCGGTGGGCTGAGTATGCTCGTCCGCTCAGAGATGGCGCGAAGATTGATGTGGATTGGGCTGGATTGCAGTACCAAATTGAACGTGATGTCCAACGGACGCTTCGCCGCGAAGTTCAGAGCAGCCCCTTGGTGATGTTCCTGCTTCAAAGCCCGGACAAAGAAGGAACCGTGGGTGAGATTGCCGCCTCTGCCGCAACGCCCATTGATGCTCTAAAAGTATCCGCTCCGGTCATCAGCAAGTCAATTGTGAGCAAATCGGTTGCAGAACCCACCGATGAAACCCCGTCCAACTCAGTTGCCGCCATTGCAACTCCGGTCGTTCAGCGTGCGACCCGTCAACGCGTCAGTTCCCGCGCTGGGGCATAGCAGTTTGAGGTCAGGGTTGACTCAAGATTGACCCTGACGTTACTGAAGCCTTACGCAAAGGACTATGTAAAAAAGGGAGACGATCGACTATTCGATCGTCTCCCTTTTTTGAATGAATTTCTGATTGCTATCCTGCCTTAACCTGCGCTCCGTGACTGCGAGGATCGTCCGTTGAGCCTTCTGTTCGAGTGGCCGCAGGAGCCTGATATTGAGTTGTTTGTCCGGCGGAGGCTTGCTTATAGGGAAGGTCCGATCGATCGATTAGAGCCTGCAAATTTTCTGAGAGCACCTTAGACGGCTGCTTCCCGATCGCCTCCGCTTTGACTTCTGCCTGCTGGTCTAAGTACAAGAAGTGTGGAATCCCATCGACCTTATAGTGCGTCACCTCAGGCAACCACTTGTCATTGTCCACATTCAGCATCACAAAATTGACGTCTTTGCCGTAGCTCTTCTTCAGTAATACCAGCTCCGGAGCCATCGCCCTGCACGCACTACACCAGTTCGCATAAAACTCCACCAGACTAGGCTTTCCGTTGCTCAGAGCCTGCTCATAGGGCACAGAGGCTTTTGCCATGGCATCCATAGACATCGAGGCGGCAGGAGATTTGACGCCCCACGCCACCAACGCTGACAAAACGATCGCTACCCCAGCAATCAGCACGTTACGAAATTTGTTTGAGTTGGGATTAACCGTGGCATTGGGAGTGTGAGTCATGGTGCTTCATTGAGAATTCCTCTTTATAGGATATCCGACCTGTGATACCCTAGATACACATATTTGTGACCTTTATTTAGGACCATACCTTCTAGACATGCTGAAAATGCGATTAAAGCGCCTTGGTAAAAAGCGCGAAGTGAGCTACCGGATTGTCATCGCTCAAAGTACTTCTCGTCGTGATGGCCGTCCCATTGCCGAAGTGGGCTTTCACAACCCCCGATCGAACGAAACGCGTTTGAATGAAGAAGCGATTGCCGAATGGCTCAAGCAAGGCGCTCAACCGACCGATACGGTGCGCAGCATCTTGGCCAAAGCAAACTTGATTGAAAAACAAGTCAGACCTACCGTAGCCCCAAAAGTCGCTCCAGAAGCGGTTTAGGCTTATTTCAAGATTCCGTTGGCAAAGTGCTTGGTAACGTTTGATGTCAGACCCGGTTCCCAACTCAGAATTTCAGAGAGTGCCAAATTATCCGGCGCTGGTTAGTTTTTTGATGGAACCTTTTCTGGATTATCCCGGCGATCTTCGCATTGACTGCGAATTGCTTGCTCAAGGAACCAAACATTGGCTGCGGATTTCCATGAACGAATCCGATCGAGGGCGTGCTTACGGTCGAGGCGGTCGCAACATTCAATCCATTCGTCAGGTACTGGAAAGTGTTGGAACCATCTCCGGTCATGTGGTTTCGGTTGAAATCCATGAGCAAAACCGTCAGTTTCGTCCATCCTCTTCGAGTTCTGATTCGTCCACTGGACCTAAAACCCCACCCATCAAACGGATTAAGCCACCTGTTGAATCTCCGACTGAGCTTTCGGGCTGAACAAGACGGTCGTAAATCTTAAATCTAGAAAGCCAGTTGATCCGATCGATCGACTGGCTTTTTGATAGGCTGCTTTTTTAGGCATCTAAATCTCCCGTAACCCGCGTTACCATAGGGAGAGAGTCCTTAACCGCGCACCCTCTATTCGCCCATGGCCGACCCTTTGACCCTCGAATTACCCACCATTGAAAGTGCGATCGCACTCTCTGGAGAACGGGAAATCAATCTTAGATTCATCACGCAGCTCACGGGTGCAAAACTCGTCATGCGGGGCCAAGATCTAATCATTTCCGGTAGTAGTAACCAAATTCACCGTGTCAAGCGTCTCATCACTGCCCTCGAACCTTACTGGCGTGACGGCAAAATGATCACCGAGGTGGATATCCAAACGGCCTCCTATGCCCTCGATACGCGTCAGGAATCGGGACTCCAAGCGATGCAAGCGGACGGGTTGGGCAAAAATCTCCGAGGCGACACCATTCGGACCAAAACCTTTCGTCAGCAGCAATATGTTCAGACGATTCGTAAATCAGACCTCACCTTCGGCATTGGTCCAGCCGGAACTGGAAAGACCTATCTCGCCGCCGTTCTAGCCGTACGGGCTTTACTCAACAACGAGTATGAGCGCTTGATATTAACGCGCCCTGCGGTGGAAGCAGGCGAAAAACTCGGGTTTTTGCCAGGGGACTTGCAGGAAAAGGTTAATCCCTATCTGCGTCCGCTCTATGATGCGCTGCATGACTTCATCGAACCCGATCGCATCACTAGTTTGATGGAACGGCAAATCATCGAAGTTGCGCCGATCGCCTATATGCGCGGTCGCACGTTGAATCGGGCCTTTGTGATCGTGGACGAAGCGCAAAATACAACCCCCGCCCAGATGAAAATGCTGCTGACCCGCATTGGAGCCAAGTCTAAAATGGTCGTCACGGGCGACTTGACTCAGACAGATCTCTTGCCTAATCAACCGTCAGGGCTGGCTGCCGCCGAAAAAATCCTCAGCAACATTGAAGGAATTTCCTTCTGCTATTTCGATCGAACGGATGTGGTTCGTCATGCGCTGGTCCAACGAATTGTCGAAGCCTATGAAGCTTACGAGCCGTAAAGAGGGAATAGTTAGGGAATAGAAAACTTTTAAACCCTAACTAATAAAAATTTACTCTAATGGGATTGCGATTAGCCAAGGAAAAAGACTGTAGCTTTTTTTGCTTTTGGTATGGGCAAGACGTGTTGTCTGGCGTGGATTGCCAAGGTGAGCTATTTGTTACGATCGAACGCTTTGCCGCTGTTCACCAAGCCAATGCCTACGAACGCGCATCAGAAGTCGAGGCGATCGCGGTCTCTGCGCTGATTATTCGCACGGACAAAGAATACATTGTCTGTGCCAACCTTACTGGAACCACTTGGCAAACCCTTTTGCCCCTTAATCCCAAAAACCTTAAAGATCTTAAAGACTCTAAAGACCAACCAGTTTCATACTGATGTCCCACATGCGAGCAGCTTTGGCGTCATCACTGCCTTGGGCGAGTTCTTGGACAAAGGCTTGACGACCTTCTTGCTGACGGTTGCCCCAGCTCCAATGGACGCCCGATTGGTTAAATCCTGGATCCGCCACCACTTGTGCCGTCCGATCGCCTGCGAGTTCCTGGGTGACGTAGCCCTTGGTGATGTTTTTCTGAAACCAGGGAAATATCTTTTGGAACAGTGGTGGGGTGTTCCGAAAGAGAGGTGAATCGGCAACACAACCTGGATAGAGGGAGCTGAAGATGATTCCGGTAGACAGAGTGCTACTCGTGCCGAAGCGACGATCGAGTTCGCGGACCGTCATCATGTTGCAGAGTTTGCTGTCTTTGTAGGCTTTACCCGGTTTAAACGGCTTGCCATCGATCATGGCGGTGGGCGCTTTGAACCCTGCCTCAAACCCTGCCAAGTCACCCAAGTCGGCGGGCGCAGGAATCGGTATTTTGCCGCCCAGTTCTTTGGTGTTTGCGGTAACGGTTCCCAAGATAATTAGTCGTTTTTGAGGGACCGAAGACTGTTTTAAGTCCTCCATCATCAAATTACACAACAAAAAATGTCCCAGATGATTCGTCGCGACACTGAGTTCATAGCCTTCCGGACTTCTCAGGGGTTCTTTGAGACGCGGCAAATAGGTGGCCGCATTACAGACGAGCGCCTCCAACGATCGGCCCGTCTGCCGAAAATCCGCAACAAATTGACGCACGCTTTCAAGCGATCCCAGATCAAGGTGCATCACCGTGTAGTTTTCAGGATTTAGGCCCAGTGATTGTGCAGCAGTCTCTGCTTTTTTGAGATCGCGGCAGGCCATAACCACATGCCAGTTCCGTTGGCAGAGCGCCTTTGCTGTGTACAAGCCAACGCCTGACGATGCTCCGGTGATAATGACGGTGTTTGGGTGGGGGTGTGCCATGGTGTTCGATCGCGTCTTTTGATTAAATCCACCTGGAACCTACCCGAAAACGAACCCCAACGCGACATCCCGTAGCACTTCTTAATCTCAATTCTCCATGCTTAGCCTCCAGAAGGCGATCCGAATCGGTAGCCCTTGCCATAGACCGTATGGATCAGCTCATGGCTTCCCGGTCGTTCTATTTTGCGGCGGAGGAGACGAATTTGGGCGGCGAGGACGTTGCTGGGTGGAATATCACTGCCCTGCCAAAGGTGTTGACAGAGCCGATCGTGCGTTAGAAGCTGATGGGGAAACTGCATGAGATAGGCCAGAAGCTGCGTTTCTTTCTCAGACAGATCGATCGTTTGGCCCGATCGGATGGCGATTTGATTGACTAGTTGAAGTTCCAAATCTTCAACCCGAAGGTTGCCCTTAAAGGCTTCAGACAAGAGGCTGGTTGAGGAAGGGGTTGCGGGAGAAATCTGCCCTGGGCGGCGGAGAAGTGCCCTCACCCGTGCGAGGAGTTCACGCAATTCAAAGGGCTTGACCAGATAATCATCCGCACCTGCATCCAGTCCATTCACCCGATCGTCCAGCGTATCTTTGGCGGTCAAAAATAAAACGGGCGTCATTTTGCCTGCAAGGCGCAGCGATCGACAGATTTCCAGCCCCGTCACCCCCGGCAGCATCCAGTCCAAAATAAAGAGGTCAAACCCTTGAGTGAGAGCAATACTTTGGCCCGTCACGCCCTCATGAGCGCGCTCTACGGTGTAGCCCTCCCGCACCAAGACCCTCGCCACCGCCTCCGCCATTTCAATCTCATCATCCACCAACAAAATCCGCATTCCGCCCCCAATTCTCGCTATTCTAGAGACATCGTTCTAAATTCTAAATTCTAAATTCTCCATTCATCTATGTTAACGATTGCACTCGCTAAAGGCGGTCTCCTCAAAGATAGTATCAAGCTTTTTCAGGCGATCGGACTGGATTTCAGTGCCTTTCTCGAACCTGGATTTCGCCAACTGCAAATCGTTGATCCCACCGGGACCGCCCAAGCTTTACTCGTCCGTAACGGCGACGTTCCGGTCTATGTCGAATATGGTCAGGCCCAGCTTGGAATAGTGGGCTACGACGTGTTGCAGGAGCAGAAGCCCAATGTGGCCCAGCTCGTGGATTTGAAGTTTGGGGGGTGTCGGCTGTCGGTCGCGGTCAAGGCGTCGAGTCCCTATCGATCGTCTCTAGAATTGCCGATGCATGGTCGGGTGGCGTCCACTTTAGTGAACTGCGCTCGGGACTATTTCGATGCGTTGGATTTACCTGTGGATATTGTTCAGCTTCATGGATCGGTGGAACTTGGACCGATTACGGGGATGTCTGAAGCGATCGTGGATCTCGTAGACACCGGAAAAACTCTCCGTGAAAATGGATTAATCGAAATCGACACGCTTTTTCACAGCACGGCCCGGTTGATCGCCTATCCTCTCAGCTATCGCCTAGATACCTATGGATTAACGAATTATGTCGATCGGCTTCGTACTCTCGTGAGTTAACAGGCTCAAGCGCCTATATTCAAGCGCCTAAGCCCTAATCGACTAAACTCCAAATATAAATCCCAACCTAAACCCAAGCCACATTGCGCAACCAGCGCCATACGCCTGTATCTCGCCGAATTTGCACGCTTCGGCTCTGGCGGACGACGAGCCTCTTGAGTTCATCCGTGGTGAAGCTGTAGCCCATCTCTTGAGAGACGCAAAGAAAATCCTCAGGCGACTGGACGGCGCTAAAACGATCGCGCAGGACTTGATCCTGAGAGGCAGCAGACAAAAAACGAGCAGCACTTTTAATAGACATCCTGACAGACTCCGCATCAAAACTGAGTGAACCATCCGTAAAATCACGGGATGGCCTTCAGTATGGAATAGTCTAGAAGCGACTGAAAAGTCTCTTCTTAAGCTTTATTTTGACTTCGTTAACTTAGGGGTAATGTGGATGACATCTTGCTCAGTTCTTCATGAAATCCCGTGTCAGTACCAAATGGTTGACTTAGGGGCGATCGGCGTTGAGCCTCCCCAGCAGCGGATTGCGTACCGTCGTCAGGGCAGCGGGATGGGCAGCGGGATTCCGATCGTGATGCTGCATGGGTTTTTGGGAGAAAGTACGAACTGGCAGCAGGTGGCCCAAGGATTAGTGGCGCAGTTGAAGGTGCCGATTGATACAATTCGGGTGGATCTGTTGGGGTTTGGGGAGTCGGGGAAGCCTGCGGTGAGCTATACGGTGGCCCAGGAAGTCGAGGTGGTGCGTCAGTTGATGGTGGGCTTGGGACTAGAGTCGTGCTATGTGATGGGGCATTCCTTTGGGGGATGGGTGGCGGCGGCACTCGCGATCGCCCATCCTGAGCGGGTCCGGGGATTGTGTCTAGTTGCTCCAGCGGGGATTCGCGATGATAGCTTTTGTGGACGCTATAACCATCTTCGTCCGCTTCTGTGGCAGACGCCTGTCATTGACTGGATGCTCGCAGCGGTTATTCCATTGGCCCATCTCATAGGCCGCAGTCAAGCCTTTGAAACCATCGCCTGGGCCAGACGCGAACTCAATCGCCAACCTGCGGCCCGATCGTTCCTGCTCGATCGGCTCCGCCCTGAAGATGCGATCGACACCGTAGAAAATACAATTTATCGGATCCAAACCCCAACGCTCATCCTTGCCGCAGAGAATGATGACACCATCCCTCTCTGGCACTGTGAAACCTATGCTCAGACGATTCCAGGTGCTACACTTCGCGTTATCCCAGAGGCAAGTCATGGCTTACCTCAACATAATCCTGAAGCTATCATCCAGGAATTTCTTAAAATTTTAGGCCCAGATGCGGATCCAGATATGATTTATGGATCAGATGTAGAAACGAGGGCAGGACTTGAAGAGTGATCTTGGGATAGATGCTCTTTTGATAGTCATTCGGATAGATTGTTAAGTAGACGTGGAGTGTTGTATTTCATGTCTGCGAATTTTTATTAAAAGCTTAATTTAAGTCATAGCCTGCTCTAAGAAGTGGGTAAGCTACTTAGGTGGTTTTTATGCGTTAAATCTCTATTTAGGCCATGTCAGAGTGCTTTAAACTTCCGCTTAGTAAAGTTGTGAACGGGGTCATAGCTCAAGTCGTAGCCGAATTCACACAACTTTTTCTTCCTTCTCTCAGAGAACTAAAACATGCCATCCAAAGTGGGCATGATAGACCTACGCTGATCCAGTTGGATTTTGAACAGATTGATTCAAATGTGCGATCGTAGATTGTGAATTTGATGTAAAAATGTGTTCCAAATTGCATTTTGGATGATTTTATTGAATTTACTTCATGTTTAACGCACGATAATTCTTACTTCCTATCTCTCTCTATTGATGTTTGGTTAAAGGGTGTGCTCTGTATCAGCTAATGGCAAAAGACGTTCTCTTTAAGGAATGTCACTTATGGTTCGTAAGGATTAGGACATGTTGACTGAACAAGTAATCGAAGAATTAGCGCGTACGTCCCAAGTGGCTGATCTAGATGAGATTCCGATCGGTTCACCGATACTGCTGTCATCCAATTCCAGGAGTAATCAGGATACTATCTGCATGGATAATGACTCCTTGCTGCGGACCGTCATCGAAAACTTGAATGATGGCATTATTGTGACAGATTTGGAGAACCGAATCTTGCATGTGAATTCCCGACTTGCAAAGTTAGTCGGCTGTGAGGCGGAAGACATGCTTGGGCAGCCTGCTCAGCCTTTTTTGTCCATGATTGAAGGCTGGCTCTTTTTCTGCGCTACTCCAGATGATGCGCAGACAGGTCTTTACGAGTGGCGTGAGGGGCAACTGAAGCGGCAAGATGGGCGGCAGTTTTGGGCAGAGGTTAATTCGACTCCTCTGTGCAATTCGGATGGGCATCCGATCGCGACGTTAATTACAGTTACGGATATTACCGAGCGCAAGTGGTTGGAAGAGTACCTCCGACTGCTCGAATCCGTGGTCGTCAATGCCAATGAGCTAGTGATGATTTCTCAGGTGGAGGCGGGCGATGACCCCCTTGATTTAAGAATCGTGTACATTAATGACGCTTTTTTGAAGGTTACGGGGCACCGAGCGGCGGATGTGATTGGTCGGACTGCGCAGGTGCTCGTGGGACCCAAAACCGATCTTGATGAACTGACTCGGATCCGTGAAGCCCTGATTCGTCATGAATCCGTCAAGGCTGAGTTAATTTTGCATCGTCGGGATAATACTCATTTTTGGGCGGACATCAATACGGTGCCGATTCGCAATGAGCATGGTCAGGTCACGCACTTTGTTTCTGTGATGCGCGAAGTCACCGAACGCAAAAATGCCGAAGAGCAACTGCGCCGGAATGCTTTCCATGATCCGTTGACCGGATTACCGAACCGATTACTCTTTACCGAGCGACTGACCCAAATTATTTCCCGATCGAAGCAGATACCCGGACGGATGTTTGCCGTATTGTTTCTCGATCTCGATCGCTTTAAGGTGATTAACGATAGCCTCGGTCACCTAGTGGGCGATCAGCTTTTGATTGCGATCGCGCGTCGGCTCGAAACCTGTGTGAAGCGGACAGACATTGTTGCGCGTCTCGGAGGTGATGAATTTACCATCCTCCTAGATGATATTCAAACTGAAGACGCGGCTAGTCATGTTGCGGAGCGAATTCATCAGGAATTGGCGCTGCCGTTTACCCTTAATGGCTATGAGGTGTTTACGACGGTGAGCATTGGAATTGCGTTGAGTACCACGGACTTCAATCACACGGAAGATTTGCTGCGGGGGGCTGACATTGCAATGTACCGAGCCAAGGCCTTGGGTAAAGCGTGCCATGAAGTTTTCGATACGGAGATGCACAATGAAGCCATGCGTCAGATGCAGCTCGAAAATGATTTGCGCCGTGCCCTAGAACGCGGGGAGTTCCGGGTTTATTACCAGCCCATTGTTTCCTTGACGACCGGACGACTAGCGGGGTTTGAAGCGCTGATGCGGTGGCAACATCCTGAGCGGGGTTTGGTCTCGCCGGGGGAGTTTATTCCGATCGCAGAGGAAACGGGGCTGATTTTGCCGATGGGACAGTGGATCTTAATGGAGGCGTGCCGTCAGTTGAGTGAGTGGCAGAAAAAGTATCCGCAATATCGCCGTCTGTCCATGAGCGTGAATATTTCTAGCCGACAATTCTCTCAGCGAGGGACAATAGATTTGCTTAAGGACGTGCTGGATAAGACGGGTCTCAATCCGGCCTTGCTTAAGCTCGAAATCACGGAGACCGCCATCATGGAAAATACGGAGTCCGCGATGGAAATCCTGCTGGCGTTAAAGAAAATGGGCGTGCAGCTTTCAGTCGATGACTTTGGGACGGGGTATTCGTCGCTGGGCTATCTCTATCGTTTTCCGATGGATGTTTTGAAGATCGATCGATCGTTTATCAGTCGAGTGGATACCGATGGTGAAAAGCTGGAACTGGTGCGGACAATCATAACCCTAGCCTGGAATTTGGGGATGGATGTGATTGCTGAAGGTGTCGAAACGACGAAACAACTGGCCCAGCTCAAAATGCTCAAATGTGAGTACGGCCAAGGCTATCTCTTCTCCAAACCGATGAGTGCGGAACACACGGAGAAATTTTTGCTGCTGCCTAATCCACTCGACCATGTGGCCAAGGTTTTGCCGTCCTACGATATGAAGATGCGAGAGTCGGCTTAGTCGCAACGTTGGTGTTGCTGAATCTTCTCAATTTGGCAACGCCGGAAATCACAGCGTCGATCGATCAGGCAATCGCGTCTCAACCAATCCCATCCAGCCAAGCCACCAAATCCCCCATTCCCTCAAAATCTAATAAATCTTCCCCAAGCTGTTCCAGAGGCTCAGGCGGCAGAGAAACAATCATCGATCGAACCTTCTCCGATATCGCGCCACACCGCCGTTCCACCTGCCGCAAGATTACCTCCTGCTTGCCTATCTCCTTGCCTATCTCCTTGCCTTGATCGCGAGTCGCCTGTTCCCAATCCAAAAACGTTTGTGGATAAGCCACGATTCCCTCCGGTAAAAACTCTCGAACCTCTTTCATATCAATTCTAGTACTCCATAGCGCATGTAAACGCATAATCCGCTCCCGCCGAGGATCTTCCGACGGCAGCCGATACATCTCCCTAATTGCTTTCGCCTGCACAGTCCCCCGACCCAAAATTCTCATCCATAGCGTGTCTGGTTTTTCTGACAACTCGTCGATCGCTACCAGCCTTACTCCCAACCCCGGACCCAACGTATATAATCCCGGCACCCCCGGCATTCTCCGGGCGAAGAAATCTTTCAGTAAAGGTTTGCCCACATGACTCGCCAAAATCCAGAGTAATGGCTGCTCCGCGATCGGATAAGGCCCATTCTCCCGCTTCCGGCGCTCATCCTCCTTAATCCACAATCGCTTCAACAAACAAGCATCTAAATCATCCCGATCGGGCGGACTGCTAAATGGCTCAATCAAAGCGGGGCGCTGAACTATTTCACTCAACAATCCCAAATCATCGATCGTCGCCGTGATCGGTAAATTGGGCACAAACCAAACATCCACATACTTGGTCTCTCCGGGCACTTCATGGTGCCGAGAAACAGTCCCCATCGGCGACAAAAAATCTTCTAAATATTGCTTAGCCAACTGGTCAAATGGATTTTGGGCCATGGCGCTTTTAACCCGATTGATTTCGCCACCGCATCGTACCCCAACTCATGTCGCACTAACATCCTGCTGGATTGCTCTTCAGCTTCTATTCGCCCATCATGCCCAAGAGAGCACTCGTCCAGAATGGTAGGGCGTTATCGGTCCATCGGTGCATTGAATTAAAAGTTCGCCGATCGAATGAATGCCTCGGCCAATTCCCTGGATTTGCTGGCCATCTGCTTGCTCAAACGCGATCGATCGTCCATACAGTGCATCGCGCGATCGGACCTGTTGGAGCAGTGCTTGTGAATCTATTTGTGAATCTATTTGTCCCACTTGACGCAGCAAGCATTTGCGCAAACTCTCCAACATGGTTAGGTCATCGGGAACGGTAGCAGCGACTTCGTGCAGACTAATGGGATTTGCATCGGAATCAAGCACGCTCTTATCAAAGGTTGCAACGAGATTTAACCCAATGCCAATCACAACTGTATTAGGCACAGACGATCGCATTTCACACAGGATGCCGGACACTTTACGATCGTAAATCAAGACATCATTAGGCCACTTCAGCATGGGCACGGTGATGAGTTCGGGGATTAGAATTTCGATCGTCTCGATGATGGCGAGTCCTGCACTAAAACTAAGCAGCGCGATCTGCTCGGGTTGCAGCTTGTGCATCACAAAACTCACGGTAATAACACCCGCTGGTGAATGCCATATTCGATTGCGTTGGCCTCGCCCTGCTGTTTGGTTTCGGGTAAAAATAGCATCGCCGTGGTGAAGATCATTTGCGCGATCGAGGGCGATCCGATTGGTGCTGGGGCAGGTGTCGATCGTCTGGAGCCAAGGGGGCATGGGTCGTTGGGGTTTGGTGAGGGCATAGTACCGTCTTTGGCGCTCAGAAAAATGCGCGATCGCCCGCATTCCCTTAAAATGAAGGAAGTAAAAGCTCCCCTAATCACGCCGCTTATCATTCCCTATGACCGACACCTTATTTAGCAAAATCATCCGTCGCGAGATCCCAGCAGATATTGTCTACGAAGATGACCTTTGCCTCGCCTTCCGAGACATTACGCCCCAAGCCCCCGTCCACATTCTCGTCATCCCTAAAAAGCCGATTCCGAGTCTAGCCGAGGCTTCCCAGGATGATCTTGCACTGCTTGGCCACCTCTTGCTCACCGTCCGAACGATCGCTGCATCCGAAGCGTTGACCAGCGGCTACCGCACCGTGATTAATACCGGAATCGACGGCGGACAAACCGTGTATCATCTACACGTTCACCTTCTGGGCGGACGATCGCTCTCCTGGCCTCCCGGTTAAGCCCTGCAACCCCAACGCCCGACACCTCATGTATACCCGTCCCCTCGCTCGCCTCATCGAACATCTCCAGCACCTCCCCGGCGTCGGACCCAAAACGGCTCAACGTCTGGCGTTGCATATTCTCAAACGTCCTGATGACGAAATTGCATCCCTAGCCCAAGCCTTGCTGGATGCTAAGAAACAAGTCGGCACCTGCTCGTCCTGTGGTCATTTGTCTGCTGAACCCGTGTGCGAAATTTGTAGCTCACCGAAGCGAGACAGTACGACGATATGTGTGGTGGGTGATTCGCGGGACTTGATTGCGCTGGAAAAAACGCGGGAATACAAAGGAAAATATCATGTGCTCGGCGGATTGATTTCCCCCATTGACGGCATTGGTCCCGAGCAACTTAACATCACGTCTCTCGTGCGCCGTGTCAGCAGTCAAGAAATCCGCGAAGTCATCATGGCTATTGCCCCCAGCGTCGAAGGCGAAACCACCACCCTCTACATCGCCCACTTGCTCAAACCCTTCACCAAAGTCACCCGCATTGCCTTCGGGTTGCCCATGGGCGGTGACTTGGAGTATGCCGACGAAGTGACCCTTGCCCGCGCCCTTGAAGGACGACGGGAATTAGAGTGAATTAGACGCGTGTATAGTCCAATCGATCGTAGCTTCCAAAGAGCTTGAGGACTTCGGCATGGCTAGTAAGATCGGCGATCGTGGCCTTAGTTTCGGCGTGGCGACTATCGGCTTCGAGGTCCATGAAAAACACGTATTCACCCAGGGAGCGTTTGGTGGGCCGGGATTCGATGCGGCTTAGATTGATGTGACGATCGGCGATTATTTTTAGCATGGTGAGCAGGATGCCGGGTCGATTGGCTGGCATACTGAAGGCGAGCGAGGTGTGGGTTCCGCCCGGAGCAGGGTCGTTGCTGAGGACCAGAAACCGCGTGCAGTTTTCGGGATAGTCGTTGATAGGGCAGGCGAGGACGGGAATGTTGTATAGCTCTGCGGCGCGGAGAGAGGCGATTGCTCCCCAGGATGAATCTTGAATGAGCTTGGGTAAGATTTCCGTGGTGGAATTCGCGGGCTGGCTTTTGGCGAGGGGCGCGTGGTCATTGAGCCAATGTTGGCACTGCGATAAGGCTTGGGGATGGGAATGGACGACTGATAATTCCTCCGGTGAACTGGCGTAGGAGAGCAAGGCGTGGCGAATGGGAATGACGATCGCCTGTTGGATTTGCAGGGTGTCGAGCTGCCAGAGGGCGTCCATGGTCATCGTGACTCCGCCTTCAACTGAGTTTTCCATGGGGACAATCGCCCGATCGACAAGGCCAGATGCGAGGGCCTGAAGGGTTTGGGCAATGGTGGAATAGGGCATGAGGCGCGGCGGAACATCGAGCTTTTCGGCAAAGGTAAGCGCGGCCATCTCCGCATAGGTACCACGGGGTCCAAGATGGGCGATCGCAAGGGACATAGGGGTTTTTCTCAGAATAGTGCTTGAGTTTCTCCGCAATTATATGGAGATTTGCGTAAAAGTGCTGAGAAGGTCATGGAAGTTCTCTACAATGGTCTCAATAGATTGATCTATCCCAAAATTGAGTCATTGCCCATGAAAAACAGCGTCCAACGTCCTCCAATTGTCTCCCAGACTCGACTTTTTACGTCTCAGGCTGTGGAAATTCAGGTTCCTCGCGCCGCTCATCCCATTGAGTCTTACCTCGCGCAGCCCGATCGATTGTTGCGAACGTTGGCTCCGGGCGATCGGATGGATTTGATGGAAAATGGGCATTATCGGCTGGAGATTTTGCCGATGAATGTCCTGGGTCTGAATATTAGTCCGGTGGTGGATTTGGCGGTGTGGGTGGACGGCGATCGCAAAGTGCAGGTGGAATCCGTAGGCTGCGAGATTCGGGGGGTAGAGAGTCTGCGCGATCGCTTTGATTTCAAGCTCATTGGTGAACTTTATCCGATTCATACGCCGGACCAGATTTTGCTGCGCGGCAGTGCGTTGCTAAAAATTGAGCTTGAGTTACCGATGCCCTTCAAGATCATGCCGCGATCGATCGTGGAAGGTGCGGGAAATGCAGTGTTGGAAGCCACATTAAATACCGTCAAAGGCCGAATGCTTAAGTATGTGGTGAATGATTATCAAGCCTGGGTGAACGAGCGATCGAGGGTCTTGTCTTCAAGTTAAAATGGTGATTATGGATATTCTTACGGCCCTCCGCCAAGATTACAATCAATTCCCCTTAGACCAAACCTATAGTCTTTATAGTGAAGACGTCTTTTTTAAAGATCCGATGACTGAGTTTCGGGGGGTAAAAAAGTACCAAGAAATGATTGCGTTAATCGATCGGTTTTTTCATAACCCGCAGCTTGATTTACACGAAATCCAACAAACCGGGAATCAAATCCGGACTGATTGGACGCTATCGTGGACGACGCCGTTGCCCTGGAATCCACGCATCTGCATTTCGGGCTGGAGCGATCTGACGATCGACCTGACGACTGGACTGATTACCCGACACATTGATTCCTGGCATTGCACTCGTTGGAACGTTGTACAACAACATTTTGTAAAATGAACGATACTGCGAATGATACTCCGGTGGAACTCTTAATCGATCGAATTTCGACTGAGATTGGGACTATTTTGATTGTGTCAAACGAGGCGGCGGTCTGTGCAGTGGATTTTGAGGATCATGAGGTGCGGATGCAGGATTTGCTTACCAAACAGTATCCAGCCTTTAAGCTTATTCCAAAACACAATCCATTGGGAATTAGCAATAGATTACAGGCTTACTTTGAAGGGGATTTTAGCGCGTTAGATGACATTCCTGTTAACCCTGGCGGCACTGATTTTCAGCGTGAGGTCTGGCTAAATTTACGATCGATTCCACCGGGAAAAACCGTGACCTACGGACAGTTGGCGAGTCTACTGAATAAGCCTAAGTCTGCGCGTGCGGTGGGGATGACCAATTCACTTAATCCTATTTCTATTGTATTACCCTGTCATCGAGTGATTGGGGCCAATGGGAAATTGACGGGATATGCGGGGGGACTCGATCGGAAGCGGTGGCTTCTTCATCATGAGGGCTGGGGTCAAGAAGAAGTTCAGCTTGCACTGTTGTTTACGTAAGGAATGAAGGGTTAATCATGTGGAGGTTGGAAGAGGAAGAGGGATGTTTCGTGGGGTTGGGGCGCGGAATGCGCTGCCCGTACGGGCTGAGGGTGGTTGGGATAAAGGCGATCGATCGGGCGCATGGCGTTCAGGGTAGTGATGTCAGCTATATTATTTAGAAATTGTTTAGATCAACCCACGATGTCTAAGAAAATCCCTGTTGCGATCGCTATTCTCCATCAAGATAATCAATTTCTGATGCAACTTCGCGATGATATCCCAACCATTTTGTATCCCGGCTATTGGGCCTTTTTTGGGGGACATATTGAGGCGGGGGAAACGCCGGAAGAAGCGGTTGTCCGTGAGATCTTTGAAGAGATTGACTATGAGATGAACGCTCCCCAATTTTTCATGACGAGTGAGAGCGATCAAGTGATTCGCTATGTGTTTCATGAACCGCTTACGGTCCCATTGTCCGCATTGACGCTGAAGGAAGGGTGGGATTTTGGCTTAGTGACGGTGGAGGATCTTCGGAAAGGCGATCGCTTTTCTCAGCGGGCCAATCAAATCCGTCCGATCGGCGCTCCCCATACGGAGATTTTACTCAAGTTTGCGGCAGAACATTTTAGGGGGTTCTTGCAAAGTGTTCCAACAGGTCCCGATGGATAAACCGATCGCGTCCGATGATATGCGATCGTAAGCGCCGATTGTGGTAATGAGTAAATCAGATTATTATTTTCTGGATTGCCAAATCTTGGGATCTCTTTTTCCGTGAACGACTGCAATTACAATGATTCGGCTGGAAATGATTCGATAATAAATCACGTAAGGAAATCGATGAATTACAGCTCGTCGAAAATCTTGGAAAGCAATTTGATAAGCTTCTGGTTGTGTTTCTCAATGCGATCGAGCGTACTATCCACACAATCTAAAAAATCTTCACCTAGTTTTGCTTTCTGATCTTCATACCAATTGTAAGCATTTTCCATTTCATCGCGAGCTTCAGCGCGAAACGTCAATACATACTCCATTAGTGTCTCCTAATAGAAGCCCGTACCTCTTCTCGTGTCATCACATCATCAGGATTGGCATCATAGGCTCTAGAGCGTCGATCGAGTTCTTGTTTGAGTTCCAAGGTCAATTCTGGATAGCTCTGTTCCATGCTAATAGTCTCCAAGATGGCTTGGACAATCCGAATCCGCTCTTCTACACTCAGCGCTGTAATTCCGTCTAAAGTTGCGGCAATATCCATAATGGTCGATGGAGAATGGGTTGCCCCTATTCTATCTAAAATTGGGGGACGTATCAATTCTCACTTCAACATTCTCAATTCTCGCAAAGTGTTCCAACAGTTCCCGATGGATGAACCGATAGCGACCGCCGATTTGTTGAAGTAAGCGACGATCGAGTTTATAGGTTTGTAAATTCTCCAATCTAATTAACAACCTCTACTTGAGACAACTCAATGGATTTCAATCCTAATCCCAACTCCTTTAATAGGAAAAATAACTGAGTCCCTTGTCCTCCGATTGCAGGGGCTTGAACGGCTAATTGTTCCACCCAATTTTCAGATTTTCCTTGAGCTTTAGCAACATTTTGTAGTGCGTTCCAAAAAAGGTCTAGATCTCCTTCTTCCAAGGCAACGTTCAAGTATTCGATCGCAAGTGCAGAATCTTGTAGATATTCCGTCAGTTCTTGCTCATAGTTTCTACTTTTAGGCATGATCGCGACTCCTGTAATTAATCCAATGCTGTTGTGCTTTTCAATGTCTCGTTGCTGCGTACTTTTGGGTCTATGGACTAGAGTATGCAAGCTTATGATTAAAGATGCCAACAGATCAGGCAACGCAACGCAAAATTGTCGAAGTTTCTAAACCCATATCCTGA
>JAYUJY010000156.1:0-21915 GCA_043764895.1 Synechococcales cyanobacterium | reverse complement strand
CCGAACAACGTCGTGAAATTCTGGAGGGGTACCATCTAGTCGAGAATTTACATAAAATCGGTGGGTCAATCAACCGACTCAATCAAATAGAAGCGTTACTCTGGCAAGGTAAAGTCGATGAATCGATTCAATACCTGACGGACTGTAACCTCGAAACTGCCAAAAACTTCATTCAGTATCTGACCAAACACCAGAATCGGATTCCCAATTATCACTAGACCTGTTGGGAAATAAAACCTAGATTAGGACAGTCTTTCCCTATCCTTTCCTCCTCTTATGCAGCCTCTAAATACAGGTTCCATAGTCCGGTTGCAACCAACATCAATCGGTCATCAAAATCAGTCACACGATTCCTATAAACTGCCGTTGTTGCGTTGTACCGTTTAATTCCGGCATGAGCATGTTCACCCTTTACCCGTTGACCACTAAACACTCGATTTTCTTCCTTCTGCTCCTCGCTTAATTCTTTCCCTCTCGGCTTCTTATGCGGTAAATGGACGTTGTCAAACTCTTTTTGCAACCCTTGAAATCCCAGATCTCCCTCGATCGCGACGTCTTCGGGAATGTTTTTGACGATGGATTCCTCATCTAACTGGCGTTTATCATGGATTTTTCCGGGTTTCGCCGGGGTCAATAGGATCACCCGCTTGTCTCGGGTCGTCCCTGTAATATGTTTCCGCGTATGACGTTTCTTCTTCCCCGAGTAATGCTTTTTTTGCTTTTCTGGGTCTTTCGGGCGCTGGACAGGTCGTTCTGTTCCATCTAGGATCAGCACTTCCACTCCTGGAAACTGGCCCAGAAACTCTGCCATACTGCTGATTTTTCGCAGTGGTAAGACCTGTTTCGCGCCCAAAGCGCTCTCCAAGATTGGGAGTAAACGATGCACCCAGTCATGAGCACAGGAGCGATCGAAGTTGAACAATACGCTCAATAAGTCGAAGGTTGGGTAGCATTTGCAATACAGCAAAATATAG
Organism: Synechococcales cyanobacterium; assembly: GCA_043764895.1. Classification (GTDB taxonomy): domain Bacteria; phylum Cyanobacteriota; class Cyanobacteriia; order Leptolyngbyales; family Leptolyngbyaceae; genus JAAFJU01. The sequence continues at coordinate 20,941 of JAYUJY010000156.1, read as the reverse complement.
AAAAGCTTATCAGGGTCGTGCTTTAGGGTCGCTTTACGTCCGCCCCCTGGGCTGCGCTGACGGACGACTGTTCCGGGAAGAAGACTCTCTTGATACGCGGCACTAAAACTGGGTAAAAGTGCCTCAAAGGCGGACCTGTTGAGACCTGTGGTCGCCCGCATCAATCGGTCGTACTTAAGAATTCGTTCTAAATCCAGCATGAGACAGAACCCAGCAACTTTCTAGTTATATTATGCCTTATTACCCAACAGGTCTACTATTTACAGCTAGAGGGATTTACGATGCTCTTTGAGCCAGCAAAGCTGAACGGGTCAGGAGGGGTTGAATCGGGAATTAAACAAATTAGCCGCCGAATCAAAATTTCAGGAGCACAATGGTCGGAGAAGAATGTGAACCAAGTCTTACAACACCGATGTCCTTATCTCAATGGTCAGTTTTCCGTAGGTGTCTCACCTTCAATTCGTGCTTAATATCGCAAGTATTTATACTCATTGCAAAAGTGAGATGCTCCCAGTTAAGGCTTAACTATGTTGGGACGATCGAAGATTTGAGCCGTCATAATGACCCTTTATCTAAAGACCAATCACTCCTACTCTATAGTGAGGAACTAGAAGTAGGCGGGATTGTAGAATATTCTGAGAGTGAACAATTGTGGGTTGCACGCATTGATTGGAGTAAGATTCGAGAACTAGAAGAAGCTGTTGCGATGGCTTAGGAAAATAGAGCCAATCGATGAAACTGCACTTCTCAACGTTTTCTATTCAAAATCGCAAAAATCTATTTTTACGCTTAGATCACGGCGACATTGAAGGATGGGGAGAAGCCTCGCCGTTTAGCATGGGCGACTCTAGCCAAACGCTAGATGCAATTGCCCGATCGCTCCAACGCATTGCCCCACTTCTCGAACCCTATAGCCCCCTCGAACGACAGAAAATCGATCGGGTTTTAAAAGATCATGCATTGCCATCCGCCGCTTGGTCTGCATTAGATATGGCGATTCAGGATTGGATTGGAAAAGCCATTAACTTACCGTTGTATTTGGTCTTGGGTTTAGATCTCGATCGCATTCCTCCCACCACCATAACGATCGATGCCGCCTCCCCTGAAGACGCTCAAACCCTCACCCAATATTGTCTAAAAACGGTTCCTGAACTTCAAGGGCTGACCGTCAAACTCGGATCGACGACGGGCCTTGAAGCCGATAAAGCTATTATTACAACGATTCAGAAAACCGCACCTCAAATCAAATCGATCGGCGTTAATGTGCAGGGTAAATGGACCTTACGAGATGCTATTCAAATGAGCGAATGGCTGCACGATCGGGACATTAAGTATCTCCAACAACCGCTTCCAAATGGCCATGAAAGTGATTTGATTAAACTGTATTACGGTTCGCCGCTGCCTATTTTTGTATCGGAAAGTTGCTTCACAAGTCATGATATTCCAGCCCTCAGCGATCGGGTTCACGGCATTACCATTCGGCTCAATGCCTGTGGTGGCATTACTGAAGCCATTCGGATGATTCATACCGCCCGATCGCACGGCCTAACCATCATGTTGAGCAGCGAATCAAGCAGCACACTTACAAATACAGCGATCGCCCATCTTTCACCGCTTGTTGATCAGATCAATCTCAATCATCTTTCAACGTTCAAAACCGATCCCTTCATCGGCGCAACGCTCCAAAGTGGTGGATTGATTCCCAGCGATCGTCCTGGTTTGGGTGTTTCATTCAGGTCGCTGATGTCTAAGAATGAAGGGTCGCTGATGTCTAAGAATGAAGGTTCACGTTAAGGTCTCAATCGATGAATACGATCGGTTAAACTAAGAACACCGATCGTCAGTGAGATACCTATGTTCTTTATTAACCCCAAAACCGATTTCGCCTTCAAAAAGATCTTTGGTTCTGAGCAAAGCAAAGATATCTTAATCAGCTTTCTAAACGCCCTTCTCTACGACGGCCACTCCATCATCCAAGACTTAACAATCTTAAATCCCTACCAAACACCTAGGATTTTGGGGGTTAAGGAAAGTTACTTAGATGTCAAAGCGCAATTAAAAAATGGCAGTTGGGTTATTATTGAAATGCAGGTGTTGAATGTTGCTGGCTTCGAGAAACGAGTTCTTTACAATGCGACCAAGACCTACTCGGCACAACTCAAGATAGGCGATCCCTATAGTGTCCTTAATCCTGTAATTGCCCTAACGATTACAGATTTTGAAATGTTCAATGAAGGCGATCGTCCGATTTCACGGTTTATTTTAAAAGAAAAGAATAGTCTGGTAGATTATTCAATTTCCGATCTCGAACTCGTCTTCGTCGAACTCCCCAAATTCAAAACTTCGCTGTCTAATCTCGAAACTCTAACGGATAAATGGATCTATTTCTTACAAAATGCGAAAGATTTGAGCGTAGTACCGGAGACGATGGGAGCCGTCGCCGCAATCCAACAAGCCTTTGACATTGCGAATCGAGCGGGACTGACCCCCGAGGAACTCGATGAATTTGAGCATCAGTGGATGTATATTGCAGACCAACGCGGGGCCATTGCTTATGCTAGAGAAGACGGCAGAAAAGAAGGCAGTCAGGCTATGCAACGATCGATTATCGAGAAGCTTCTCCTAACGCTCGACGATGCTACCGTCAGCCAAATCACCGGACTCAGCCTTGACGAAATTCGATCGCTAAGACCCACCTAATTCTGAATTGAGCATACGGGTTTAGTCGTGAAGAAAGGATCAAAGATACGGTCTTGAACATCGGCTTGAATCAGTCGTCTTGGGCAAGACACTGTACGAAATCTTCTTTATCTAATTTGCCATTTCTTAAAGATTGAATGAAGGAACTATGAGAATAGCAATGAACGATGTCCTTATTGACTTGCCACAGCTCTTCGGACGGAAACATGGGCAGTCTCCCGGACAATTTCAATAGGCTCCTCCGATCGGCGTGGAATATGAGGTGCGCGCCCGGTGAGTCCTTGCATTAAGCGAAGTACTAATGACTTTACAGGCTGAACGTCCTCTAAGATCCACAGAGAAATCCGCCGCAAGAAAACAATCGGTAAAATCTGGTTAGAAAACAGCCTCGTTAGGGTGTCCGTAAGCCCGAGGACGAGGAGATTTTCCCAGATGCGCCAGCGTTCATAGCGTCGAAGAACCGGGAGCATTGCAAAGTCTTCATGCTGGGCGTGGGCATGGGCGATCGTTTCACACAGGGCTGCGGCATCCCGAATCCCGAGGTTTATCCCTTGGCCCCCCACTGGATGGCAACAGTGGGCCGCATCGCCAATCAACGCAAGGCGCGGCTGAACATAACGGAAGCTATGCAGAAGCTTGACCGGAAAAACAGACGGTTCGCCAACCAGCGTCAGGTGCCCAAGGTGGTCGCCGAAGCGGTGGCGTAATTCGGTCATGAAGGCGGCAGGATCGAGCTGGATGACTCGATTAGCCTCGTTTTTTGGGGCAGTCCAGACAATGCGGCAGAGTCCGTTGGGGAGGGGCAAGATGGCGAAGGGTCCATCAGGCTGGAAACGCTCGTGGGCCACCTGATGGTGAGGGATTTCGGGTTTTACAAACGCGACGATGCAAGACTGCCAATATTGCCAGCCGATCGTACGGATGTTAGCGGCAGTGCGGAGAGGCGAGTTTGACCCATCGGCCCCGACAATCAGACGGGCGTGTAGCGTTTGAGACTGTCCTTGGACCTTGACGGTAACGATCGCCCGATCGGCAGTCCAGCAGGTGTCCGTGACAGTTGCAGGGCAGATCCAGTCAAGATTTGGGGTGTTGCGCAATGGAATCTGGAGCGCCTCTAGCAACACCCGGTGTTCGGCCACGTAGCCGATCGTATCGGTGTTGAAGGTTTTGCTCTGGAGGTCTTGGGGGCTAAAGTGGACGACTTTGGAATAGTCTCCGTCGGAAAGGTTTACGGCGCGGTAGGCTTCAATGTGGGGTCGGATGGTGTCCCAGAGTCCGAGGTCTTGGAAGACTTGGGCAGACAGGAGATTGATGGAGTAAGCTTGTCCGCGCGTGGAGGCGAAGGATTGGGATTGGGTCTCAATGAGAGCGACCTGGAGTCCGGACTGCGCTAGTCCACAAGCGGCGATGCTCCCAACAATGCCACCACCGACGATGATGATGTCGTAGGTTTTTGCGGGATTTTTTGCGGAATTAGGTGAGGAGGGTGGTCCGGGATTCTCAGAATGCATCATGGGGCAGGCGATTTTAAAGACGATCGTTTTTTAATAAAATCGTAATAAGCGTAAAACCACATGCGTAGAGCCACATCGTGTTAAAAACTCGTTACATCTACTATTCTGGCGTGCGATCGAGGTTTGATGCAAGTGATGCAGAATGTTTTAATTTTGGCATCACCCGATCGGGTGAGCCAATGGTTGGATGTCAGGAAAAGCAATATCTTCTATAGTCAGAGAATATAGAGCACAAGTAACCTCAAGGGTCTACGGATGGGCATTCCTCCGAACCTTGGGGCTTTTTCCCTGTTTAGACAAAGCTTCCTGATTTTTTAGTGACTAAAAACCCCAAACCGAGTGATTTGGGGTACGACTACGGCGCTAAACCTTGTCTTTGGGCTTATCTACGAAATAGACTCAATTTCCTGTTCGGTCAGATGGGTCTTCAGCTTGGGTGAGAACTTCACAACATAAGGATAGTTCGCACTAACGGGGCGACCTTGCCAGGAGGTTGCGATCGCTATAATTTCGCCTTCTTGGCCCTTCAAGTCGAAGGCCGTATTTCGGTGCTCGGGATGGTGATAGATCATGACTGATGTATTCACCCGAATGCGCGTTCCCACTTCCATAGCTGATGCGTTATTTCTTGCTAAAACGATCGTCAAACTTCGTAACGAATGTATTCTCCCACACTAAGGGACATCTAAAACGTCCCGGACAAGGGGTTTTGCGAGGGGCTATCGTTGGGGGAGCCAAGGCTGGATTTTGAGGGTGATCCGATCGCGCAATTGTCCAAATCCTATGGGATCGACCATGGACCAACCCACTGCCCCGCCCAGCCCGCCGATTAGGAACAAGAGACCCATCCAGCGCCAGAGCGCATTTCCCTTCTTCTTGGGCATCATCTCGGGAATCGGATCGTCGATGGGGGCGATCGTCGGTTCGACGACTTCAGGCGACTGGGCAATTTGGATCACTTTGCGGGTGGGGTCGCTGACTTGGCATCGGGTGAGAACGAGGGAAATATTGTCGCTGCCATTTTTTTCGTTGGCAAGATCGATCCAGCCTTGTGCCGCCACATCTAGAGTTACGCCTTGACGCATCACCTGATCTGCAAACTCAGTCCAACTCGCTTCGACGAGATCGTGATCGCTCAGGCCATCAGAACACAACAGCAGCAACCCCTCGTCTTCAATCAAAAACCGCGTCACCGTCGGACGCAAGAGTTCCCCGTCCCGTGTGCCTAGAGCTTGGGTCAGCGCCCCGGCATCCGGTCGTTGCAAAGCATCTCGATAAATCGATCGCCCGATGCGCACTTCCCGCACACTCACGTCATCGTCGAGGCTAATCTGATGCAGTCCGCGCGGCGTAATCCAATAGGCGCGGCTATCTCCGACGTTGACCAGATAGAGTTCATTGCTATTGCTAAGTACTGTTCCATTGGTACAGCGCACCCGTTGCGGCAGTTGCAAGGCCATGACAAGGGTGGTGCCCATGCGACGGCGATCGCTGCGGTTTTGGGTGTCGTTTTGGGTTGAGATTAGGTTATTTACGACGCGGACAATAGCAGAAAGCTGTTCGCCAATAATCTGGGGCGGAACGATCGCGGGTTGTTCGGCAAGTTCGGCCAAAAATGCTTTGATTTGGGGTTTCAGGGACTGTACGGCCATATGACTTGCGACTTCCCCGCCCTCATGACCGCCAATGCCGTCGCAGACAATAGAAAGGCGCGGCAAGAGGTCATCCTGCATGGGCGAAAACCCTAAGGGGAAGCAGGTATCTTCGTTGTGTTCACGAGATTTGCCGACATCGGTTGCGCCGAAAACTTGAAGTCCGACGGAAAGCTGGCCCGATTGTTCGAGCAGAAGCTGGTTGAGATCGGTGCGGATTTTGTCTAGGCTGACCTTGGGGTCATGCATCTGGACGCACAGTTCCTGCATGGGTTGGGCGATGCTCGATCGCGCTTCAGGGAGCAATTCAGACCAGACGGCGGCGAGATCGCTGAGGGAGGGTTCGGGGACTGGGTCCGATCGGAGTTCTCGAAGGCGGATGCGCCAGTCGTGGACCCGAACGACATTGGGATCGAGGAGGCTGCTGGCGACCTTCCAATCCAGCAGCGGTTCCCACAGTTCCAGCATTTGCCACAGCCAGTAGACCTGTCTCACCGCATTAGTTTGGCCAAAGGCTTGTAGGAGCGTCAGGTAGGGGGTGCCGTTGGGATCGAAGGGTTCATTTTCGAGCAGCAACGTTTCGCCGTCGTCACAGAAACCATACACTTCAGGCAGATGGAGACGATGGGAATACAGCCGGAGATAGGGCAGGCTAGCGGCGGGAAGCTCGTCGGGACTATGAGGCATCAGTCCGGGCTGAAGGTCGAGCCAAATCTGCGGAGCGACAACGCGGTATCGACCTTTTCCGACGATGCTGCCCACCGGGGACGTGCTGCCGCCGCCTTCAATGGCCCATAAATAGCGGTAGGTAATGGGTGTGTTGCAGTTGGCACAGTGCGTGTCTTCAAGGCGATTTTCGGGGCGATCGCATCGAGGATTGGTGCAGTAAATTTTTAATTCAAATCGGCTCATAATGAGAACAAGGGTTGTTAAATCGGTGATTTAGAGACGATCAAAATTTTGAAATCAGCATACTCATGCGAACTTAGCTACAAATCTAGCGGCAAACTCATTTAGCAGCAAACTCATTTAGCGGCAAACTCAGTCTCAGGATTTCCGAAATGCGATCGATCGCCTGTGAAGCCTGACTATAGACTGTCTGAACACTGTCGGACAGCCCATTAATTGCAAACCGACTGCAAACCGATCGCATAAGTCCCCAAGACTATAGCGAATGATTTCCTACCTGGCAAAATTTTATATGATTTGACTCGTGATTTGACTCGATCGTCGCATTACCTCTAGTGATTCAGGTCTGATTATCTTATGTCTGGCACAACCTTAATTTGGATCCTTGTGGGCCTGAGCCTCTGCACCCTAGAGACCGTGGTTCCAACCTCCTTCATTGCACTGGTGATGGGACTGAGCGCCTTGGCCGTATCCCCAACGACGTCAAGCCTGTCCGGTGGGATGCAGGTTGCGCTGTGGACGGTTCTGTCGCTTCTGCTCTTCGCCCTTTCCCGAACTTTCGTGAAAGCCATTCCTCCAGCGCGATCGTTCGATGCGGTTCTCGGGGAAACCCTTACGGAAATCGTCCCTGGCGAAACCGGACGGGTCTCCTACGAAGGCCAGTCTTGGCTCGCCCAATGCGACGATCCCACCGTTGCGATCGCGGCTCAACAACCCGTGCGGATTCTTAGTAGGCAGGGCACAATGTTAATTATTACTGAATTAATATCACCCGGTTAATCGAGATCTGCCTCTTCAATTCTCAACTCTTCATTCTTCATTCTTAATTTTACTATGTGGGAATTCCTCATTGCTTCTGCCCTCGGTATCGGCGCGCTCAGTACGGTCAAGATCATTCAGCAAGGCGAAGAAGCCCTCGTCGAACGCCTCGGACAGTTCGATCGAAAGCTTGAACCGGGCCTAAATATCCTGGTGCCGGGACTCGATCGGGTGGCATACCGCGATACGATTCGTGAAAAGGTGTTCGACATTCCGCCCCAAAATTGCATCACAAAAGACAACGTGTCGCTGGCAGCAGATGCGGTGATTTATTGGCGAATTGTAGACATGGACAAGACCTACTACAAGGTCCAAAATCTGCAAATGGCCATGGTCAATCTCGCCCTAGCCCAGCTTCGAGCCGAAATTGGCAAACTGGATCTGGACGAAACCTTCACCGCCCGAGAACGGGTGAACGAAGCGATTTTGCGAGAGCTGGACCATGCGACTGTGCCTTGGGGCGTCAAAGTGACCCGCGTGGAACTCAAGGAAATTATCCCAGCCAAGGCGGTGATGGAATCCATGGAACTGCAAATGTCTGCCGAACGGAGAAAACGAGCGACCATCCTCACCTCTGAAGGCGAACGCGAGTCGGCGGTGAACAGTGCTAGGGGTCGCGCCGAGGCCCAAGTCTTAGATGCAGAAGCGCAAAAGCGATCGACCGTCCTCGCCGCCGAAGGTGAACAACAACGCATCATCCTCGAAGCCCAAGCCAAACGCCAACAGCAGGTCTTAAAGGCTCAAGCAACGGCAGAATCCTTAAGCATCGTAACCCAGGCGCTTAACGCGGATCCGCAGGCCCACAATTCGGCGCAATTGTTGATGGCGTTAGGCTATCTGGATATGGGTGAGATGATCGGCAAAAGTGATAGCAGCAAAGTGCTCTTTATGGATCCGGCTAGCATTCCCGGTTCCATTGCTAGCATGATGTCTATTGCGAACGGTCCGAACGGCGAACCCCAGACGCTTCCGGCAGCCAAGCCCGTGTCTCGATCGTAATGTTCGATTGTGGAGTTACGGCGTTAAGATGTGCCGATCGATTGATGACTAATTCGATCGGCCTTATCTAATGCCAAAAATTTCGCCTTAGATTGCCTTAATGTTCTTTAGAATGTGAGCTTTGCCTGATGTCATCTATGCCCAGTTCAAGCGCTCCACGCGCGATTCAGCCGTTTACATTGCTCCAGGAAGCCGTTTCCGAAGTGGGTCCGATTTACCTACCGCTGATTATTTTGATTAGTCCCACGATCGTCCTTCCCATCGTGCAGGTTCTTGTACCAGATTTGAAGGTTGTAGTAAGTCTTGTGAATGCTTTTATTCTGACACCGATCTTTTCGAGCGCGGGCATTTACTTTGTCTATCGCTATATCCAAAGCGAGACAGTGGATATCCAGGGGGCCTTTACCCAAGCTTTGGGTAATATTAGCAATCTAACTGTCGGATTTCTATTGACGGTTCTTTCAGTTGTAGCGGGTTTTCTTGGGCTTATTATTCCTGGGATCTACCTAGCGATTCAATTGTCTTTTGTTCTGTATGCCATAACTATTGAGGGTGATTCTGGAATCGACGGGATGAAGAGTAGCTGGGCTTTAGTCAAAGGTCGCTGGTGGCCTGTGCTCGGATCTGTAGTGCTCCCTCAGCTTTTTATTTTCATTCCGATGGTGGCGGTTGGAGTGATTGCGGGCCTTACACTGGGCAAAACTGGAACGCCTGTTGCTTCTATTTTGGGAGCCGTTATTGGGCTATTGGTGACGCCGATTCTGTCGCTCTACTTCGTGAAGGTCTACCTGAGATTGAAGGCGATCGTAGCAGCATAAGAAACTTCCAGGCGATTCCTATGAGAGAAGGCCGGAGACCCCTAACTATCAATTTTAGGGGCTTTCGGGAGCGTGCTCAATTAGAGTTTGGGTTCAGAGCGCGACTAAACCGTTGCGATCGTTACCGCAAACTTCTTATTTTTCGTGACTTCTTCGGTCGTTACCTTCACGCCGGGACCGAAAAACTTGGTCATTTTTTCCTCTTTTTCGGTCCAGACTTCGTAGGGAATATCCAAGGAACCAAAGGTCAAGACCAAGGCATAAGAATCCTCGATCGCCGCTTCTTGAAGACTGAGCAAGGTCGGATGCTGATTGTCCTCTTCAGATTCCAACCCCAACTTTTCGAGCGCAGGCTCTAGATGAACTGACATCCCATATTGATAGCGAGTCACATCCAAAATAATTTGATTTTGGGTCGCGGTGGCCTTGGCGCGGACGGCTTCAACTTCAGTGGTTGGCGCAACGATCGCCACTGGAGCCAGCTCGGTCCCCTTCAACCCTAACCCAACGATCGTCATCGGCACACCGACGAGAAGGGCCGCTGTCGAGGGGACGGAGGTGTTCCTCAGGGCGTAGCAGCCGCCGACAAAGCTCAGGACGCAGCCGATCGACAAAAACAAAACACCCCACCGAACTCTGCGCAGGAAATCAACCATAGGTAAATCAGGAGAAAAAGACCTTGCCAATTATCCAATATTCCCGAAGCTTTAGCGCAAGTCCTAGAATCAATTCTCCAAAATTCGCCTAGACCTCACTGCACTTGAGACAAACGCCAAAAAATTCTAGAACATGATAATTCATCTTGAACTGGTACTGGGTGACGAGCTGCTGTTCTAGGGCGTGGACGGGGCAGGAGTCGAGTTCGATGATGCTGCCACATTGGAGACAGGTCAGGTGATGTCGATCGGCTTGGATGAGGCAGTACAGAGACTCACCCGTGCTCAGGGTGCGAACTTGGACTGCTCCTTCTTTTTTGAGGCCGTCCAAGGCGCGATACACCGTGGCTAAACCGATGCTACTGCGATCGCCCTGTCGCAATTCCAAATAGAGATCTTGGGCAGAGACGGCTCGATCGAGATGCTTGAGATAGTCGAGGATACGATCTTGACTGCGGGTTCGACGAGGATTCATAAAAGATTATGGCGATCGATTTGGCTCTGAGTGTACCGCATCCCTTAAAATAGTTTGCCATCTTAACAATGCGACCGTATCTAGTGAGGCTTTCTCTGTGGCTCAGCAATATCAAGCTCAAATTTACGTTACGCTCCGCCCGTCGGTACTGGATCCTGCGGGAGTTGCGGTGCAGTCCGGGCTGAAACATATGGGATTCAAGCAGGTGACGGATGTGCGGATTGGGAAGTATGTGGAGTTGACGCTTTCGGCCAAGACTGAGGCAGCGGCACAGTTACAGCTTGATAAAATATGCGACCAGCTCTTGGCCAATCCCGTGATTGAGAATTACCGCTTTGAACTCAACGAACTCAAGGCGGCGGAGTAAGTCATGAAATTTGGTGTGATTACGTTTCCAGGTTCCAATTGCGATCGCGACATGGCGTGGGTGACGCAAGGGGTACTCGGTCAGCCAACTCGAATGATCTGGCATGAAGAGAGCGATTTGTCCGATGTGGATGTGGTGATTGTGCCCGGTGGATTTAGCTATGGCGATTATTTGCGCTGTGGGGCGATCGCTCGGTTTTCCCCGGCCATGCAGGCGACGCTAGACCATGCAAAAAAAGGAAAATATGTATTGGGCGTGTGCAACGGCTTCCAAATCTTAACGGAAATCGGGTTATTGCCAGGAGCACTAACGCGGAATCGGGGATTGCATTTCATCTGCGATCGCGCACCGCTTCGGGTCGAACGAACAAACCTGACGTGGACTAAAAACTACTGCGAAGGTGACGTGATTACGATTCCAATAGCCCATGGCGAAGGCTGTTACTTCACGGATGCAGAAACACTGAAGTCCATTGAAGAAAGCAATCAGGTTTTGTTTCGCTACTGTGATGCCAACGGCAACGTCAACGACAAGACGAATCCCAACGGTTCACTCAACAACATCGCAGGAATCTGCAATGCAAGAGGCAACGTCTTGGGAATGATGCCCCATCCCGAACGATCGGCAGATGCCGCTATTGGATCGACTGATGGCATGGCTTTATTCCAAGGATTAATCGAATCTGCGGTCATGCGATCGTAGTTGGGATTTGTGTGGAAAGCCCGTTGGGTTTGGGGCACGGCGAGCCATGCCCCTACAAATCCGGGTTCAAGAGACTGTAGGAGCATGGCCATGCCGTGCCCCAAACCTAACGGGTTTTAATACAGGTCTTATTTACGCCGCGCAATACTAATCCCCTACTTGCGTACAACCGTGATCGTAGTAGCATTAAATCCACCAACGGCGATCGCACTGGTTAACGGACTGCTTGGATTCGCTGGATCGATGCGGAACGGGTTGTTCACAAGACGCACTTCTAAACGATAAACGCCGGGTTTCTGAAGAGCCATTTGGCGTCGGTCCCTGGGTCCAAGCGATCGTCCCTTGAGGTAGAGGTTTGAGCCTTGCACGATCGGTCTTCCGAGTGATTTACTAATGCCATAACCCACCATTTTTTGTCTATAATTGAGCAATCTATTACCCAATCTATGATCGGAAGGTGCGTATATGACTCGGGCTACCACACGTCGATCGACCCCGCAATGGACCACTGGAATGTCGGATCTCTACGCACTAATGGCGCTCCTCGGGATGCCGATGATGCTATTGCTCTATTGGATTTTGCAACAATCAAACCCAAACTGGTGGCAAAATGTTGCGTCTATCCTCCCGTTCAACCTCGCACCCGAAGCGACGACAACACTCCCCGATGGCCGACAAGCCCGTGTCCTTAAGATTACCCATCAGGCCATCTGCCAAGTGGGAAGCGGTAGCCTCAATATTCGTCCGCGATCGAGTTTTGAAAATCCGATCGCCCAGATTCCTTGCAATGGCGGCGTAGCGGTGACGGGTGCGCCTGTATGGAACCAAGGTGAATCCTGGTCTCCGGTCGTCTATGGCACGACTCAAGGCTGGTCCGTCAGTCGGCTTTTGCGCAAGGTTTAGTTCTGTTATTTATTTCCCTAAACGGTATCCGAACCCTCGGACCGTCGTGAGGTATTGAGGATTGCTCGGGTCGAGTTCCATTTTTTCACGCAGCCATCGAATATGGACATCGACGGTCTTACTTTCGCCAATGAAATCCTCGCCCCACACTTGTTCTAGAAGCTGATCTCGCGACCAGACGCGCTTTGGAAATCGGATAAACACTTCTAAAAGCCGGAATTCCTTGGGGGAAAGCATGACTTCGGTGCCGCGCACAATAAAGCGGCACTCTTGAGGATAAAGCGTGAGATCTTGGAAGGTGAAGGGTTTTTCTCGGAGGGATTCGGTTTCGGATGGACCAGAGGGCGCTGCGATCGCGTTGGGTTGGCGACGAAGCAATGCGCGACATCGGGCAATCAGCTCCCGCATTCCGAACGGCTTCACCAAATAGTCATCGGCTCCGACTTCCAAACCAACGACGCGATCGGTCTCACTACTTCGAGCACTCACAATTAACACCAGAATAGTCAAACCTTTCTGCCGGATAATGCGACAAATATCTAATCCATTGATTCCCGGCAACATCAAATCCAGAATCACCAGATCAAACGGTTGAATTGAAACAGTTGAGTTGTCATCTACAACACTTGACAAAGCGACATCAGGGGAGGGTAAAAATGAGTTATTTCTTAGCAAGAGTGATAAGGCATCTGGACCATTGCGACTAATCTCAACGTTGTAGCCTTCTTCGGTCAGCGCAAGTTCGATCGTCTCAGCAATCAGCGACTCATCATCGACGACCAAAATTCGTGCAGGCTGGGGATAAAGAGGTAGCGGGCCATCGGGGAGTCCTTTCTTCGTCATACGTTCCAACAGATTTGAGTCAATATTCTGTGAGATTTCAGTGCGTCAGGATTCTCAATGTTCTAAGCCTAATCTAAGCTTAGATAACCATCAAATCATGGGTTCAGCCCTGTCAATTATTAGCATATTTAGGCATCTATGCTTTCTATTAAATTAAACTTATTCGTTCCATTACCTATCGTTAACCAAACCTTGTCATGGACGATCGGGATTATGCGAAATAATAGGGAAGATGTGTGAATTTGCTGCATTAATCTTTTATACCTAAATTGATTGCTTTGCTATTTTCTCTCTTCTCAGTCTATTTCTATGGGTTATCTCGGATATGGCTTCTCTAAATTCTAAGTTTTGGTCCATTCGATCGCATAATTGGGTCAGTTTCTTGCTGCTGTTGGGGTTCATGGGATTGACGGGATGTGGGCGATCGTTAGATCCCAAAGCAACTGAAAAAGCGCTGAAGGACGAACTTTCCAAGCAGGGGGTGGCCTCGTTGAAGGAGGTGAGTTGTCCGAGTGGCATGGCACCGGGACAAAAATTTGACTGTACCGGAATTTTTGAATCTGGCATTGGATTTCGCATTCCGGTTGAACAAAAAGGGGAGGGTGACAAATTAGTGTGGGAAATCCCCAGTATTAAAGGGATGTTGAATATGAATCAAGTTATGAAAACGATGCAGAGTGAGCTTAAGCTCGGTGAGGGTGCCATCGACTGCGGGACAGCCTCAACCTATCGCATGGTGACATTGGGCAGTACGTTTGAATGTGTTTTGCCCCTCAGTTCGCCTATTTCAGAGGAAAAAGCGGGAGTGAAAGGCGATCGAGACGCTCAAATAGCGAAGTCCCTAGATGACAAACTAGATAGCAAACTTCCTCCCTCCAAAGAACCGAGTAAAGCAACAAAAGAACCCGACAAGATCGAAATTGCGATCGCTTCATCTGGTGATGTGACGTGGCAACGGATGATGGCGGGCCTTGCTACTGGGACTACGGTCAAACCTAATAGCTCGACTAAGATGCCAGAGGCTCAATCAGAGACATCCGCAGCGGACAAAGCCAAAGATTCCAAACCGAAGTCCAGCAATAGCAAGGCTCCAGCGGTGGAAGAGTTTCCCTATGACTCTTAATGATGTAAGACTCTTAATGATGTAAGACTTTCAATCATTAAGACTCTCAATCATTCATTTCAACCTGAGTGCATCTTCATTCCATTGTGTTCCTCTACAAGATTACTTAACCCGAGATTTTATTATGTCTAATTTGTTTGAGCTGGCTGCGAAAGGCGGCATTGTGATGATTCCGATGGCAGTGTTGTCGGTGGCGACAGTGGCGGCCATGCTCGATCGGTTGGTGTTTTGGATTACGTTATATCGAACGGAAGATCAGACAGCCCATCGCATTTTGGAAGCGGCTCGCTATAGTATTCCGGATGCAAACCAATTGTCAAAAGAAGCGGGAACACAGCCGATCGCACGGTTTATGCACGCTTCGTTGAAAATGATTAATCCGACGCCGGAGTCCTTTCGATTAGCCATGGAAACGGCGAGTGAGCATGAATTTGAGCAGATGTCGAAGGGCGATAAGCTGCTGGAAACGTCTGTCGCTTTAGCGCCTCTGCTAGGGCTGCTCGGTACGGTGACGGGGATGATGGAGACGTTCTCAGGTTTGGGCGTGGGAGGTTCTGGCGGGGTCGATACGGCGAAGGCGGCAAGTGGAATCGGGGAGGCGCTGATGTCTACGGCGGCAGGGATGGTGGTTGCAATTATTGCGATGGTGGTACTGCGGGTTTGTGTGTCCTATGAGGGGCAGCAGTTGAGCTATTTTGCGAAGGTGGGTGGAGAGTTAGAACTGATTTATCGGGAGCTGTGGTATGAGCCTCGTATGATCGAACAAGCGAAGGCAAAGGCGGCGTTGGAGCGGAGTTATGCGGATGAAGGGGCGATGACGTTGCCCGGTTGAAGACGGGTTTGAGGCAATCTCTTGAGTTTGGAAAAGTCCGATCGCCTTGGATTTAACTGAATGAACTTAACGTATTAAATTTTGGAGTAAGACGATGGGTTTACGAAATCGGAGGCGGGGTGCTACTACGGTTCCAGAACCAAATTTAGTTCCGATGATGGATGTGTTATTTGCGATTTTGATCTTCTTTATTTTGGCATCAATGGATCCCAAGGGAAAGGTGATTAAGGATGTGGCGTTGCCGAGTGCCGAGAAAGGGAAAATCGAAGAGAAGTTGCCTGATCCGATGATTATTGGGATGAATAAGCAGGGGCAAAACTTAGTTGACAATCAGCCGATCGATGACCTCGCGTTGGGCAATAAAGTGGTGGAATATTTAAATAAGAACGCTAAAGGTGCGGTGGTGTTAAAAGCCGATAAAGGATTGGCCTATGAGAAGGTGATTAAGACGTTGGGCGTGCTTCGAGATGTGGGGGGCGATCGGGTTTCGTTGGCACTGGAATAATCGCACTATTATCTGCATTCCTCCAAGCGATCGCACTCCAAAATCCTAATTCAGTAGCCCCCTTAAGGCGATCGTTTATGATATAAAGATGCTGCGATCGCATATTACTCCACGGAGCCATTAAGAGATGAACCTCACCATAACAATTATATGGACTACAATTCGGACGGCTCTTTCTGTTTCCTTACTTGGGCTTTCCACCGTTTCATTTATTAATACATACACTGCTTTTACCAAGGAAAAGCGTGTAATTTTGCCCATTGTTTCAAGCCTTCCGGTTAGCAATGGCTATGGAACGACGAAATCTTATCCAGTGGTTGTCTTAGAAGCGCCCAACACAACGCCTCGATCGCTTTCGGTTTCTGGACTGTTTTGGGATGAACAGTACAAGGCTGGAGACAACATTTTAGTTCGTTACAACCCAGATGTTCCGACTGGAATTCGGGTTGATACATGGATGAGTAATGGGTCTATTTGGATGTTTCCCGTGGTAACCGGGTTGTTAGGTATTGTCGTGTTGCCCACGATCGAGAAATTTAAGAAAGATGCAAAACCTAAAAAACCTCCGCTGTAAAGATACGACGGAGGCTGTTAAGGGGACAGAATTAGAACTTACAGCCGAGATAACACCGTACGCGCTGCTTCGAGAGTCCGATCGATATCCCCGTCCGTATGAGCTAACGACGTAAAGCCCGCCTCAAACTGCGAAGGAGCCAAATACACGCCTTCCTCTAACATTCCACGATGGAACTTCCCAAACTTCACCGTGTCCGCTTTCTTCGCATCCTCAAAGTTATGAACCGGACCCTCGCAGAAGAAGAACCCAAACATCCCGCTAATGGAACCGCCACACATGGCATGGCCTTTTTCCTTCCCGATTGCCAAGAGACCATTGACCAAACGACTCGTAACCCGATCGAGATACTCATAGCTTCCCGGCTGATTGAGCAACTCCAGCGTCTTAATCCCTGCGGTCATCGCCAATGGATTGCCCGAGAGCGTCCCTGCTTGATACACTGGACCCGCAGGAGCCACCATTTGCATGATCTCCTTGCGACCGCCATACGCGCCCACGGGCAGCCCGCCGCCAATCACCTTACCTAAGGTCGTCAAATCCGGCGTGATGCCAAAACGAGCCTGAGCGCCGCCATAGGAAATCCGGAAACCCGTCATCACTTCATCAAAGACTAAGAGCGCCCCGTTCGCTGTCGTCAGTTCGCGCAATCCTGCTAAGAATCCCGCATCCGGCACAATGAATCCCGCATTTCCGACCACTGGCTCCAGTATGACGCCTGCGACTTGACCCGGATTCTCGTCAAACAATTTCCGAACGGCTTCAAGATTGTTGTAGGGCGCGGTCAGCGTGTCAGCAGCAGTGGACTTGGGTACACCGGGAGAATCAGGCAAGCCCAACGTTGCGACGCCCGATCCGGCCTTGACCAAGAACATGTCTGCGTGTCCGTGGTAACAGCCTTCAAACTTGATCAGCTTGTCTCGTCCCGTGTAAGCTCGCATTAAGCGCAACACAGCCATGCATGCTTCAGTCCCAGAGTTGACGAAGCGCACCATCTCTACGCTAGGAACGGCATCAATCACCATTTCAGCTAGGACATTTTCAAGTGCGCAAGGTGCGCCAAAGCTCGTCCCTTTTTCGGCAGCGGCTTGGATGGCTTTGATCACCTCTGGGTGAGCGTGACCGCAGATGGCAGGTCCCCAGGTTCCGACGTAATCAATGTACTTATTGCCGTCCACGTCCCAAGCATAAGCATCCTTAACCCGATCGAACACGATCGGCTGACCGCCTACGGATTTGAACGCTCGTACTGGCGAGCTGACGCCACCCGGCATGAGTTTCTGCGCAGCGGCAAAAATTTCTTCTGATTTCGTGGTTTTAAAACTACCCGTAGTCACCAAGGTCTATTCTCCCTAAAATTGTCGATTGCAAGGGTCGATCGCGATTGGACTCTTACAACCAATTGTCCCATATTCAGGAAAGCGAACCGCAAGTATCCCCTTTGCCGGAGCAGAGATTGCTCGCCCCGGCGTTCATGAAGGATTTTCAGTTGACAATAGAGGAGCTATTTGGCTGGCTGCGGACTTGAAACCTGAGCCAGTTGAGATCTTAAAGATTGAATCGCTCTTGCCGCCTCAGAAGAGTTCGATCGTAATTTCCAGGCTTTCTCGTACCAGCCCAGCGCCATCTGAGGTTGGCTCTGCTGAACCGCCGCCGCTCCCCAATCCATATACATTTGGAAGTGATCTAGGGTACCTTGCCCGGTGTAGGTCAGTCCCATGGTTTTAGAGGTCGCGTTACGGAGCGGTGCATAGACTGCGGATCGGGGTATCTGCGAATTCGGGAATGAAAAATAGGAATTCGGAAGAGGAGAATGACGGTAGGGAACCACGTTCGGAAAGAACAATCGCCCTCCAAGGTTGACAATAGAGGGCCTTCCTGAAGTAACCGTTGTGGGGAAAGAATTGCTCGACTGATAGGGCATAACCTTGATAACGCGAGCATTAACGTTTTGAGCGATCGCGACTTCTGGGACGATCGAGAGTAGTATCGCCGCCGTTACGGAACCTAACGCAATATGAACGGACGATCGGGGAAAAGCATCTTGGCGTTTTAGCATTGCAAAGTTGAGGAAGATTAAAGGGAGGTATCCTCTCTATTGTGCTTAATGACACGATCGAAGCCTAAGTAGTTTGATGTGAATTCATCATTGCTTGATAAATAATATTGGCAATCCAAGAGTCTTGGCAGACCCAATCCAACAAATCTTTGACAAAGCACCCATTTTTTGGTAAATTATTGTGCTTGTAATTACTATAACCATAGGAAGCATGAAAGTCCGAGCTTCTGTCCGCAAAATGTGTGACAAATGCCGCGTGATTCGTCGTCGTGGCCGCGTAACGGTAATTTGCGAAAACCCAAAGCATAAACAACGCCAAGGGTAGACGCAAGTCCCACCAGGTCAGCCCTGCCTTCGGGGAAAGCCTGGATCGAACGCACAACTTTAGGGTGTGCCCCTCTGTAATTTTTAGTTTTCATTAGGAGAACGAGTGTGGCGCGGATTGCTGGTGTAGACCTTCCCCGTGATAAACGGATTGAAATTGGTCTGACTTATATATATGGAATCGGCTTGACCCGGTCCAAGGCAGTATTGGCAAAAACCGGGATTAATCCCGATACTCGCGTTCGGGAACTCACCGACGCCGAGGTGTCAACCCTGCGGGAAGCCGTGGAAGGAGACTACCAAATCGAAGGAGATCTTCGTCGTTGGGAATCCCTGAACATCAAGCGCTTGATGGAAATTGGATCCTATCGAGGACGCCGTCACCGTCTGGGCTTGCCCGTGCGCGGTCAACGGACTCGCACCAATGCCCGAACCCGTCGCGGCGGTCGTCGCACGGTGGCTGGTAAGAAGAAAGTCGCTCGTAAGTAAGAGTACGTTTAGATTTCTGGGGTTCTACTCTAGATTATCTCGTTTTTGTTTGTCCAATGTTCCATCAACGCTTGAGAAATGGCAAAACCAACACGCCGGACTGGTGCGCGCAAAGTCAAAAAGAATATCCCAACTGGGGTTGCGCACATTCGGTCCACATTTAACAACACGATCGTGACAATTTCTGACGTTCAAGGAGAAGCAGTTTCCTGGGCCTCAGCAGGTTCGAGCGGTTTCAAGGGTGCCAAGAAAGGAACGCCTTTCGCAGCACAGACGGCGGCTGAAAATGCAGCGCGTCGGGCAATCGATCAAGGAATGCGTCAAATCGAAGTCCTAGTGAGTGGTCCGGGATCGGGCCGTGAAACTGCGATTCGCGCACTGCAAGGTGCGGGTTTGGAAATCACGATGATTCGTGACGTCACGCCTATTCCTCACAATGGCTGTCGTCCGCCTAAGCGTCGTCGCGTCTAACATAGATGTGCTTGACGCGATCGGCCTTTCAGACTTGGCAAGAATCTGAAAGAGCAAGACGCAAGACCGTGCGATTTCCGCAAGACCAGTGAGTTGATGAAGGAAGGGATTATTCCGTGGCACAGTTTCAGGTTGACTGTATCGAAACCACCATCGATAAGGACCAAAGCCAATACGGCAAGTTTGTTCTAGAACCGCTCGATCGTGGACAAGGTTCGACCGTCGGAAATGCGCTTCGTCGCGTTCTGCTTTCTAACCTTGAAGGGACTGCAATTACTGCCGTGCGAATTGCAGGGGTTGCACACGAATTTTCGACCATTCCAGGGGTACGTGAGGATGTCCTAGACATCTTGCTAAACCTGAAAAAAGTCGTTTTGAAAAGCCATTCTCCCCAACCTCAAATTGGACGATTGGTCGTACAAGGTCCAGCCACTGTGACCGCAGAGAGTTTTGACCTTCCCTCGGAAGTCGAAATTATTTCTCCGAATCATGTGATTGCGACCGTAGCCGCGAACCACACCCTGGAAATGGAATTCCGGGTTGAACGGGGGAAAGGTTATCGAGGCGTCGATCGAATTCGGGCTGATGAAAATGCTTCGATCGATTTTATGCAGTTGGACTCCGTGTTCATGCCTGCTCGGAAAGTCAACTACACCGTGGAAGATGCACGGATAGGTGGCGCGATGGGACAGGATCGGTTGGTGTTGGAAGTTTGGACCAATGGGAGTTTGACGCCCCAAGAGGCGTTAGCTCAAGCGGCCCACATTCTCGTTGACTTGTTTAATCCGCTGAAAGATGCGCGATTTGATGAAGTTGAAGACACTGACGTAGACAATGAGCACCCTGAAAGCCAGATTCCCATTGAGGAATTGCAGCTCTCAGTTCGGGCTTACAACTGTCTCAAGCGTGCTCAAATAAACTCCGTTGCAGACCTCTTGGATTACACCCAAGAAGACCTGCTGGAGATCAAAAACTTCGGTGCCAAATCGGCAGAAGAAGTGGTTGAAGCGTTGCAAGATCGATTGGGTATTACACTCCCAAAAGAGAAAGCCGCTAAGGCAGGCGGCTAGTCAAAATGCCTGTGTGAAAGCTCGTAAGGGCTTTCGATTTGATTGTTGTTTAGAGTTAAGTCATAGGTTTAAAACCCATGCGTCACGGTTGTAAAATTCATCTCCTCGGAAAACCGGCGGATCAGCGAAAGGCGCTA
>JAYUJY010000155.1:0-21930 GCA_043764895.1 Synechococcales cyanobacterium | reverse complement strand
CTCGACTTTGATTAAATTAAATCCAAACTACCAAAAGCTCCTAGAATACGGCTCTCTCAGAGCTTGACCCACCTCAAATCTGTCCGGACTGTTGTATAATAAAGGTCAATTAAAACTGTCAGAAGTTTGCGTGAATTATTTGGATAGGGTTCACTCTTTAATTTAAGAGCATCTTGTTTAGAGCACGCACGCCCATGAGTCAACTGGATTTCATAGGATACGGAGAGCATTGTGGCTATATACGTTGGTAATTTGTCCTTTCAAGCTACCGAAGAGGACGTCCGTGAAGTATTTGGTGAGTATGGTTCGGTTAAGCGAATCAGTCTTCCCATGGATCGTGAAACGGGCAAGAAACGCGGATTCGCTTTTGTCGATTTAGACACGGAAGCTGAAGAAGACGTTGCTATTGAGAAGCTAGACGGGGCCGAATGGCTCGGTCGAGTCCTGAAAGTCAATAAAGCAAAACCTAAAGATCCGAGATAACTGAACTCAGAATCAGAACTCGTGATTTGCTCCAAGCGCTGAATGATCTTTGATTGAGGGAACCAAGGTTCTGGATTCCTCAGTCAAAGATCGACTTTCGGTCAATTCTGAGGGCGCGTTGTTTTAGCAGATTGTCCTAGCGATTTTGCATAAACTTCATGGCTAGCCCCATCGCATCACCCACATCCAAGTTGCCATCCTGATTGGCGTCTAGGAACATGTTGAGCAATGGGTTGTTTCCTGGTGATTGTTCTCCATTTTGAGGCGCGCCACTTTGAAGCATTCCAAGAACGATCGGGACTAAGCTTGGCAGCATAGATTGGACCATGCCTGCATCTAGGCCAGTTTTAGACGCGATCGTGCTGGACAATTGGTGCTGAAGGTCAGGCGGAATCAGTGACGCGATCGCCCCTGCGCTGGTATTGCCGCCACTGAGTTCATCGACCAAATTTTGTGTTGAATCCATGCCATTGGCTTGACTATGGTCTTGAAGGCCAGACTGGACGGCACTACCCACCATTGACATTACGGATTGAGTCGTCGCCGCATCCATCCCGTTATTCCCACTGACTTGCTGAACCATTCCCACGAGATTTCCAAGCTGGTCCACCGAAGCCTGCTGGCTCGGATTGTTGACCGCACCCAAAATTGCATCAAATAAACTCATGAGAGAATCACGACTCCGATAGTCTTAGGGAAAGCTGTTTGATTTTACACCCGCGATCGAAGAATGAACGGTCTGGAACAATACGCCTTATCCGATAGCGCAGTTAATGCGTAAATGGCGCATGGATGACGCATCTGGCGCATAAGTGTAGGCTTGATTAAGTGCAATTTTTTAATCTGGCAGTAAAGCATTATGGCAATTCCAGTCGTGGTCAATGGTGCAACCGGGAAAATGGGGCGCGAAATCGTAAGGGCGATCGTGAACGCACCGGGTTTAGATCTGTTCGGAGCCGTCGCTCACAATCCCAAATGGGAAGGGCAAGACATCGGTGAAGTCATCGGCATGGGCGAACTCGAAATCCCCATCACTAAAGATTATGAACCGATGATGGCGATGCTATCTCAGGAGCGAGAACTAGGGGTCGTGATTGACGTGACTCACCCTGATTCTGTCTATCACAATATCAGGACTGCAATAGCCTATGGCGTCCGTCCGGTTGTTGGAACGACTGGATTGAGTTTGGAGCAAATCCATGACTTAGCGGTATTTGCTGACAAGGCGAGTACGGGCTGTATTGTGGCCCCAAACTTTTGCATTGGCGTTGTGCTGATGCAACAAGCCGCCCTTCAGGCATCGAAGTACTTTGAACATGTCGAGATTATTGAACTGCATCACAACCAGAAAGCCGATGCTCCCAGTGGAACAGCCGTCCAGACCGCGCAGCTATTAGCCGAAATGGGCAAGACCTACAATCCACAACAGGTTGAAGAATCGGAGAAAATCCCAGGGTCTCGGGGAGGGTTAGGACCGGAGAATATTCGGATCCATAGCATTCGGATTCCCGGATTTGTGGCTCGGCAGGAAGTGATTTTTGGGGCGGCGGGACAGATTTATACCATTAAACACGAGGCAACCGATCGAGGCTGCTATATGCCCGGAGTCGAACTATGCGTGCGCAAAGTTATCGCGCTCAAAACGCTCGTCTACGGCATGGAAAAGGTGTTGTAAAATCTAGATTCTGTCCGAATGCTCGGGGATCAACTCCGACACGGGTGAAACTGTCTATCATTGGGTTAGGTTAACTAAAAATCCAACCCAGTAAGCAGGTCAGACATGGATATTTTTTCCAATACCGTCGCCTTAACGCGAATGCAGTTTGCATTAACAGCTATTTTTCATATGCTGTGGCCGACGTTAACAACAGGGATGTCCATTTATCTAGTCATCATGGAAGGGTTATGGCTCAAAACCCGCAATCCAGATTATTACTATCACATTCGATTTTGGTCACGGTTATTCCTCTTAAACTTTGGAATTGGGGTCGCGACGGGGTTGCCACTAGAGTTTCAGTTTGGTACCAATTGGGGACCTTTTTCTGAAGCGGTCGGCGACTTTTTTGGGAGTATTTTAGGCTTTGAAGCCTCGATGGCGTTTATGCTCGAAGCTGGTTTTTTGGGCATTATGATGTTTGGTTGGGGACGGGTATCGCCCATTATTCATTATCTAGCGACTAT
This sequence comes from Synechococcales cyanobacterium, assembly GCA_043764895.1. Taxonomy (GTDB): domain Bacteria; phylum Cyanobacteriota; class Cyanobacteriia; order Leptolyngbyales; family Leptolyngbyaceae; genus JAAFJU01. Next base: position 19,266 of record JAYUJY010000155.1, on the reverse strand, counting down.
TATGGTTGCATTTGGCGCGAACCTCTCTATTTTCTGGATTGTATCGGCAAACTCATGGCTACAGACCCCGACTGGGGGCGATATGGTTAATGGGAAATTCGTGGTTAGCGACTACTTTGAGGCTATTTTTAATCCCTTCATGCTCAAAAGTGTCGCCCATATGTTTTTGGCAACACTCGAAACATCGCTATTTTTGATTGGGGGAATCAGTGCTTGGTATATTCTCAAAGGACGAAATCAAGCCTTTTTTAGCCAATCCCTAAAAATTGTAATTGCAACCGCGATCGCCGTTGCCCCCCTTCAAATCTATCTCGGACATCTTAGCGCAGAGCAAGTAGCCGTGTATCAGCCGACCAAGCTCGCTGCAATGGAGGCCAAATGGGAAAGTAGTCCGGCTGGTCAGCCTGCGGATTGGAGCATCTTAGCCATTCCCGATGAAGCTCACAACCGCAATACTTGGGAACTCACCGTGCCCAATGGCCTGGGTTATATCTTGGAATTTCGCAAGAATCTATCGGTGCCCGTTCCCGGACTTAATGAATGGGCGAGAGACGATCGACCGAAGATGGTGGGGCTAGTTTATTACTCCTTTCGGGTGATGATTGGGATTGGATTCTTATTAGTTGGAGTGATGCTTTGGAGTGCGATTCAATGGGGTCGAGGCAAACTTTCACCCGTTGAAATCGAATCACAAAAATGGTTATTGCGGGCCTGGATGTTTGTGGCACCGTTGGGCTATGTTGCGATCGAATCGGGCTGGATTGTGCGCTGCGTTGGACGACAACCTTGGGTGCTCTATGGCAAAATTCGGACCGCAGATGGGGTGTCTAATTTGCCTGCAAGCAATGTTCTAACCACACTTATTCTCTTCACGACAGTCTACTCTATTTTGTTATTTACAACGCTCTATTTTGCCAGTCGAATTATCGGCGAAGGGCCAAATCTAACGTTGCCGTTACCTGATATAAATGGTCAATTTCTGATCAGTACAGAACCCGCAGAATCAGTCCCCGATCAACGTCCCGTCGAAGCCCAGCAGTAAAAAGCCCAGCAGTAAGGAGATTTCATGGAAGCACTATTACATTTTCTGCCAGAAGTTTGGTTTGTAATCTTGGGGTTGTTCTTGTTTTTGTATGTCATCCTAGATGGATTTGATCTGGGGGTCGGAATCCTTTCGTTGACCAGTTCAGATGAAGAACGTCGCAGCATCTTAATGACGAGTTTAGGTAATATTTGGGATGCGAATGAGACCTGGTTAGTGGTGATGGCTGGCGCATTGTTTGGAGCATTTCCATTAGCCTACGGCACGATTTTGACGGCTTTATATATGCCCATTTTTATGATGATTTTTGGGCTAATCTTTCGAGCGGTTGCCTTTGAATTTCGGGAGCATTCTACTCGCAAATTCTTTTGGAATTATGCCTTCGGTGTGGGTAGCTTCATCGCAGCTCTCGGCCAAGGTTTTGCGCTCGGCAGTGTCATTGAGGGGATTACCGTCGATGAGGCAGGTCATTTTACGGGTTCGACGTGGGATTGGCTGGACTGGCGATCGATTCTGGTGGCGCTGACCTTGGTCCAAGGCTATGTTTTAATCGGTTCAACTTATCTGATTCTAAAGACAGAAGGAGAATTGCAGAAAATCCATTTTCGCACGGCTAAAATAGCGGCCATTACAACATTTATTGGAGCCGTTTTAGTTACGATCGTCACTCCGATCGTGTATGAAGCTACGCGGACTCGGCTATTTGCTGCACCCCAAGTTTATATTTTTGCTGCGATTCCGGTGCTTGGGATAGTGCTTGTTTGGTTGTTGTTAAGAAGCATCGATCGAGAGGAAGAAACTATGCCCTTTGTTTGGACCCTACTCATTTTTCTGCTTAGTTTTATTGGACTAGGACTAATTGTATTTCCCTACGTTATCCCAACCCAAATCACCATTTATCAAGCTGCCGCTTCACCGAGTGCATTGGTCTTTATGTTGACGTTTATTGGAGTCTTGATCCCGATCATGTTGTTCTACAATATTTATAACTACTTGGTGTTTCGAGGTAAAGTCGTTACTCTGGACTCTGAATCTTAATCTTCTAGATCTTAGGATCGATCGGGTTGACATCATTAAAATGGGAATAGTCAATGTAGCGATCGCCGTTCCCATCAATATGAATGACGTCCGCAAATTGATGATTCCACAATAGGTCATAAACTCCGTAAATATAACGCGCGTTAATGTTGTAGTTAACCGTCTCGTCAATGCCACGAACCGACACAATAAGCTGTGATTGGGATGCGACCAAATCCTCTTGAGTTAGGCCATAAAGCGGACTGGTTTCATCGATACAATGCATGATATTCCAGCTCAACGCAAAACTGGGTGTGCGCGATCGAGACAGATCTAAAATGTAAAATCGACGCAGATTTTGGCCTTCTAAGGTTCGCTCATCTCGGGTCAAAAAAATCTGCGCTTCTGCTTCCAAGATCTGATTTCGACGCTGATTGGCAGTTCTTAAGGTCAGCGTTGGAACACCATTGTGGGGAGAAATTAGGGCATTTTTGCTGAAAATAACTCGCGCAGTCGGACGGGAAAACCGCGCAAAACTCAGCCCCGTCACAATAGCAATGCTCAGTAAACTCAAGAAAGCCTCGACAGTAACAATCAGATTGGCATAGGATGTCTTGGGCGAAATGGCCCCATATCCGATCGATCCAAAGGTTTGAACGCTAAAGAAAAAGGCATCCTCAAAACTTCCCGCTCTCCCCCCATTCAGACAGTCTCCACCCAAGAGATACAACACCGCAAAAATCGCATTAAGCGACGCATACCCCACCGCAATCAACGCATAAAACCCTGTCCAAGGAAGTGCTAACATCAAGTGATAGGGATCGCGCCAATAGTTGTGCCACAGGTTTAACCCTTGGATTTGAAACTTCCCATTCTCATTAGAAATTCGCACTAAAAAATTGCGACGTTTTCGCTGGGTCTGAGTTTGAGTTGGTTTCTGGGATGGGGGTTTCGATCGATTCATGGCCATACCGCTGATCATTTTGTAAAGGATCATTAAGCCCTCACAGTATCACAGCCCTAGATTGTCCCTTGTAACGATCCGATCGCATCTAAATTTGGAATTGCTGCGATGTTCCCGGAAAGAAGGACCATAATAAACAGCAAGATGTTTATAGAAGGCAAGTTTCGCTATGGCGAGAACCGCAAGTGAGTACGCTGTTCATCTCCTGATTGAGGGGGGACACCGAGAGGAAGTCCGTTTTCCGACCTTTGAAGAGTTTCAAAAGTGGTACACGGCTCAGTTGCAACCTAAAATTGCAGCGACGGAATTTTTAAATGTTCCCATTCGGGGAATGCAGGGCGAGTTTTTGGTGGTGCGTCCGGCGTCTATTGTCGGAATTCGGGTGGAACCCATTTATTCGGGCAGCGTCGATCGATACGGTTGATCGATACACTCAATAGTTAAAATAGCCCTCAGCATCCAGTTTTGACTCGGTTGAGGGCTTTGATGATTCTTCTAAAATTTAGATTATGAATGTAACTGCGACATCGGGTATGGCGCTAGTCGCCGTTTTTGGACTATTTACGCTAGGACTAAGGGCTGAACCAATCCAGCCAGCTTTAGAACCAACGACGCAGCAGCCTATTAAATCCAGACCTAAGTCGATCCCCAAGATTTTACCTAAGCTTTTTCCCACACCGCCCATTCGGCTGCTGCGGAGGGTGCCAGAGCCAGTCGCATTAGATTCCCAAGTTTTGAACGATCGCGCTCGAATGCTTCAGGCACTAGATCACAGCATTCGCTATCTTCAAACGAGTGCCGCAGCACGGGCTTATCAACGTTATCCCGTGTCAGGGGTGTCGCGGGATCGAGTATTGCGATCGGTGCGGCGATTTCGGGTGCTAGTCCAGGTGGCAAAATCCCCTGAAGCGCTTCAGAAACGAGTCAATCAGGAATTCAGTTTTTACGAATCGTCTGGAAAAGACGGCGAAGGGGCAGTGGGATTTACGGGATATTTTGAACCCGTTTATGAGGCAAGCCAGACACCGACGGAAATTTTTCGGTATCCGCTATATCGTCAGCCACAGGGTTTTTTGCGTTGGTCTAAGCCGCACCCCACAAGGGCGATGCTAGAGGGCAAAGATGGACTTCAGGCCAGCGCGGGGAAGCTTAAAGATTCCGAACTCGTGTGGATGCGCGATCGATTGGAGGCATTTCTGGTCCAAGTCCAGGGTTCGGCAAGGCTGGATCTGACCGATGGAACGCAGATGTCCATTGGGTTTGATGGCAATACGGATTATCCCTATGTCGGAATTGGGCGTGAACTCGTCAAGGATCAAAAGTTCACGTTAGAAACCCTGAATTTGCCGACTATCTTGCGGTATTTCCAAACTCATCCCACCGACTTAGACGAGTATTTACCCCGCAACAATCGTTTTGTCTTTTTTCGCAATACTCAGGGAGCGCTGGCCACAGGGAGTCTTGGGGTTCCGGTGACAGCAGGACGATCGATCGCGACAGACAAAACGCAAATGCCACCGGGCGCGTTGGCGTTGATTGTGACTGAATTGCCGGACGAGCAGTTGCAGCCGCAGGTCATGAGTCGGTTTGTGTTGGACCAAGATACGGGTGGGGCGATCATCGGACCGGGACGAGTCGATCTGTTTATGGGAACGGGAAATCTAGCGAAGGCGAAGGCGGGAATGGTTCGATCGGACGGAAAACTTTATTATCTGCTTCTAAAATGATCGTTTGGATGAGGGCGATCGATTCGTTGAAGCTTTATGACCCACCACCTGTTCGAGCAAGTTCGCTACCTGCGTTGCACTATCGACGACCGCGAGTGACTTCGCCGCCGATCGCATATGGTCATATCGTGCCGTTGCCTCAGGGGTCGTCGATAGCAGATCTAAGACCGTTGCCTCTAGCGTTTCCGGAAGCAACTGCTGCTGCCGAAACATTTCCGCCGCACCCGCTTCGACAAAGACTTTGGCGTTGTAGGCTTGATGATCTTCTGCCGCAAACGGATAGGGCACCAAAATCGACGGCACGCCTACCATGGCTAGCTCCGTCAACGTCCCTGCCCCCGATCGACTGATAACCAAATCGGCCCGATTCAACAACCCCGCCATATTTGAATAAAACGGCAGTGAGATGTACTGCGGATGTCTTAACGTTTTCGCATCAGCGTCCGATTCGCCCGTCTGATGCACCAGCCAAATCCCCTGCTTAAACCAAGCCGGAGCACACTGTCGCACGAGCTGATTTAGCGCCACCGCCCCCTGACTTCCACCCACCATCGCTACCACCCTCACCCCCGCCGGAATCCTCAGGTCATCTACCTCAGACGCCGCCTGCAAAAACTGCGATCGCACAGGTGTCCCCGTCCAGACCGTCTTTGCCTTTAAATGGGTCGCTGCCGCCTGAAACCCGATCGCCACCACATTGCACCAAGGCGCAAAGGTCCGCGTGACTTTGCCCGGTAGCGCATTGGATTCATGCAGCACCACCGGAAGCCCCAAGGACTTAGCCGCTAAAATCGCCGGGGCCGAAATATAGCCGCCCGTCGTAAAGACGCCATCAAATTTTCCGCGCTTAAGAATCGTGCGAACCGTCCCGATCGATACAATCAACCGAAACAGCGTCTTCAACGTGCCCAACCCCGGTTTGCCCTGAAACCCCGCCACCTTCACCGTATGCAGCGGATAGCGATCGCCCACGAGCTTGACTTCCATTCGATCGGGAACGCCCAGCCATTCAAGATGCCAAGGGTGAGAACTTCGAGCAAGCTGCTCTGCGATCGCCACCGCCGGAAACACATGCCCTCCCGTACCGCTAGCAGCAATCAGTAGACGACGAGGTGAAGAATCAGTCATGGCAGATGTCACAAAATCGCATGAGCAACGGAAATACTTAGATAAAGCATTTTACCATGTGGAACAGCCGTCTCGGCTGTTTGAGACCGGGCAGGATGCCCAGCCCACAGATGATGTGGATCTTACTAAACCCCCATTCCTAAGTATTTTCATGGATCTCGCATCCTCACCGATTCTCACATCCTCACCTATACTGAGAAGGAAATTCAACGAATAGGAACAGTGCGGCGATGATGGGTCAATTTTGGAAACTTGTAACCGTTACGACCCTCACAACCCTTACGATCGGAAGCATCAGCAATGTGACTTTCGCGGCACAGACCAGCGCTGGCTCACCCACCGCTGTCATCACTGATCTGGACGCAGCCCTCAACCGGAAAGACGCCACTGCCGTCACCAATCTGCTCTCACCCAACTTCATCCATGGCGATGGCTACACCCGGCAGTCTCTCACCCAGTCCCTTCAAGCCCTGTGGCAGCAGTATCCCAACCTGACCTACCGCACCGAAATTGTCAAAGCAACTGGCCAAACAAATGCCACAAACCCTAACGAAGTCGAAACCCTAACTACGATCGAAGGTAAGCGCAACCTCAAAGGCCAAATCTGGAAAATCCAAGGCACTGTCCGCGCCCTTCAAGTGATCGAAGCCAGCCAAGTCCGATCGCAGACCATTCTGGCTGAGCAAACCCAAGTCCGCATCGGCGAAAAGCCCCCCACAGTAACGGTTAGCCTACCGACCACGGTCACAGTAGGCAAAGACTATAGCTACGACGTCGTTGTCCAAGAACCCGTCAATGATGACCTCTTCATGGGGACCATCCTCGACGAACCCGTTTCCGCCGCCCTCATCTCCAACCCCGCCCGTCTCAAGCTCGAATTTCCTTCCCTCGCTGAACTATTGACCGGACGCCCCACCCGCCGCCGCCCGATCGCCGCTCCCACTCCTGGAGCTTTAGTTCTTAAGCCCGTCAAGCTAACCCGCATGAAGTCCGGTGGCTTCTTCAAAATCGGACGAGCCTCCAACGTCCCTGAAACTCAATGGATCTCAGCTATTCTTGCCCGTCACGACGGCGGCATCACGATCGCAACAACCCGACTCAGAACCGTCAAGTAAATCAAGGTGTGATTGATGGCGCCATAGGACGGTGAGGTAAACCTGCTAAACTAAAAGTAGAAAGTTTACAAAGCGTTACATATAGCGTTACTTATTACTATGGCGAGAGATCTACGGGGCTTTATTAAGCAGTTGGAAGACGGCGGGCAGTTGCGTCGTATCACCGCTCTAGTCGATCCTGACCTGGAAATTGCTGAAATTGCTCAGCGGATGTTGCAGTGCGGCGGTCCGGGGCTGCTGTTTGAAAACGTGAAAGGATCGGCCTATCCGGTGGCGGTCAATCTCATGGGCACGGTCGATCGGATCACGCGCGCCATGAACATGGATTCGGTCGATGAACTAGAGGCGCTGGGCAAAAAGCTGGCGATTCTGTACCAACCCCGTCCGCCGAAGAAGATTAAGCAGGCGTTTGATCTGGGCAAAGTTTTATTTGATGTCCTGAAAGCTAAACCCGATCGCGACCTCTTCCCCCCATGCCAGCAAATTGTCCTCAAGGGCGACGAGGTGGATCTGAACCAAATTCCGATGCTTAAGGTCTATCCCGGCGACGCCGCTAAGGTTCTGACCCTTGGCCTAATGATCACCAAGGACCCAGAGACGAAGATTCCCAACGTTGGGGTTTACCGCTTGCAGATGCAAGATAAAAACACCATGACGGTCCAGTGGCTCTCCGTTCGTGGACCCACGCGGCACTTGCGGAAAGCGGCTGAAATGGGCCAGCCTTTGGAAGTTGCGATCGCCATTGGCGTGGATCCTATGGTTATCATGGCCGCAGCGACGCCGTTGCCCATTGACCTGTCTGAGTGGCTGTTTGCGGGAATCTACAGCGGCACGGGAATCCATCTTGCGAAGTGTAAAACCGTTGATCTCGAAGTGCCCGCCGACGCTGAATTTGTCTTGGAAGGCACCATTACTCCTGGCGAAACTGGAATTGATGGACCCGCTGGCGATCACATGGGCTACTACGGTCCCGTCCGCGAAGATGCTCCCCTGATTCGGTTTCAGTGCATTACCCACCGCAAAAATCCCATTTACATGACCACCTTCAGCGGTCGTCCGCCTAAGGAAGATGCCATGATGGCGATCGCCCTAAACCGCATCTATACGCCGATTCTTCGCCAACAAGTCCCTGAGATTCGCGACTTTTTCCTCCCAATGGAGGCTTTATCCTACAAGGCGGCGATTCTCTCAATAGATAAGTCCTACCCTGGGCAGGCTAGACGAGCGGCACTAGCGTTTTGGAGTGCGCTGCCGCAATTTACCTACACAAAATTCGTCATCGTTGTCGATAAAGATATCAATATCCGTGATCCTCGCGCGGTGGTTTGGGCTATCACGTCAAAGGTGGATCCTGCAAGAGATGTGTTCATTCTTCCAGACAATCCGTTTGACTCACTCGATTTTGCGACGGAGCGATCGGGGTTGGGGAGTAAAATGGGCATCGATGCTACGACGAAGGTTTTTCCTGAGACCGATCGCGCTTGGGGAGATGCGTTGGTTAGCGATCCAGATACGGCGGATTTGGTTAGTCGTCGGTGGGCCGAATATGGGCTGGCGGACATAGATTTGAGTGTTGCGGATCCGAACAAGTTTGGTTACGAAACTTAAGCTAATTTCATCAATGTAATCCCTAGGCGTGACGGATTGCCGAATCAGGTTAAGTTACGCAAATAGGGACAAAAAATTTTATTAAGCGCAGCCCTGAATCGTCAAGTGGTCTTCTAGGATAATGAGTATCACTTGGTCTATGGAGCGCCTAATATGCTGCTCAAATTGCTTTATCTCGGGTTGCCCGTTGCTATCTTGCTGGGAATTAGTCTTCACAGCTTGCATCAGCGCCATGAAATTTCCAGAAAAAGAGCGTTCCGGGAAAGCTTGGAACGCATTTGGCTCCGGGGTGCGCAGGTCTAGCGTAATGCAACTCTAGACTCAACCGGGGGCGATAATTTAGGGATTTAGCGTTGTTCTCGCAGTTTTGCAAGCTCGATTCGGATCGCGGAAAGCTGGGCGGCAAGATCCTTAAGTTCCATCTGGAGATCAGGTGCCATCGGGATGGCCGTCGTGGTGATGGTGAGTCCTGATGCCGACGGATTGCGCTGTTGTTCAAGCAGTCGATCGACCAGTTCACGGGCCTCTTGTTCGGTGTTTCGCCCTTTTTCGGCAAGATCCTGGGCCAGTTGGGCCGGGTTAGTCGTGAGCTTGTTCCAGACATCAACGCCCGTCTGAGGGGTTTGTAGCGTTTCGGCGAGGGTGGTTCCTGTACCTATGGCGACTCGAAAGCCTTGTTGGACTAATTGCAGGATGCTTTCTGGATTCATAATCAATCTACCTAGAAAATTTTAGGGTTACTTAGTCCCAATTTTACGATGTGAATCCTAAGAATTGGGGTGTGTTCTGCGATTTTGCAGGGTTATCCACTGATTAATGCTTCAACAAATTCGTAGCTGCTGAAGGGACGCAAGTCTTCAATGCCTTCTCCAGCGCCGATGAACCGAATCGGGAGACCCAGTTGTTCGACGACCGCGAGGGCAATGCCGCCTTTTGCTGTGCCGTCGAGTTTAGTTAGGACGACCCCGCTGAGCTGAGCCGCTTCAGAGAAGAGTTTGGCTTGCTGGAGTCCGTTTTGGCCGAGGGTGGAATCGAGGACGAGGAGCACTTCAATTTTGGCGTTGTCGCCGACTTTTTTGTCAATGATGCGGCGAACTTTGGCGAGTTCGTCCATGAGGTTCTTTTTGTTTTGGAGGCGTCCGGCGGTGTCTATTAGCAGTAGTTCTGTGCCTCGGGCTTGAGCGGCGCTAATGGCATCAAAGACCACGGCTGCGGGATCGGTGTTTTGGCCGGGATTTGAAATGACTTCGACTCCGCTGCGTTGGCCCCACACTTTGACTTGCTCAACGGCGGCAGCGCGGAAGGTGTCGGCAGCAGCTATTAAACAGGTGTAGCCGGATTGGCTGGCGACGTGGGTGATCTTGCCGATCGTGGTGGTTTTTCCGGCCCCGTTAACGCCTGTCATCATCCAGATGTTGAGTTTATCTTTTTCGGGGGAGAATCCGCGTTTGTAGGAGCCAACCGTGTAGGGCGTGTCTAGCATTTCGCGAAGAAGCTGCTTGAGGTAGCCGATCGCTTCGTCGGGGGGAAGGACGTCTTTTTTCAGCTTCTTCTGGAGGCTGTCAATGATTTTGTCGGTGGCAGAGACGCCCACATCGGCTTGGAGCAGCAGGGTTTCAATTTCGCTGACGGCATCTTCGTTGAGCGGGCCTTGACCGACGATCGCTTTGAGCTGGTTGACGAGGTTACGGCGAGTTTTGTCTAAGCCTTGGCGGAGGCGTTTGAGCCAGGTAATTTCTTCAAGAGAAATATCTTCGACCCGGCGACCTTGGCCCGCGAGGACTTCGGCACTCCAAGTAAATCCATCGTCTAGGATTAAATCGGGTGGGTAGACGTATTCTTGGATTTTGGCTGGGGTTACAGGCTCGATCGGTTCTTCAATGGCGGTTTCCCGAAGCCGATCGAGGCGGGCTTCGGTTTCGGCTTGGGATTGCATCCACAGGGGGCGATCGGGTTGGGCTTCGATCGAGGGTTCTTCTGGGACGGCTTCGATCGGGGCTTCAGCAGTGTCTTCAATGGGAACGTCTGGGGTGGTTTCTTGTTGCTTCTGTTTGAGGCGATCGTAGGCGGCTTTGGCGAAGGTTAGGGCTTCGGTGGGGGTGGGGGCGATCGGTGGGGCGATCGTTTCTTCGACGGGGGCGGGGGTTGGAGGGGTTTCTTCGGCGGGGCGGTTGAACCAATTGAATGACATTTTGATGTGCTCCTTAAATGCCCGGTTTTGGGGTGGTTTGGGGGTGATTGGTGGGATGCGTCGGGGGATGCGGGAATTTAGGAATGATGCGTTGCTTCGCTTAATGCATCCTACGTCGGATTATTTGTGTCGGACTATTTATGTTGGATCGTATTGAATTATGTGGGTGGGTCTTGGGGGTCTCGGGCGGGGGGTTTGGGGGGGACGGGTCGGCTGTTGGGTTTGAATCCTAATTGCTCGAACGCTCGTCGTAATACCCCGTTGATGAACCGATGGCCGTCTTCTTCACTGTACCGTTTGGCCAGTTCGATCGCTTCGTTGATGGCGACTTGGGGAGGGGTCTCTAGTCGGGTCATTTCGATGACGGCAATGCGGAGAATGTCGCGATCGACTCGGGCTAATCGGCTGAGCTGCCAGTCTACTAAGGCATTTTCAATGGTAGCGTCGATGTCCTTTCCATCCCGGACAAAGGCTGACACTATCTCTAAGGTGTAATTGCGAACTTCAATTTTGTTCGACAATTGAATAAATTCTGGAACCTCAAAGCAATGACCTAACCGATTTATGGCATGTTCAGTCAGGCGAATGGCTTCGACCAGCATCACTTTCGCACGATCCATATCCTCCGCACGAGTTTCACTGTCCAAAATCTGAGCGTTGCTACGTTGTAATTCAGCAGCAGCAGATTCAATGGTGTCACGAGCTTCCGAAGCCAAGGTCCGCACAGCGGCGAGCACGATGTCCTGCAAGTCCTGAGCATTCAGCTTTACGGGATCTGAGGGGAGCTGGCTTAGGCTCAGAAGTGCCAATTCACGGGCGATTCGACGGGCTTGCATGGGGCACAAAAACGCAACAAAAATGCGATCGCTCAAGTTAGCGCAATTATATTAACACTGCAACGGTCTTAACATTGCGCGGTTCTGGGAGGTTCGGGTTCACGACCCTGATGCTCATCGGATTTTCACGCTACTATTTGGGTTAAATCCAGCTATCCTTTCGCAACGTACCATGATTGAGCTTTATCAGTTTGAGATCTCCAGCTACGCCGAAAAAATTCGGTTCGTCTTGGACTACAAAGGTCTAGATTACAAAAAAGTCGAAGTGCTCCCAGCGATCGGCCAAGTCGAAGTCTTCAAGCTATCCGGTCAGCGTCAAGTTCCTGTCCTTAAAGACGAAGGCACAGTGATTGCAGATTCAACGGCGATCGCAGAGTTCCTCGATCGCAAGTACACAGCTAAACCCGTGATTCCTGCCGATCTCAAGATGCGCGGTCAGGTCATGCTGATGGAACAGTGGGCCGATGAAATCTTCGGGATCAATGCACGTAAGGGTCTCATCCTTAGCATGAGCCAGAATCCAAGTTTCCGGTCGGCCATGCTACCCAACACGACGCCTGATGTTCTAAGAAACCTGGTCAATTCCATCCCATCGCTAGACTTTCTTGGAAATCTAGGCGCAAGCGTCGGGATGTCGCCGGACAAAATCAAAGATGAAATCCGTCAAAACCTATCATGGCTCTGCGGGATCCTATCCGAACAACCCTATCTAACTGGACCCGAACCCACCCTAGCCGACTTCACCGTCGCAGCCTTGAGCATGTACATCAAGTTCCCAATGGGTAACTACATCGACATCCCCGTAAGCGTCAAAGGCAAAGGCGTCTTCGGCATCGCGGACAATCCTCTCTACGACACCTTCTGGACCTGGCGCGATAAGCTCTACAGCGACTTCCGCAGAACCTCTATCCCCTCTACCTTTACCTCAGGCAATGCCAGCCCCTCAGGTCCAACGTCCATCAGCATTGATTAAATAACACTCTCAATATTTTGACAGACCCGCCTTGGATTACGATTCGAGGCGGATTTTTGTTTGTATGAATTTCGCCGATCGAATAGACCTTGACACATTCGTATTACATATACTACAACTGTAAGGAGTCCTGTTCACAACGCAATACAACCCATAGACCCATGCCCTACGACACTCTCAAACTTACGTCTCCTGCTTCAGTCTTGTCGTGGGCAAACCATGATTTGTCCTACGACGAAATTCGGATGGCGAAGAATGTGGCCTCGTTGCCGTTCATTTTTAAACACATTTCGTTGATGCCGGATGTCCATCTGGGCAAAGGTGCGCTGGTCGGATCCGTAATTACCACGAAAGATGCGATCGTTCCGGCAGCAGTGGGGGTCGATATTGGGTGTGGAATGGCTGCGGTGAAGACGCCTTTTACAGGCAATCAGCTCGACGGCAAGCTCAAAAAGATCCGCCAGGATCTCGAAGATCTGATTCCAACGGGATTCAACGAAAATAAAGAAGCCGACAAATCCGTTCGCAATTGGAAGGGCTGGAAAGATTTTAAAGACTTGCACAAAGGCGTCAGTCGTCTTCAGGGCAAAGCAGAGCGCCAAATGGGATCGCTCGGTGGCGGCAATCATTTTATTGAAGTGTGCATCGACACTGAGAACGCCGTCTGGCTCATGCTGCACTCCGGATCGCGAAACATCGGGAACATGCTTGCCCAAAGCCACATGAAAACCGGGCGCAATCTCGCAAAAATGTCCGGAACGGTGTTACCTGACCCAGATCTCGCGTATTTTGTCGAAGGGACGGCGGAATTTGCCGCTTACTGGCGCGATTTGCAGTGGGCACAGCAGTATGCGCTGTACAACCGTGAAGTGATGATGGCTCGATTCCAACAAACGATCGCCAAACATCTGTCCGGCGGAAAATCCTTCAAACCCCTGATGAGTGTCAACTGCCACCACAACTACGCCGAACGCGAAACCCATTACAACGAGTCCGTATACGTCACCCGAAAAGGGGCTGTCCGAGCTGGAACGGGCGATCTAGGGATTATTCCCGGATCCATGGGCGCAAAGTCCTACATTGTGCGCGGCAAGGGCAATTTCGAGAGCTACTGTTCTTGCTCCCACGGAGCTGGCCGATCGATGTCGCGATCGAAGGCCAAAAACACCTACACCCTCAATGACCTGATCGCCCAAACGGCAGGCGTCGAATGCCGCAAAGAGGAGGACTTGATAGATGAAATTCCAGCCGCCTACAAATCTATTGAACAAGTGATGGAAAATCAGCGCGATCTCGTCGAAGTCGTAGCCACCTTGAAGCAAGTCCTTTGTGTCAAAGGTTAGAACGAAAGTTGCGGGATGATCATGGCTTAGATGTCATCTCGCACCATTAGCTAATAACAACCTTAAAAATTTAATATGCGATCGATTCTTTCTGTCAATTGAGAACCTTCTCCCCGAAGGTTTCAATATGAAACCGAATAGCGGATTGGACATCTGCAAGTGCTTCCTCGTAGCTATCGCCTTGACCGACGACAACGCCCTCAATCCCGATCGGATAGGCAACATAGCCATCTTCATATTTCTCAATGATGATCTTGATGCGACTCATAAACGATCGTCTCCATAATTACAGCTAGCTTAACCTCTTCCTAGACGCTATTCCTCGTAGTGATATCGGGCAGTCTTAAATCGGACTCGATCGTTTTCTACGACATAAACCAATCGATGTTCATCATTAATTCTTCTCGACCAAGTATTTCCTTGGAAATATCTCAGGCGTTCAGGTTTACCAATTCCACCGAACGGATCACGCAGGATTTCCTTTACCAAATCCATAATCCGTAGTGCAAGCTTACGATCGGTCTCAATCCAGAATCGAAGATCTTCCGTAAACTGAGACTCCATGATTGTCTCGCGCGATCGATTGGGTTCACTCTCTGGTGATTTAGGCGTTTTCTTCTTCAAGCCCAAACTCCTTTCTTATCTCATCGATCGTATTGAACACCTGGACAGGTTTCTCGTCATTTTCTAGCGCCGCAAACAGCCGTTCAGCATTTGCGTGGCTTCGGCATAAATAAAAGGACTCGATCAAACTCGAAAAGTCCTCATCCGTCGTCGCATCCTGTAATCCAAACTCCAGACATTCCCGTGCCTTCGGATGCGTAATCGACTCCAAATCCACCCGCAAAATCTGCCGAATATAAGGCTTCGGATCGACCTCGATCGGCAACATCAATGTAATCTTCCCGATTTCGATCGTCTGTTGCGTCGGGGCGATCGGCTTTTCAACGACGGTCTCAACTAATAATTGTGCAACCATGACCACCTCAAAGATTTAATGTGCGATCGATTTTGGGGACTCCGACTGCGATCGACCTGCTGCAAAATAAATTGCATCTGGATCAATCATTTCCCCCAACGCATCATATTGATCATCCAAACTTGACGGCTGATTTTCGATCGGCCCTTCCCACAATAACGCATGAACCTGAGGTGTCTCATCCGCATACCGCAAATGGATCAACTCCGGCTGAAACCCCATGGCCTTCGCAATTTGCCAAAGTTCCCCGACATCGACCATCTTCAAATTAACTGAAAAAATTCGGTGTCCTTTCTTTGGGACAAAGCTCAAATTTCTAACGGTACGTTCTAATATGATGGGCATAACAAACTCCGCGTTAACACTTTAATAGTCTAGCGGTTTCCAATTCCGCTGTGCTCAATACCGATGAAATCCTTCGATCGCCCTTCCCCATGCTCCTAAACCCCCACTGCCCCTGCGGCACCCAAAAACACTACACCGACTGCTGCCAACCTTACCTCGACGGCCTCGCCTTGGCCCCCACAGCCGAAGCCCTCATGCGATCGCGCTATACCGCCTACAGCAAAAACAACCTCAACTACCTCATCGGGACCCAACATCCCACAACCCGCAAAAAGACCGACCCCATCACCCTTCAACAAACCTTCGAGACCACCCGCTGGGTCAGCTTAACTATAGTCAAAACCCAACAGGGACTACCCCACCACAAACGCGGCATTGTCGAATTCATCGCCACCCACCAAGAAAAATCCCGTAACCTGAACCCTCAGCAGAGCCAACTCCACGAACGATCGCGCTTCATCCAAGAAAACAAGCAGTGGTTCTACATAGACGGCGACCTCCTCCCACCCCCTTTAAATCCCCCTTAATTTCCAGAGCCAACTGTTACTATGGGTACAAATCTTTGGCACATCGCCCCATGCCTATCACCCCCCATCACTTCCGTACCCTGAAGCAAAAGAACCAACCCATCACCGTTCTCACTGCTTGGGACTACACGATCGCCCAAATCCTTGACGAAGCGCACCTCGACATTCTCCTTGTCGGCGACTCCCTGGGTATGGCTGTTCTCGGTCACGCCACCACCTTGCCCGTCACCCTAGATGTGATGATTCACCATACTCAAGCCGTCAAACGCGGGGTCAAAAATGCCTTCATCGTCATGGATTTGCCCTTCCTCACCTACCAGGAAAGCCCCACCCAAGCCATGCGATCGGCAGGACTTGCTCTCAAAGAAGGCGGTGCCCACGGCGTCAAGCTCGAAGGCGGCTACCCTGAAATGGCCAGCACCATAGCCAAACTCGTCCAAGCTGGAATCCCCGTCATGGGCCACATCGGACTCACCCCCCAATCCGTCAACCAACTCGGCTTCAAACAACAAGGCCAGACTGACGAAGCACAACGCAAAATCATGGATGAAGCGATCGCCCTCGAACAAGCCGGAGTCTTCGCCATCGTCCTCGAACACATCCCCAGCGATCTCGCCCAAAAAATCACTCAAGCCCTAAAAATCCCCACAATAGGCATTGGCGCTGGACCCCACTGCGACGGCCAAGTCCTCGTCACCAGCGATCTTCTCGGCCTCGGCACCTGGAAGCCCCCCTTCGCCAAAGCCTACGCCAACCTCCGAGAAACCATCACCCAAGCGGTTACCGCCTACTGCAACGACGTTCGATCGGGCACATTTCCCGACGAACCTACCCCAATACCCCGTACACTAAGCAGTGAAGCAGAGCCAGCGAAGGCAGTTGCGGGCAGTGGTCGATTCGTTGATCATGCCTGAGGAAAGTCCGGGCACCCCAAAGACCAAACTTGCTGGGTAACGCCCAGTGCGAGCGATCGTGAGGACAGTGCCACAGAAAAATACCGCCTGAGGGAATTGAGAATGAAGAATTGAGAAGTGAGAATGTGAAGATTAGAAATAATTTCAGCATTCTCACTTCAACATTCTCACTTCAACATTCCTCGGGTAAGGGTGCAAAGGTGCGGTAAGAGCGCACCAGCAGCATCGAGAGGTGCTGGCTCGGTAAACCCCGGTTGGGTGCAAGGTCGTTGGAGCGACGGTTGGTCTTTTACCCGCTCCTTGTTGCAACAGGGGAAACCTCATTGCAAAGAACCGCTTGAGGCATGGGGTAACTCATGACCCAGATAGATAACCGCCCTGACTAGACTTTGCGCGGTCAGCATTAACGCTGGAAACGTAATGTTCATCGCTGAAATCTAGCTTCAGAACAGAACCCGGCTTATGTCTGACTCTGCTTCACCCCTGTTTCAACTCATCGTTAAATAATTTGTAGCCAAAAGAAAATTTTGCCCTTCTTTAAACTTGGCACCGAACCTTATAGATTATGCAAAGCTAGCCTTACAAATCACCTTCCCCTTCATGAGCTGACCTAAGATGTGTTTATTAAAGTTGTTGCCTTCGTCTAAATGGCGGAAGTTATCTACGACTTTTAAGACAAGTCCGACAGTCCGATCGGACGAAGTACTAAGGTAATTTGTCAGTGAACAGTCTTTCTTCCTTACTTCAGCGTTCGACCACCACCACTCAAATCGGGTCGGCAGTGGGTTTGTGTCATCGGGGCTTGAAGCCAACCGGACCCGTGGCCGCAGGTTCTGATGCGTCCCTCTTGATGGTGGGTACACGGAAGAAGAGTGGGCTGATTCTATGTAATGAGTTTAATGCCGAATTCGCAGGACCGGGTGCAGCGCTTGGAAGCCCCATCGAGCAACCCTACAAAGCTGTCATTGCTATCGGATCGCCTGACATTGAGACGGCAACCAATTCGCACGATCGCTCCCGCGCCTACGGCTTGCGTATTCAGTGGGGACGCTGGCTGTACACGATTTCAGATCACGCCGACCCGATCGTCCGAGTCGAGAAATTGGTGGCTGGATTTGAAGGATTCTTCGGTCGATCGGTGGTGATGTGCTTGCCTAGCGAGGTAATGGCGCTGCTAGTGGGGGTGTTACCGAGCACTGTAGAGCGGGTCAAACAGCGCTACAGCGGCGATCGCAAAACATTGATTTTCCCCTGCGACCAGCTTAAAGTCACAACCCTAGCCTGGAATACCCCGAGCCTTTGCAAAAACACCCCGCTCCAAACTCAAGCCACGCTTCAAGAGATTCAGCAGACTTATTCTCACATGTTACGATCGGCGTAATTCCCCTTTTGGGACCGCCCCCTTGTCTCCGTTTAGTATGACCGTTCAGTATCCTCGTCGGCAGCAGCAACTGGAAAATTTTGTCACACGCCTAGGCATTCAAGCCGACGACAGATTTCAGTGGAAACTACTGGACCTCGCGCTGACCCACTCCACGATGTCAGCAGAAAGTAATTATGAACAATTGGAGTTTGTAGGTGATGCCGTGGTGAAATTGGCCGCCGCAGAATTTTTGTTAAAGCGTTTCCCAGACTTGAAGGTAGGCGACTTCACAGCGTTACGATCGCAGTTGGTGAGCGATCGATCGCTGTCAGAAGTGGCCGATGATTTGGGTTTCGATCGGTACCTGCTGGTGGGCGGAAGTGCCGCAGCCGATCGGGCCGGACGGATGTCTCGTCTCGCCGATAGTTTGGAGGCGGTGCTGGCGGTGTTATATTTGAGTACGCAGGATTTGCATTGGGTTCATCCGTGGTTGGATCCTTTGTTTTTGCGCCAGTCTGAAGCGATTCTGGCGGATCCCGCCCGCCAAAACTATAAAGCTGCCCTCCAGAACTGGACTCAAGGAGCCTGGAAAACGTTACCCGAGTATCGATCGTGGGAATCCAAAGCTATTCATGATGATCCGGAGCGTTTCACCGCTGAAGTGTGGATTCGATCGGAGTGCTGTGGGACGGGACTCGGACGATCGATCAAGGCCGCAGAACAAGCCGCCGCACAGATTGCCTTTATGACGTTTACGGTGGGCGATCGTTCGGCCTAAAATTAAGCCTGTCTTTCAGGTAGATAGGATTATCCTCTAAACGTGGGTTTAAACAAATTTAAACGGTCTCGCAGTCTAGAATAGAAGCCGACCCATCCTGCGATCGCCATAACCAAAAACCGCCACGACCAGTTTGCCAAACAATATCTGAAAGGAATGCTCTCGCCCTTCAGTCAAGCGATCGAAATCAGCTTTGAACTTCCACCGGGCGAACCCCAGCAAGTCGATGTTTGGTTTATTCCACAATCTCGTCAACCGATTGATCTTCTCGGACAACTCGGTAAAATGGCGATCGCGCCCTCATTGATCGAAGTTTTTCTGGCGTTGCATAATTAGTGTATGAGTTAAGGTGAATCCTGATGAAATGCCCTGAATGTGAATCGAGTCATATCCGTAAGAACGGGATCAAAAAAGGT
>JAYUJY010000154.1:0-4642 GCA_043764895.1 Synechococcales cyanobacterium | reverse complement strand
ATACTTGTCCATAAGAACCTCAGCAGCGGATGGGGTTTATTCTTGTCTCACCCAATCTCATTATAAGACCTTTTATAGGTGATTGTTCGAGGTTCCCTTTAACAAGATCCCTGCCTAATCAACAGCAGACAGAAGCGTTACAAAAACTCATTCATGATCTTATGTGGTTTTCGATGGTTCTGGGTGGATTTGGTAAGTCATGGAGACGAACTGATCATCGCTTATTTTACAACGAAGAGGGTTATAAAAAACTGATTGGTTGCCATTGGCAATGGGCTGGAGAACTCGATAACAAAGATGCATTACGAGTTTGGAATCCTAAGAAGATTGGTGAGTTTATTAATTCAGTCCAAGAAACGGCCAAAATATGGATGCAAATATGCGGTGTCAAGCCTGATCCGGATCATCACGCAAACTGGCGAGAGGTGTGGCATCCACCTCGTGTATGCGTTTTTGGCCGAATTGCTATAAGCAACGATGATTGTATAGCTATTGACTGGTTGCATCAGCCCTATCAAAAGAAAATATCTCCTACTGATAAAGAGAAAACAATTAGGGGCACATCTGTCACAGGAAAAGTTAGCCAGATCGGTTGTCTATGGCATCGAATGTACCCACCGAATGTCCGTCTGGTTGCTAAAAATTCAGAAGAACGACCAAAATTAGAAAAGACGAAGCGATTTCTAGAGCTACTGACTTTTTTCCCAGATGACTCGAAAGAATCTGATGATTTTTTGGATTTTTTGAAGAAGAAACCTGATAAATTTGAACAACTTTGGGGAGACAAATAAGATGAATCTTTGGATTGTAACGATCGGTAGCAGTGATGTTCAACTAGATAGCGATAAGGTAAATCGTGGTAAGGGAAGAGCTGAAGAACAGCGAAGTGATAAGGTTTGGCAATATTGGTATGATGGTGAAGTCAAGGCTAAATGTTATGATATTCCTCATGAGCCTAAAAAACTCTATAAGGATAATGATGAGTCTTATCGAATTCCTCCCAGAGTTTTAGGTAGAGTCTATGAAGAGAGTGATTCTGAGCAGAAAGTTGAGATTCTGAGCTATTTGACATATCCACTATTAGATAATTTTGTCTCTGAGTTAAAGAAGATGGCCGCATCGCCTGATGCGATCGTGATTCTACTGACCGATCAGTCTGTCATTTTTAAAGACTCAAATGATCTACGAAAGATTAAATGCGCCTATTGGCAGGATACCTGTGAGCTAAAATCTGTTTTGGAGTGTTATTTCAAGAATGATGCTAGATTTCCAAAGGCGGCTCAAATTTGGATTCAATTAGAGCCAGAATCTGATTCAGAAAAACTGAAGGGTTTTGATGATTGGAACTCTGTTCTAAATTTGGTGAGCAATCAGTTCCGCGATCTGAAATTTGATGATCAACGCATTGATTTAGAATCTATAAATACAGTCTATGTGAGCCATCAGGCGGGAACGCCAGCGATCTCTTCGGCTGTTCAGTTTGCGAGTCTGGCCAAGTTTGGCGATCGGGTCAAATTTCTCGTCAGCAGCGAACAAGATAAGACGCTTACAGACACTATGAAGAGTTCTGCATACTTACGGGGAATTAAAAAGGAACAAGCAAAGAAGTTGCTCGATCGTCATGATTATTCCGGCGTGAACGATCTTCTCTCCGAGGATTTGGATGCAGAAACCAAAAACTTCTCAATGCTGCGATGCAGTGGAACTTTGCTAAGTTTGACGAGTTTGCAAAACTCGCAGCGCATGGCCAGTTCAACCTGGAAGTGGAGGAGCGTACAAAGGCAGAAAACTGGTGGTGGACGGCTTACGAAGCAGCATATTTAAGCGTCGTGCGGCTCAATCAAGATAATATTGTAGAAGCTATGTTTCATAGTTTTAGAGCGTTTGAAGGATTAGCTATCAAGGATGCTGAAATTCATGGAAGTAGTGGTAAGTATGGAAGAAAAGCATTTAAGTCTCTTAGACACCGAAAACAAGCTGAATGGAATAATCATATCCTTATAAAAACTTTGATTAACTTGGATACGTCAGATCAAGATGAACGAAACGATCTCTTAGATAAAAGGAATGGTCTATTCCATCAATTGCGAGGCTTTCAAAGAGAGAATTTGTTTGATGCCTGGAATTCTAATGAATCTAATTGGCAGGAAAATATTCTGGAATGTCTCTATTTTATATCCGGAGAGAGATTTGAGTTTCTGGACAAAGAGTGCTCTGATAAAAGAGTTGCGAGTTTGATGATACTCGTCCATGCGGAACTAGAAAAGGCGATCGAAAACCTCTAACAAAAAAACGATCGCCCCCAGTTCCCAAGAACCAAAGGCGATCGCATCTATTACAGTTTTTTTAACTCGCCTGAATTAGGAACGTTAAAATGCCTAAGACTCGATCGACTGGAGAAATCGGATAATCGGTGAGGTCGATCGAGACTGTCTTCGCATTTAACTTCAGAAATCGCCAGGTGCTTCCCGTCGTCACCGTTCCGTAGATATCTGGAATGGTATTTCCACTCATCTCATTAAACTTCTGGGCCGCGATCATTTCGGCAATGCATTGACCCATACCCGAATTTAAATCGTCTTTTTTGGCTTCAACGATCGCAATCACAGGCGCTTCAATGAGTAACTGCTCTTCAGAACGACTAATCAAAAAATCACAGATGCCATTCAATCCCAAGGACTCATCTACCGTAAAGTCCGTCCCAGAAAAGATACTCACCGCACGCCCCGATCGTTCACGGACTTCCACTAAGACAGGACTAATCAGTAGTTCTGAGCGTGCCTTCTCCGTTCCCACAGCAAGGGCCAATGCTAAGTTACGCCGTAGGGTTTCGGTTAAGTAATCGCTGGGGGCGATCGGTTCAATGTCGGGCAAAAAACTTTCTTTTTCCTGGATGGTCAACCCAAATTCTTGCTTGACTTTGCGTAGGGTAAAATTGCTATAGGCCATGCTTAGGGTCGATGCATTGCAGCAGATTGAAGGATTGCTTTTCTAGTGTACTGTGTCTGATGTTCGAGGAAAGCATCGATCGCGCTGAGTGGTCTGAAGTCTGTCATAATCTAAGTCTGTTGAAAGGAAGTCACTGATGAATAAGTATAAAGTCCTTCAAGAGGGTGCGTCGTATACGTTTCGATCGTATTGCGAGATGAATGCGGAGCCGGAGGATATTCTTTCGGACCTTGGCTATCAGTTATTGACGGCGCGGTTGGTGTTACCGAGGACTAGGGCGGTTTTGAGCTGGGAGGGGGAGTTGCAGGCGCGGTTGGAGCGATCGTTAATGGTTGTGACGCTGACGAGTGAGACGGCTCGGCGTGAGACTTTGGTGGCTCCGATTTTGTTGGAGGTTGCGAATCATTGTCAGGCGCAGCTCCGAATTGAGTACCCGTTGAGTGTGAGTGATTGGCTGAAGGGGAATTTAGATTATTTGATGCGATGGTCTCCGACCGACCTTAGGTCATTGAGTCAGAGTATGGTGGTGATTGAGGCGAAGCGGGATGATTTGACTCGTGGGTTTACGCAATTGGCGGCGGAGTTGATTGCTTTAGCTCAGTTGCAGGAGTTGGAGAGTGTGTATGGGGCGGTGACGATTGGGGATGCTTGGCGGTTTGGGCATTTGGATGCGGTGAAGAAGACGATTACTCAGGATATTGCGCTCTATCGGATACCGGATGATTTGGCTCAGGTTTTGGGTGTTTTGGTTGGGATTTTGGAAGTGCCATAAGCGTCGAGGGTTTGAGCAGAGGATTATACGAAGGTTTGGGCGATCGGTCCTAACGGGCATGGCTTCGATCGATCCCTCGCGGCTTTACTGGGTCTGGGTTTAGAGCGTCTAGGCGATCGTCTTTTGGAGATGAGATTTTGCTTTTTTAGCGATGCCTCGCGATTAGGGGCTAGACAAGTGATGGGGCTTGGGTTTCTAATAGAGGGATCCCTTCTCGCAGGGGAAATCAGTTGAATGGAAACTCGTTTACTTTAGCTTGGGCTTGGGCTAGTTCTTGAAGTGTCCCCTCTCGCAGGGGAAATCAGTTGAATGGAAACTTGGACGCACGATCGACCCGCCCTACCATCACAAAAGTCCCCTCTCGCAGGGGAAATCAATTGAATGGAACCCCTATTAAGGGCGGAGGACAAAGGACGAAGGTTATGAAAAAAGAGAAAAGCGAGAAATCGTTCTTTCGTTCTTTCAAACTCTTCACCTCCGTATTCACCTCCGCCCTTCCGTCCTCCACCTGTGTGTTCACGGTGATTTTTTGTACTATCAACTGAAAAATCAGCATATTCACCTCCCGAATCTGCTCTCGATCGACTGTGGATTAAATCAGTAGTTCAACGATCGAGAACCTGAAATGAAATCATTCTACATCTCCCAACCCGGCTGTTCCGTTTCCCTAAAACAAGAACAACTCCTCGTCAAATGCCCCCGAGTCAAGCCTGAAGATAACATCCGTTTCTACCCCATCTCAGCTCATACCGTAGGAACGATCGAAGTCTGGGGCAGTGGTCCAACTCTGACTGAAATCCCAGGATCTTTCATCGTGTGAAATTAAGTAGTCATGCAAAATCAATTATATACTCCTTTCCGAATCCTTTGAGCACTTTTTCGATATAGGCCGCCAATTGGTCTAGACTCTCATAAGCATTC
>JAYUJY010000153.1:0-4643 GCA_043764895.1 Synechococcales cyanobacterium | reverse complement strand
TGGAGACAGCGAGGACAGACACTTTGGGTAGAATGAGCTTCAACATGAAGGATCATTTGATGTTCTAATTCTGAGTAGTCTTCAACATCAATACCCGGTAAGCCAAGGAGTTGAGTAACAGTCAGTTGCATAAGAGATCTCTGATATCGTATTTTAATACGTTAGCATACTGATTACGCTAGACCCTTTAAATCGTCCGTTCAATCATAAACGATCGTACTCCCCGCAAGAAAAAGCGTTGGCAAAGCCTCCCGAAACGGGAATCGTTTCCTCTTTATTAAAGTGCGTTGGTTTTAACCGACCTTTGGTCATCGTTCTTCTGTTGTTGAGCATTGGGTGGATGGCGATTATCCGTCCACCTGCTCCAGTGCAACAGAATGGTGAAGTGAGAACGGGGAGAGGGACGATCGTTAAATACGACGAGATTTTTTGTGGCATAATCATAGGATGAAATTTGATTGGAACCCTGCCAAAGCAGAACGCAACCAGCACAATCACAACGTCTCCTTCCAAGAAGCCGCGAGTGTGTTTGATGATCCGCTTTCCGTCACCTTTCCTGATCCCGCTCATTCTATTGAAGAGGAACGTCTGATCATTATTGGGCAATCCAAAAGCGCTCGTCTTCTCTTCGTCTCCCACGTCGATCGAAACATGACAACCCGTATCATCAGCGCCCGCGAAGTCACCCGTTCTGAAAAGCAAATTTACGAGGAAGAATCTCTATGAATAACAAAAATCTTGACCCCATTCATCCTGAAGATCTAGACGATGACCTACTGCCTGAGTATGACGAAGACACCCTCAGAGCATTTCTAAAAAACGGTATACGTGGTAAATACGTCGATCGTTATCGTCAAGGAACCAACCTCATCAAACTCGATCTCGACATTGCTGCCGCATTTCCGACTGAGCAAGCTGTTAATGAAGCACTCCGAAAACTCCTAGACACCACAAGGCTCGTCGCTTAAAGAATCTGCTGTTGTGCATTAAGTTTACGATCGCCCCAAAATTCACCACTGTAATCTAAAAAATATTAGTCTTTCTGCTGTTGGGCATTGGCTGGATGGCGATTCCCGTTCCGGGAGGCGTTGCCAACGTCCGTCCTCCTACTCCCGTGACCACTCCGGTTCCGCAAAATCAAAGGAAATAGCTGAAATGTTAGAATACCGTTACGTTCGATTCAGTGAGAATTCTGCAACGCCTAAAAACCTACTGGGCGAAAGGATTCACCTCGCGATTCAAGACGAAACCATTCTAAATCAACAACTTCTCCGCATCGTTCGTTCATCACAATGAGCCATGTACAGACTCAACTTTTTCGATTGTTCCCCCTTTATTAAAGTGCATTAGTCCTTCTGTTGTTGCGCATTGGCGGATGGACGATTCCCGATCCGGGAGGCTTTGCCAACGTCCGATCGCGCCCGTAACCACCCAAAAATAAACGTAGGATGCGTTAAGCGAAGCAACGCATCAACCCGCCGCCCAAAAAGCAACCGATCAATCCCTGCACCACCTAACACATCCCGTATTATCGTCAAACGCGTTAAAAATTAAGGAACAATCTTCAACAATTCAACATCAAAATTCAACGTCGCACCGCCCGGAATCGGACCCACTCCCCGATCGCCGTATCCCAACTGAGGGGGAACAATGAGCTTTCGTTTGCCGCCGATTTTCATCGTAGCCAAGCCTTCATCCCACCCTTGAATCACCTGACCCGCACCGATGCGGAAAGAGAACGGCTGGTTCCGATCGCGGGAACTATCGAATTTGCTGCCGTCCGTTAGGGTTCCGGTATAGTGAACGACGACGGTTTGGCCAGCTTGAGGCTGCGCACCAGTGCCTTCCTGGATTTCAACGTATTGAAGTCCGGACGGGGTTGTAATAATTTCTTCAGACATTGATTTTTTCCCAGAAATGGGCTGCATGAGCTTTTCAGCCTCTGCAACCACAACATTTGCAACAATATCAGCCATAGTGGGCGGCGTGATCAAGAGGTCAGCGGCGATCGCTTCACTCTTCGGGCCTGTAAACTGTGCGATAAGGATTACCGCGACACAGGCGACCATGACGCCCAAGCTGATGAGGATTTCTCTCATAGGTCGGTGCTTTTCCTAGCTGTTAAAGTCACCCTAATATTGTCAGCTATGTTTGGGCGATCGGAGAATCAAATTTTGCGTAATTTAGGATGAGTTAGGTCCTTGGGGGATGTTTTTTGTCGTTGCGATCGCCGTTGAAGGGTTGGGTTCCGGTGGCGGGATAATTGTCGTCACTAAGACCGAAAATACGGCTGGCGGCATCGGAAACGTAAGTGATGACGCTCGTGAAAGCTTTGGTGATACGCATGGTGGGAGACCTCAGTGATGTGTTTGGTCTGGATTTAAGCTCTGAATTTAGGCCAGTGGTAGTGTGGATTTGGCTTGAATTCATATTAGGATGCGCGATCGGCTTTTGGGGTGGGGCGTTGTGATTATTTACAATGAAGAACCATTGGAGTGATGTTAGGCTGCCCTATTTTGTGAATACAAATGCTGTTGAAACTCGGTAAAGACGGTCCGAATATCGACGACGCTGCCCAATTCTCTAACAGCATCTCTAATGTCGTGATATTTCAGCGTTAACAGGTCTGGCAACTTATCTGAGTCGAGCTCCCCTATGCCTTCTTTTACATATTGATCAAGAACGAAGTCTAGAAACGCTTGCTGTTTGCCTAAATATCGGGAAAAGATGAAGGGCTTGAAGGTTGTTACCCGATCGGTGCGCGGACGGCGAGGGCGTGATGTTGGGTGGCGCAGAAGACGATCGTCTTTTGGTTTTGGTCTATTGCTTCCATGAAAAGCTGTACTCGATAGCGTTCTCGTTCTTCAATTTCAATGATGCGGTTGAAGTCTTTCTCTGTGTATATTTTCTCTTCGTTTACCATTCCTTCTAGCATTTCGTCTTCAAGCTTGTAGGTATACTCATCCAAGTTGGTTTCGATTTGGCGGACTTTGAAGGGGGTGAGGTAGCCGTCGTTGATGCCGGATTTGAGGGCGTAAGTGTAGACGGGTTCGCCGAAGTAGGCGTAGGTGTCGGCGTTGTAGTCGGGGGTGTAGTCGTTGAATTTTGGGGTGGGTTGCCTGCTTCGTCTTTTCCAGTCATGAAGGTTTGGAAGATGGTGAAGAAGATGCTGCCGTTTTTGGGGACGCGACCTTTTTTGCGGATTTCGTCGGGTTCAATGCAGATGAGGGCGTTGTCGGGGAAGGCACTGAAGGCGTTTTAGGCTTGGTTAGCAAGGATGTTTCGATCGGCCAAAAACAAAGTACGCGGGCGACGAGTGGGTTGTTGGCTGAGGTTCCAGCGGCTTTGGAAGAGTTTCCAGGCGAGTTAGAAGGCGATGAAGGTTCTGCCTGTGCCTGTGGCCATGGTGAGGGCCGAGGAGCCGACTGGGGGCGATGACTTCACGACGAATCCTGCTGTGTTCAACGGTGCCCCATCCTGCGGCTTTGAGGGCGGGGTCGATGAGTTCGGCGCGGGTTTCGGCTTCGTTCATGGGGCGATCGACTCAGTATGTTGGGAGGTTGGGATGGGTCTATTGTAATGGTCTACACTGGGTCGCGCTGCATTGAAGTACGATCGGTATTCATTCCGTTTTGTTTGCCATGACCCAAAGCCCGTTTGACCAACTCGCCAAACAATATCTGGAGGATTTTCTGACGCCGATGGTCTACGACCGACCGTAGGTCATCAGTGCGGTAGAACGTCAATATGAAATTCCGGGGAAGCGAAATATGTGGATGTGTGGTTCACGCCAAATTTGCCGATTACGGCGGCGATCGATGATCTGGGCCTGTTGCGTGAGATTGCCAAAAGTCCGGCGTTGATTGAACCCTGTAGCAATCCGCCAAGTCGTGATGACCTGGATACTTGCCAACTGAAACGATTGTGGATTAAGGAGGACGAGCGCCGAAAGCGGGGAGATGGACCTTACCCGGACGCTGAACAACCGATGCTGTGGGTGCTGGCTTCACATATCAGTAAGCCGTTGTTGAAGGATTATTTAGCGCGCAAGACTCGCCGTGTTGCGGGGTTGTATACGCTGGGTGCGGGGCAGAGGACGATGTTGGTGGCGATCGATGAGCTTCCTAAGACTCCAAATACGCTCTGGCTAAGGATTTTGGGGCGGGGTGAGACGCAGGCAGAGGCGGTCACGCAGTGTTGCGTAAGCAGTATTGCGGAGTTGTACCGATTGCCGATCGATCATCCGAGACGGGCGGGAATCTTGCGGCTATTTGCAGCTTGGAAAGTTAGAATTGATCTAGATGAAGTAAAGGCATTTTTGAACACGGAGGCAGTGATGGCTTATCCACAGGCATTTTTGGATTGGGAAGAAGCGACCCGACAGGATGGAATTAGGATTGGGGAGGAACGGGCTATGCTGCGGCTGCTGAATCGGCGTTGTGGTGAGCTGATGCCAGCCGTCCGATCGCGCATTGACAGTCTATCGCTGCCGCAGTTAGAGCAATTGGGTGAGGATTTGTAGGATTTTGGTGGGTTGGCGGATCGGCGTTGCTGAAAATAGGTATGAATAATTTTATTTTCCAAACTAGGACTTAGGCTGGATGAACTTTCTAAGAACTTGGTTTGATAAATTCATACCTAAT
>JAYUJY010000152.1:0-22627 GCA_043764895.1 Synechococcales cyanobacterium | reverse complement strand
GGAGGCGGCACTTTTGGGGTGATGGCTGGGTGATGTGGATGAGGGCGGCGTCGATGCCGTCTACGGAGGTGCCGCTCATGAGTCCGATGATGTGCATGGTTTTTTTATGGGGATTTTTTGGGGGATTGGAGGTGGGTTAATGCTAATCGGGCGGCTCCGATCGATCCGGCCCAATTTCCACATTCGGCTCGTAAAAGCTGGACGCTGCCTCGGGAGGGGGCGTTGACGCGATCGTGGATTTCTTGGAGGGCGGCGGGGAAGAAATACTGGCTGCTGGCACTAATGCCGCCCCCGATGACGATCGCTTCGGGGGTCAATATGTAGATGAGGGTGGCGGCGGCTATGCCCAAGTCTCGTCCGTAGGTCTTCCAGAAGGCGAGGGCGTTTGGGTTCCCAAGATGGGCTAGGTTGCCCAATTCTTCTGGGGTGTGGCCCGTGCGACGGACAATAGCACTGATGCTAAGCTGCTGCTCTAATGACCCTCGGTTGCCGCTATTGCAAGGATGTCCCTCCGGATTGAAGCTCATGGATCCGAGTTCTCCAGCGGCTCCTGCTGGTCCAGTAAAGAGTTGGTGGTTTAAGATAATCGCGCCGCCGACGCCTGTGCCTAAGGTCAGCAGAATAAAGTCTGAGAGCAATCGTCCCGCGCCTAGCCAGGATTCTCCTAGTCCTGCACAGTTGGCGTCGTTGGCGATCGTGCAGGGTTTGCCTAGGTGGGACTCGATCCAATCAGCAATGGGGACATTCACCCAGTCTTTAAGATTAATGGCCAGTCGTGCCGTGCGACCTGTAGCATCAGCGGGTCCGGGAGTCCCGATGCCGATCGCTTGGACGGTTTGCTCTGGGTCGAGTTGGGTGATCGATCGTTTCACCGCTTGAAGAACGTTTTCGGGGTTCGCTGGCTGGGGCGTGGGAACTGTAAGGGTTTGAAGTACTTTCCCGGTTGCGCTAAAACGACCGAGTTTGATAGCCGTCCCACCAATATCGACGCCGATGACTTGCATAGATGTTGTCAAAGCTTGCTGACTCAAACCCTTAGAAACTCCCAAAACAGCGGTGCTTCTTTCCCTGGAAATTGCATCAATCCCCATCGCACATCATTCGGGGCTTTCATAAATAAATTAATCATGGCCCCCACTAACTCGATCGGCGTAAGGCTATCGGTCAAAAAACCGGACCATTGCGAGGTTTGTAAAGCAAAGAAGGTCTCAAAAAAATGGTTCAACTGATTCTCGTCAAATCGCATGAGCTTCTCTAAGCCAAACCGATACAAATAATAATTCCGCAGTCGATCGTCGCTCCAAAGCCCTTTCCAGCCCGCTTTGGCAATCTCAGACGGGGACGCCGTTTCATCTTTGAGGGCGAGGGCGATCGCTTTGGCAAGATCCGGTGCTCGCCGCAATTGTGCGCCCAAGGAGTAGCCCGATGCAGGATGAACCATGCTGGCCGCTCCACCAAAGGCCACGATCGGTTGATCAAAATTGGGCATCGGCAAGTTCATCGGAAATAAACAGCGCTCCACATGGTGCTCTTCTAAAATCTCAATGCCCCGCGCCTTCAACCGCTGGCGTAACCGACGTTCCAATACTTCAAAACCCATGGCGGGCGCAAGGGCCAAGGAGGTTTCTTCGACAAAGTAGATCCCATCCCCAAACCCCATGGCATACAAAAATGTCGGGGCATGTTCGGCGCGATCGCTCTGGGACAAATGCTCAGATTTGAAATCCATCAAGACCAATTGGCCATCCTCCACAGGCGGCGAACTAAACCGTCCGACAAGGCCATAGGCGGCTTGGTAGGCGACGTGCTCATCCTTTGCCCGTTGGACAAAAATCGGACGATGGCCGCTCGCGTCAATCACAACCCGCGCGTTCAACGTCTGTCCAGTGGCGATCGTGACGCTGGAGTGCGTGGAATAATGTTGAATGGACTGAGCGGATCCGTTAACCCAAGAGACTTGAAACGCTTCACAAATGTCTAGAAAATGCTGTTGCAACTTCTCTTTGTCGAAAAAGCTATAGTGTCGGGCGTGCTGAACCGCGCCTTTGGAAAAATAGGAGACGCAATTGCTCCAAGTATTGCCCAGCAACGTCGTCAGCTCCAAGGATTCTAGCTCGTCTCGCCAGATGCCGTAGGTGTTGGGCCAAATGGTCTGGAGTGGCGTAGCGGTTAGGGCTTGAACCTCCAACCCTTGCTCCGCCAACGCCGATGCAATAATCGTGCCTGCGGGTCCAGATCCAATCACCAATGCATCAAATATCCTTGCATCATTTGCATCTAACACCCTCGGATTCCCCCGTCCAATCTACATTAGGTACCATTATCCCATAATTTAATGGGCTTATACCCGGCGACCGAAGGAGGGCAGCTCCACGGCGGCTAAAGATTCCCGTTTTTTTAAGGGCGATCGTCCTGGGTTAATGATGGGCGCGATGTCTTTGATTTTGTTCAAAATCGGATCGTTATCAAGCTCTGCTTCTTCAATAGCAACGTCTTCATCAGATATGGGATCTTCCTGAATTGACTCGACCATTTTGGCATCTTCCCCAACGATCGCCTGAACTTGGGCCAATACCGATTCCCAGGGATCTAACGAGTCTGACGCCTCTAGAGAACTTGAAGCATCAAGTTGAACTGAATCCCCGAGTTCTAATCGATCGTCATCTGCAATTTTGTCGGGCGGGCTGTCGGGTTCGACTTGGGTGGGTTCGACTTGGGTGGATTCGACTTGTGTGGATTCGACCTCGGGCTTTTCCTCGGTGACCGTGTTCACGACGACTGCGTTAACCCAGCTTTGTAGGACGGCTGGATCGGACTTGGCTTCTGATTCTGGGACGGCGGACCAAGGCTGGACGGGCTGCGATCGGGGAATGTTCAATTTCACTGGATTCGCGGGAGATTCGGGGACGTCAGCGGTTAACAGATCCGCTACAAATCCGTGCGCAGTGGCGGGGGGAACGTCTAGACATTTTTCTAGCGCCGCTTTGAACTGGAGGGTGTAACGCTGTTGGCGATGGAGGCGCGATCGCAGGTCTCGTCCGGTGTGCTCGGACTGGAGAAGGAGTTGCGTTTGTTCGGACGATCGGGCTTGAGTGCTGGCACATTCGCGTTCGAGCTGGGCGATTTGTTCGTGGCTGCTTTGAAGCTGGTCCATCAACGTCTCGACCAAAATCTGCTGACGCTGCGCCATGCGGTGGGACTGCTCTAGTTCCACAAAGAGGTCTCCCAGACGGGCCTGAGACCCGGAAAATTCTTGTCGTTGGTTTTGGAGCTGGGTTTCGGAGCTTTCGGTGGAGTCAGGCTGGGCGAGGGCGAGGGCTTCCCATCGTTCCATCTCAGCCCGCAACGCATGACGCGATCGAAGGAGCGCCGAGTCAAGAGCGGCCACTTGATTGCGCAGTTCTTGGTTGTGCTGCTGAACTTTGATGAACGAATCCCCGCTAACGAGCGACGGCTGAACGGGCGGGTCTTGACGATTTTCTGAATCTTCGCCCAAACCTGAATCTTCCCCCAAACGTGGATGCGTCAGCTCTTCCACCGATGTCGCGTTGGGAAAGGTCACCGTTTCCCATTCCTCTTGAGGGCTGGAGAGGCTGGGATTGGGGCGAGAAGGTTTTTTTTCACTCATGACTTGCCATCCTGGACGGATATTTAGGGTGGAACCTAGAGCATCAAGCTAGGATACCTCAATTTTACCTGAAGGCTGCTTGAAGTCGATCGCGATGTCGATCGGCCTTATTGATTAAAGGTGCAGGATCGGGAATAAAAGGATTATTCAGCAGTTGGAGCCAATTTAGCTTCAATTCAGCAGCATTTAGGTGCATTTCCGATAGCACAAGCCCTGGGAGATCTAGGGCTTCCATGATGCGCGTGACTTTGGGGTCATAGCTGAGGGCATAGCAACAGCACTGTTCGGAAGCCGCCATAATCACGCCATGAAGCCGCATGGCGATCGTCAGATCCACTTGCTGAAAGATTCCTTTCAAAATTTGTGGATTTTCGATCAGCATCACTTCGCTACCTGGAATTTGGGCGTGCAAATCCTGGGCCAGATCCCAGTCAAGACTCTTTTGAAACGGGAGAAGAATAATCGTCCCCTGAGTATCTCGCTGAAGATCCATTAGGGCTTCTTTGAGAATTAGAAGCCTAAAGGGTGTGAGCGTTGAGTGACTGCGCAAATTGACGGCAATGCGAGGACTTGGCAGATGCGATACATCGATTTTGGGCTGTGCAACCAGGGTCCAAACGGGATCCGGAGCCAACGTAACTGGAATGTTCCAACGTTGGACCCGTTCACACGACACCCGATCGCGCACCGTGACGAGGACCGATCGGTTCAATACATGCCGCGTCAGCCAACGGTTAAACCTCCCGTTCAGTGGCCCAATGCCTTGCGCCCAGGCGATGGTTTTCAACCCTAGAATCTGCGCTAGTTTCATGAGTCCGCCATAATAAAGGGGGCTGACGGCGCTGCTGCTATCCTGCATTAAGCTTCCCCCGCCCCAAATGAAAAATTGCGATCGACGCATGGCCGCGATGATTTGACTTAAATTCCAGCGATCGACGACCTGCACGCCATAAGCCTCGTAACTTTTCTGAGTTTCGATTGGATTTTTCGAGAGGACGATCGGCGTGATGGTTGGCGGCAGGGATTGCAATAGGGAGACCAGAAGCGCCTCATCTCCGGCGTTGCCCATCCCGTAGTAGCCACACAGGATTGCGGCTTTTGGGGTTGCAACGTTTTGGGTCGATCGGTCGATCGGAGCGGTTGGGTTGGGAAGAGTCGGGTTGGGAAGATCGGTCATCAGACGTATGATTTGAACGGGGGTTGAGCCTCAGTATGGATGAATTCGCGAATGGATGAATAAATTGGCTTATGAACGCATTATCGATTCCGACGTGGGTGATTCATATTTCCAGTGTGGTGGAATGGATTACGGCTATTTTTCTAGTGTGGCGGTTTGCGACGGTGCGCAATCTCCCGGCTTGGCGGTGGTTGTCTTGGGGAATGTTGCCGTCGCTTGTGAGTGCGATGTGTGCCTGTACGTGGCATTTTTTTGATAACAGCACAGCGCTCAACTGGCTCGTGACGACTCAAGCGGCGACGACGCTCTTGGGCAATTGCACGATGATGGCGGCGGCGTGGTGGATTTGGAAAAATCGATCGGG
The DNA here is from genome assembly GCA_043764895.1 of Synechococcales cyanobacterium. Taxonomy (GTDB): domain Bacteria; phylum Cyanobacteriota; class Cyanobacteriia; order Leptolyngbyales; family Leptolyngbyaceae; genus JAAFJU01. The sequence goes on along the minus strand of JAYUJY010000152.1, from coordinate 17,458 downwards.
TGTGACTGAAGTTGTGACTGAAGTTGTGGCTGAAATTGTGACTGAGGCTGTGACGGATGTCTAAAGAGTTGATATTGGCGGGATTATTTTCTAAGGAAACGCTGTTTGGATTGTCACTGTTTCCTTACTTGGGATTTTTGTGGTTTCTCTGGAAGTCTGGGCAATCGCCAAAGTGGGTGACAATCGGCTTTGCGTTGCTGTTGGTATTTGTGTTTGTGACGATTCCAGCGGGAATCTATGCCAAGGTTGCCTATGGTGAAGAATTGGCCAATGTGGACTGGCTCCATGGCTCTGCCGAGTCGTTTTTAACGATGTCTAATATTGTGCTGGTGTTGGCGCTATACCGTGCGATTCGATCGGCGGAGTCGGATAAGGGATTGAAATAAGTGATCGAAATTTGTCGCGATTTTTGGAGGTTGGAACTTGTGGGGGATGCGCTCCGTCAAGGCAATGGGTCAGGGATGGGTGGAGGGTTACGATCGTCACTAAGATTTGGTCAAACCTCAATTGAATGTGGCACAATCGTCAACGGCTATCTTCATCAATCCCTGTTAATCTAATTTGTCTACATCTCACGCCTTTGCTGCGTATACCTCTTTAAGGAGAACCTATGAAATCTTCAGCACGTTGGACTGCAAAAATCGGCATGGTCAGCGGTGCGCTTCTTGGTGCCATGCTCCTCAACAGCCTGTCCGTCTTGGCGCTAACGCCCGAACAAATTTCACAAAAGTTGGGTCCGATTCCGGTCTTCACGCTCACCGATGATAAAGGTGCGCCCCTGGTATCCAACCCGCCTCAAGGCCAAAAATCCAACCCGATCGCACGGGTATTCATGAGCCAAAAGGATGCCAATACCTTCCTAGCCAAGCTCAAAACTGACAAACCTGACATCGCTAAAAATCTTCAGGTGCGTCCGTTATCCATGGCTGAGGTCTACGATCTCAAACGCAAAAATAAGGACAAGCAACCTCAGCTTGATTTTGTCTACATTCCGGCCAAGCAGCAGTCAGACTCCGCCTTAGCGATTATCAAGGCATCGGGGACCAAGATTGAGATGTTCCCAGGGACACCTATTTTTGTGGCTCGTGCGGGGGACAAAGATAAAGGTCTCTTGACGATTCAACAGGGGAATGAAAGCGCGATTCCGATGTTTTTTGAAAAGGAACAACTTCAAACCTTCATTGAGCGTTTCAAAACGTCTCAGCCTGATTTGGCTAAGTCCGCAGACATCCAAGTGCTCCAACTGGAAAATATCCTAGAAGCCATGGACAGTGACAAAAAAGATGAGAGTTTGGAGAAAATTATGCTCATTCCCAGCAATGAATCTCTTCAGTTCTTACAGTCGCTGCAACCTCCCGCAGGCGCTACTCCGGCTGTTGCTCCGACAGCCGCTCCGAAGAAGTAAAAACAAGGTGTTGGGGGTGTTTTTTACGGTGAATTCCCCCAATATTACTTAGGCATCACTTAATTTACGTCACTGCGCGATCGGGTGACTTTTTCGATCGCACGGGCCGTCACAGAAGACCAATCCACATCGTCGGGATAGGGCGCATACACGGCGGTTCCGGTGATGGGATTATAAATTTTACAAAACAACACCTGTTCTGTATCACCTGCTTCGACGGCGATCGTAATGGGTTTTCGGAAGGCTTCGACGGGCAACTTCGATAGCGTAAACAGCAAGCCTCGTGCAAATAGGGTGTCGATACCTGACTGAATGACATAAGGTCTGTCAGCGCGGATATGCAGATTCACCTTAGGATCCGCCTTGCCACGAAATTCTTTTTCCTCGATTTCGAGCTTTTCAACATATCCGGTTAGGGCGTGATGTTCGATCGGTTCATAAATGCTTTTTCCGCCATTCCAGAAGTACCACAGACAATCCGGGTATTGTCGATTGGCATAAATGTAGCGTGCCCTCGGTGGATTCCCAAACCCAAGTGGGGTAGAAGCATCCGATCGTCCCTGCACCTTAAGTTCATCCAAAATAGCTTGCAACAGTTCAGTATCCATCGACCTTACCCTAAGACATTTTCTAAAATTTTCGCGTTTCCCAGTAGCCCGGTTTTCGCCGTCCATGCATAATTGCAACAATCACAATGTGTGGTCCTTGCTCATCGGGTTTCACGGCGTACAAAACGCTATAAGGAAACTTATTGACCTTACATCGGCGAATTTCTCCTCCTATTGTTCCCCAACGCTCAGGAAATTCTCGGATCCGATAAATTGAGTCTTCAATGACATTAATAAATTCCTGACCTAGGTCTTTACTTTGATTTGCATAATATTCGATCGCCTCTGAATACTCAATCAGAGCTTCTGGCAAGAGCGTATACTTCATTGCTTTAGAGTCTGTCGTGCAAGGGCGAGGGCTTCATCACCAGGTATCCCCTTCACCGTTCCATTCTCAAATTCTGTGAGCCGACGATTAGCTTCAATGCTCCACAGATTCAAAATCTCATTGTCTACGTCATTATTTAAGCTGTCGAGCAACCGCTCAGCTAGATTAGCCCGATCGGTATTGGGCCTTGTTAAAAGTTCCTGGGTTAGCTCTTCCATGGTCAGTTGTGTAATCGATCGCATTTTCTTGCTTCCTGGGTGATCTATCAGACCTATGGCTTCCAGTGTAGCAAGCCCCCTAACGCCCGTCCCAATTCTCCATTCTTTATTCCAAAAAAGATGATCACCCGTGCCGTGATACAATTTCTAGTGGATTTGTGAGCGGTGTAGATGCTCGTTGTCTGATGCTGGGAGACCAGTTCGAGGGCGATCGACCATTTATACTGCGCCCAAAATCAAAACCTGAGAGGAAGCAGGCTGTGTTATGGAGGAAATAGTTCTAAATCCCGTTGAGCCTGAAGAACAGTCTGAGATGAGTCCTGAGGACGTTATTTCCGATTCGATGAAGGATTACTACGCGCTCCAACGTGAGTTGCTGGTCACGACGGTTATTTTAATCGGACTTATCTTTCCGGCAGTGTGGTTTTTTTACACCCTCAATGTTGCCCTTAACTATGGTTTGGGTGCGGCGACTGGGGTCATGTATCTGAGGTTATTGGGTAAAAACGTAGAGAAGCTTGGACAGGGCGGAAGCGTTGGGAAGTCTCAAGTGGCGGTGCTGGCTGGGGTGATTATCGCAGCGACGCAGATTGATCAGTTGAGTATCTTGCCGATTTTTCTAGGGTTCCTGACCTTTAAATTAGCTATTTTCGTCTATACCTTGCGCTATGTGAGTGCTTCTTCGTAAGTCTTGCCGTGCGCATGTGCGATCGTAAACTGGGATTTTTCCATCCCACAACCTTTGGGAAATGCCGCCTTAATTGAGATGCTGAATTTTTTAGACAGTTCCAATTTCGTTAATCTTGCTGCGTTAGAAGTCGGTCAACACTTCTACTGGCACATTGGCAGTCTCAAGGTTCACGGACAGGTTTTCTTAGTGACTTGGTTCGTCAGTGCGATTTTGATCATTGCGTCGTTTTTGGCGACTCGCAATATTCAACAAATTCCAAAGGGAATGCAAAACCTGATGGAATATGCGTTGGATTTTGTGCGGGAGCTAACTCGTAACCAGATCGGTGAAAAAGAATATCGTCCTTGGGTTCCGTTTATCGGGACACTGTTCCTATTCATTTTTGTCGCTAACTGGTCGGGTGCGTTGATTCCTTGGAAGTTGATTCATCTTCCAGAAGGGGAACTCGCCGCGCCAACCAATGATATCAATACCACTGTTGCGTTGTCCTTGTTGGTGTCGATTGCATACTTCTATGCAGGGTTCAAGAAGAAAGGCTTGGGCTATTTTGCAAAGTATGTACAACCCACCCCAATTTTGCTACCGATCGCGATTCTAGAAGATTTTACAAAGCCCCTTTCCCTGAGCTTCCGTTTGTTTGGAAACATTCTTGCGGATGAATTGGTGGTCGGTGTGTTGGTGCTTCTAGTGCCGTTGATTGTTCCACTCCCCGTCATGCTGCTTGGACTCTTCACGAGTGCGATTCAGGCGTTGGTGTTTGCAACATTGGCTGGAGCTTATATTCATGAAGCTCTAGAAGGTCATGGTGATGAGCATGAGGAACATGCTTAAGCCGAGCGACTTGATATAACCATCTCTTGAACCTGCCCATCGAGTGATTGCAATGATTGTTGACTTGCTAAATGTAATTTTAGTTGGCTAGCTGTTGTTTGCTTATCAGTTTTTCTGAATCACGAGATTGCTGAATTTTGATTGAGATGTCGATCCCTGAACGTGGTACGCTGTATTGCGTCATGTGATACCGATCGCGTTCATTTGACTTGAAGATTTATCGTTTCTACGTAACAAGGTAAAGCCACCATGGATGTTTCTTCTGCTTCTGTAATTGCTGCTGCTTTAGCAATCGGTCTGGCATCGCTAGGCCCTGGCATTGGTCAAGGTAACGCATCTGCTAGTGCTGTCGAAGGGATTGCACGTCAGCCCGAAGCTGAAGGCAAGATTCGCGGAACATTGCTACTGACCCTCGCGTTCATGGAATCTTTGACCATCTACGGTCTGGTGATTGCGCTGGTCTTGCTGTTCGCGAACCCTTTCGTTAAATAACGATCGTATTTTGGTTGTGGGATGGGTTGTGCGAGGGTTGTCTGGGATTTGAATGCTTTCATATATCAATTGTAATAGATTGTGATGAGAGTTTCAAATCAATAGGTGACCAATGTCGATCGACCCATTACCCATGTTTTGGTTCTGGATTCAGGACATTACCGTTTAACCCACGAGCCATCACTCATGTTTGATTTCGATGCGACTCTGCCGCTTATGGCAGCTCAATTTATTCTTTTGATGGTTGTCTTAAAAGCTATCTTCTTCGAGCCACTGACTAAAGTGATCGAAGATCGCTCCAATCTGATTCGGAGTAGTCAGACGGGTGCGAAAGAAGGTTTAGAAAAAATCAATGCCATTACCCAGCAGTACGAAAAGGAATTGATGGACAGCCGTCGTCAATACCAAAGCGTCATTGCAAAAGCCCAAGCCGAAGCCCAAAAAACTGCTAGCGCCCAAATCGCAGCAGCTCAAGCCGAAGCAGTCGCCCAACGGGAAAAAGCAACTCAAGAACTCGCTGCTGAAAAAGCATCTGCCTTGTCAGTGCTCGAACAGCAAGTGGATGCCTTGAGCAAAGAGATTCTAAACAAACTATTAGTTGGAGTTTAGGGATGTAGAATTGTGAATTGTGAATTTAGAACGATGGAATCTTGTAATTCTTGCATCTTCATTCTCACTTCAGCATTCTCACTTCTCAATTCTGTATTGTTGTCGGCGCAGTTGTGAGTTGGTGTCATGGATATTTTTCTACAACTCGCTAATCGGAGTTCTATTCTAGCCTCCGAGATGGCGGAATCGGCGGAGGGGGGATTTGGTCTCAATGTTGACATTCTTGAGGCTAATGTCGTCAACCTCGCCATTGTGATCGGTATTTTGGTTTACTTTGGTCGCGGTTTCTTGAGCACTACTTTAGGCACCCGATCGCAAGCGATCGAAAAAGCGCTTAATGAAGCTGAATTGAAACGTGCAGAAACGGCAAAACTCTTAGCGGCTGAGACATCAAAGCTCAAATCTGCAACGGCAGAGGCGGCTTCTATTGTAGCAAAAGCTGAAGGGGACGCGAAGCGAGCTAGCGATGTGATTTTGGCTAATGCAGCGGCAGAAGTCGCTCGCATGAAACAAGATGCAGTTGCTTACTTGGGTGCGGAACAATCTCGAATCTTGGCTGAACTCCGGGTGCGCATTGCTGAATTGGCAATGGCTCAAGTAAGCAGTCAACTTCCCGATCGATTGAACGATGCGTCTCAGCAGAAGCTCGTCGATCGCAGTATTGCTCTTCTAGGGGGTCAGTAAATGAAAGGTGGTTCTACCGTAACGTCTAAGGTTTATGAACCTTACGCTCAGGCACTCTTGTCCTTGGGACAATCCAACAATCTTGTAGACGCGTTAACAAACGATGTTGCCTTGATTGCTGAAACCTTGAAGGGATCTAGTGAACTGACTGAGTTCTTAGCCAATCCTTTTATTTTGGATACCGTTAAGAAGCAGGCGATCGGACAGCTTTTTGAGAGTCAGGTGAATGGATTCACTCTAAGCTTTCTAAAGCTACTCGTCGATCGTCGTCGGGCCGTTTGTTTACCTGGAATTTGTGCAGAGTTTCGATCGTTAGTGCGGAAGCTAAACCAAGTGGTTTTGGCCGAAGTTACTTCGACGGTTGAACTGAACGATGCTCAAAAACAAGGCATTTGCGATCGGGTTAAGTCAATGACTAACGCCTTATCTGTGGAGCTTCAAACCACAATAGACCCCGACTTGATTGGCGGAGTGATTATTCAGGTGGGATCCCAGGTGATTGATGCAAGTCTTCGCGGACAGCTTCGTCGGATTTCCTATCAGCTTGCAGGCGTCACTCAATAGGAGTACCGCTTCAGACAGGCCATCCTGGATTCATCTTCCAGGATTGATAGGTTTCTTAGATTCAAATTTTTTCAATCCTCCCTCCTCCGTAACGTTGTAAAGCGAGAAATCCCAATGGCAGCGATCAGACCTGACGAGATTAGTAATATCATCCGTCAACAAATCGAACAATACAACCAAGACGTGAAGGTTTCCACCGTCGGAACCGTCCTTCAAGTTGGCGATGGTATCGCCCGCGTCTATGGTCTTGACAAAGCAATGGCAGGCGAACTTCTAGAGTTTGTTGATGGTTCGATCGGAATCGCCTTTAACTTAGAAGAAGATAACGTTGGCTGTGTCTTGATGAGCGATGGCCGCTCGATTCAAGAAGGGTCCACTGTGACCGCGACCGGACGCATTGCACAGGTTCCTGTGGGTGATGCCATGCTGGGTCGAGTCGTGGATGCTTTGGCGCGCCCGCTCGACGGCAAAGGTGACATTGCTTCCACCGAAACCCGCCTGATCGAATCCATGGCTCCTGGCATCATCGCTCGGAAATCCGTGTGCGAGCCGATGCAGACTGGAATTACGGCTATTGACTCCATGATTCCCATTGGTCGGGGTCAGCGCGAATTGATTATTGGCGATCGCCAAACCGGAAAAACCTCCGTTGCGCTTGACACCATCTTGAACCAGAAGGGTGAAGATGTCGTTTGTGTTTACGTTGCGATCGGTCAAAAAGCATCCACTGTGGCCAATGCAGTCCAAGTGCTGCAAGAAAAAGGCGCGATGGAATACACCATTGTTGTTGCTTCAAATGCAAACGATCCAGCCTCGCTGCAATACCTTGCGCCTTACACGGGTGCGGCATTAGCGGAGTACTTCATGTACAAAGGCAAAGCGACCTTAGTGATTTACGACGATTTGTCCAAGCAGGCTCAGGCGTATCGCCAAATGTCACTGTTGCTGCGTCGTCCGCCCGGTCGTGAAGCGTATCCCGGCGATGTGTTTTATCTCCACAGCCGACTGCTTGAACGTGCGGCGAAACTGAGCGACGCTATGGGTGGCGGTAGCATGACCGCACTTCCGATCGTTGAGACCCAAGCGGGTGACGTCTCGGCCTACATCCCAACCAACGTGATTTCCATCACCGACGGTCAAATCTTCCTCTCCACTGACCTGTTTAACTCCGGTCTCCGTCCAGCGGTCAATGCGGGTATTTCCGTGTCCCGCGTGGGTTCAGCCGCACAAACCAAGGCCATGAAAAAGGTCGCAGGTAAAGTGAAGCTTGAACTGGCTCAGTTCGCTGAACTTGAAGCCTTCGCCCAATTTGCTTCTGACCTAGATAAAACCACTCAGAACCAACTCGCTCGTGGGAAACGTCTCCGCGAAATCCTCAAACAGTCGCAGTTCAGCCCTTTGTTGCTCCATGAACAAGTGGCTGTAATTTACGCGGGGATTAATGGCTATTTGGATGATATCGACGCTGAGAAAGTGGTTGCCTTCAACATGGGTCTGCGCGAATACTTGAAAACCAGCAAAGCGAAGTACGTTGAAATCGTTCAAGGCAAGAAAGTCTTGGATGACGAAGCAGAAGGCTTACTGAAGGAAGGGATCACCGAATACAAGAAAGCGTTTGCCGCTTAACTTCGGTTGATTTTAGATGTTAGGTTTTGGATTTTGGACGGCTCGGTTTCAAACCTAGTTTCTCCAAATCCAAAATCCAATCCTCCCCAATCCAAAATCACAACACAGCCATGCCTAATCTAAAAGCTATTCGCGATCGAATTCAGTCGGTCAAAAACACCAAGAAAATTACAGAAGCGATGCGTCTTGTGGCGGCGGCGAAAGTGCGTCGTGCTCAAGAACAAGTGATCAATACTCGTCCCTTTGCCGATCGATTGGCTCAGGTGATTTATGGATTGCAGTCGCGCATCAAGTTTGAAAATGCAGATTTGCCCATATTGCGCAAGCGTGATGTAAAAAGCGTTGCACTCCTCGTCATGTCCGGCGATCGGGGTCTCTGCGGTGGCTACAATGCAAACATTATTAAGAAAGCTGAAATCCGGGCCAAAGAGCTTCAAGGCCAAGGTATCCCGGTTCAGCTTGTAATCATTGGTCGTAAGGCAACCCAGTATTTCAAGCGTCGTGAGTACAACATCACCGCGAGTTACACTGGGTTAGAACAGATTCCAACTGCGGCGGAAGCGGCAAACATTGGGAGTCAGATTCTGTCGTCGTTCTTGTCCGAGGACGTCGATCGCGTTGAGATGATCTTCACGAAGTTTGTGTCGCTGATTGCTTCTCGTCCTGCGATTCAAACCATCTTGCCTTTAGACCCTCAGGGGCTTGAAGTTCCTGATGATGAAGTGTTTCGTCTGACGGTGCGTGGGGGTGATTTTGCGGTCGATCGGACCAAAGTTTCGGCCCCGGTTCAAGACTTTCCGCAGGACATGATCTTCGAGCAAGATCCGGCCCAAATCTTGGATGCTATCTTGCCGTTGTATCTTAACAATCAGCTTCTGCGATCGCTGCAAGAATCAGCCGCAAGTGAACTAGCGGCTCGGATGACAGCTATGAATAATGCGAGCGAAAATGCGAAGCAATTGATTAGTACGTTAACCCTGTCCTACAACAAAGCTCGTCAGGCGGCGATCACCCAGGAGCTTCTAGAAGTCGTTGCTGGAGCAAGCGCACTAGAATAAATTTGAGACTATTCCGATTGACGATCGAGTTGGCTTAGAAAGGCACGTTAATAGCGTGTCTTTTTGAGTTTAGAAACTTTTTGAGTTTAGAAACCAAGCTCATGGCGAGGCACATTAGAGATGGCGACGACTTACAAAATTGAGATTTTACACAAAGGGACCACTCATCATTTGGATATTCCAGATGACAGAACGGTCTTGGATGCAGCGCTAGAGGCGGGATTGGATTTGCCGACGTCGTGTGGATCGGGGGTTTGTACAACTTGTGCAGCTTATGTGCGATCGGGCAAGTTAGAGCAGGTTGACAATATTGGAATCAGCCCGGAAGTCCAAGAAAAAGGCTATGCATTATTGTGCGTTTCCTATGCACGGGCCGATTCAAAAATTGAAACTGAAAAAGAAGATGAAGTATACGAGTTTCAATTTGGTCAGTATCAAAAATAAACTCCTGATGATCATCTCTCTTCCTCAGAAAAAGAGATGATCATTAGGTTTTCGATGAGCGTTGAAATTAATTTTGGGTGACGATCGCGCCCAAATGTTTCAAGATACTCACTACGTTGTAGAGTTCATTGTTGCCGTTACGATAGATTGAAAACGGGTCAGAAAGTGCGTACTGATTGATTTCGCTTTTGACTAGTTTGACAAATATAAAATCAGTCCCATTGGTGCAAAGTCCGTAAATGGGGAGGCTGTTTGCTTTACTTGCCATCATATAGGTCAGCGTTTGGGGGAGCGCCTCAAGAACATTAGATGACGATCGCTTTGTCTCAATAACGATCGCCCAAAGATTTTCATGAGATACAAGAATATCTATTCTCCCGCGAATGATAACGTCTTCTTCATCTCTATCTTCATAGCTGAGATCGATCTCAATAATATGTTCAGCTTTGGGGAGAAAGGGATATCTCGCCAGTCCGGCTAAACGTAAGACGGGAGCTAAGGCAAACATCTTAACGATTTCTTCGTGCCGAGGATACTTCTGCATCTGTCGTAAATCTTTACGTAGCTCATCCAGAAAACGTCGATCGTTTTCCGCCAACTCTAACCGCTGGTCTTGATACTCCTCAAAAAAATTCAGGTCTTCAATTTCCCGTAGATTAAGTGTTTTCTGAACTTCTCCAAGGGTGAGATTTTTCGCTTGGGTAATAAGTGGCATGGGTCTCCTCGATCGCATCTGCCTCAATTATAGACAAACTTAGTTGAGACTAGAAATTCAACCGACAAAAAGCCGATCGCACTTCATCAGCCCGATCGGCTTTTATTGTTCAATGATTAAACCTAATTGGAGTGAGCCGTTTGGCTACGATCGACGGCGTTTAGCGTATCGAATATTTCAAACCAACACTGCTTCTCAGAGGAACAGAAGCGCTCGATCGATTCGTAGGGATACTCCGTGACGGAACTAGCGGCAATATCAAGGCAGCCTTGCAGAAGAGACTTGCGAAGGGCTTGGTTCGCAGTGTCATCAGAGTTGGTAAGACGCACGGGCAGAATTAACGATCGAAGCGTGTGCAGGAGTTTTTCAGATGGACGTTCATTTAGAAAGCGCTGGATAAATGTTTGAGCGGCGTCTATTGTCAACATGGAATACCCGGCGAGTGTATTGACCCGTGCCACATGCTGTTCGAGATAGGCTTCAAAAATCGCAACTTCGCTTCGTTGGGCAGACCCATCCGCCCAAATCATCTCCACCAATGGAATGAGGTCAATTAAATAGACCTGTTCGCCTTGGATTCCAAAATCACGGAGACGATCGATCGCTTCTTGTCGGGTCATTTGGGTCTGGTCTAGCATAAGGGTTTAGATGAATCCTGGGTCTAGGTAATGACAAGAGTTTGCCCATGGATTCCGGAAGATGAACGGAATACCTGAACATATTAATGGATGTAATAATAAATCGATTCGATCGATGTGTTCATTCATTCATACACCGATCGCACGGCTATAGTAGAATCCCCCCTGACGACACAATTGCGATACGATTTGATTCCCTATCTGAATGACCTTCTATCCGCCCTTTATAGCTGCCCATCCCTATGTTCCAGAAAACGTCATTGCCTCGAATTCGCTGGAAGACCTTCGTTCAACCCTGGCAAGGCGTTGACCTGTTACTGCTTCTAGGAGCTGTGGCCCTGATGGTGTTGGGGAGTGTGATGATTCGGAGCATTCAACTCAATAAACAATTGACGGACTGGACGCAGCATATCGTGACAGGAGGCATTGGAGTTGTTATTGTGCTGATTCTATCCCGGTGGCGTTATGACCTCCTGTTGCCGTGGCGTTGGCTGGTGTATGGCGTGGTTAACTTCGGGCTGCTGTGCGTCATGTTTTTTGGGCGGACGGAGCTGGGGGCGACGCGGTGGATTAATATTTTGGGCTTCAATGTTCAGCCGTCTGAATTCGCAAAATTGGGAATTATTATTACTTTAGCGGCGCTGCTACACGATCGTCCGGCCAACACCATCGGTTCGATGATGCGGACGATGAGCATTGTGGGCTTGCCCTTGGTCTTGATTTTGCTAGAACCCAACCTCGGGACGGCCTTGGTGATTGTGGCCATTACGATCGGGATGCTCTACTGGGGAAACGCGAATCCGGGCTGGATTGTGCTGATGCTCTCGCCGATTTTTTCCGCTATTTTGTTAAATATTTTGCCTAATGCGTTGAAGGGGATTAACCCGATGCTGACGCCGTTGGGTGTGGGTTTGTGGTTGGTGTGGGTTGCGGCGATGGGAGTCGTGGCCTTGCGGACGTTACCTTGGCAAAAGTGGGGGACGCTCGGGGCTGTTGCGGTGAATCTTGTGTCGGGCGGCTTGGGTGATTTCCTGTGGCATCGACTCCATGACTATCAGAAACAGCGCGTCACGATGTTTTTGGACCCTGATCAAGATGCGCTGGGCGGCGGCTACCACTTGATTCAGTCGCGGATTGCGATCGGGGCGGGGAAACTCTTTGGGCAGGGCTTAAATCATGGGACGCAGACGCAATTGAACTTTATCCCTGAACAACATACGGATTTTATCTATTCGGCGATCGGTGAAGAGTTGGGCTTTGTGGGATCGTTTGCGGTGCTGCTGACGTTTTTATTAATTTGCTATCGGCTGCTGGTGATTGCACAAAATGCGAAGGATGACTTTGGATCGCTGATTGCGATCGGCGTGTTTTCTATGATTATTTTCCAAACGTTTGTCAACATTGGCATGACGATCGGCTTGTCGCCCGTGACGGGGATTCCGCTGCCATTCCTGAGCCACGGACGATCGGCATTGCTGATGAATTTTCTGGCGCTGGGACTCGTGGAGTCGGTCGCAAACCATCGGCAAAAAATGCGGTATTAAGGATCTGCGCGGCGTAAATAAGACCTGTTATCAAAACCCGTTGGGTCTGGGGCATGGCCATGCCCCTACCATCTCTTGAAAGATAGATCTGTAGGGGCATGGCTCGCCGTGCCCCAAAACCAACGAGGGATCTGCTTCGTCCCCTATTTCCAAGACAAATCCATCAAATTTGCAAGTTTATAAACAATCCGCGCTCCCACGTTTCCGTCCCATTCGGCGTTGCCAACTTCACAGAGATCGTAGCCAATAATTTTACGATCGCTCTTCACCAATTCTCGAAACAAACAATAGGTTTGCTCTAGCGCCAAGCCGCCGGGGACTGGCGTTCCAGTGTTTGGACATAGCTTCGGGTCTAAACCGTCTACGTCAAAACTTACGTGAACGTATTCAGGCAGTGGCGCAATAATTTCTTGGCAAATCTCGACCCAGTTTCGGCCTGAAAATAACTTTTGCTGGAGCGCTGAATCATAGTGGGCAATCACTCGTTCTTGGCTGTTATTAATCAGATCCACTTCGTCTTGGCAAATATCACGCAATCCCACTTGGACTAGTTTTGAAATCTGCGGAATCTTCAATGCATTAAACATAATGGACGCATGGGAATACTCAAACCCTTCATAGGCATTGCGCAAATCGCCATGGGCATCCAAATGCAAAATTCCAAAGTTCTCATAGCGATCGGCCAATGCCTGAAAATAGCCCAGCGGTGCGCTGTGATCCCCGCCAATCACCGCCACTCGTTTCCCCGCATCCATGGCAGTGCGACATTGCTGATAAAGCCACTGATTAACCGCTTCGCACGCTTGATTTATCTGGGCCAAAGCCGTGGTCAAATCCGGCGATTCAGACAGCGATCGGCCTGCTTCTAACCGTTCGATCACCTGTAAAGCCAACGATCGGTAATGCGCATTCTTGTCCAACATATCCTGAGGAATGGGAGGCATAAAAATACCCTGCTTCCATCCCGCCGCATGATCGAAATCATAGAGATCAAGCTGGGGTGATGCCTTTAGCACCTGCTGCGGACCGTGGGCTGTCCCTGGGCGATAGGAAACCGTCTCTTCCCACGGCACCCCAAACACAATTAAGTTGGCCGAATCATAGTCAAAAGGAAGCCCGTAGAGATTGCCATTAAGCTGACCAATCCCGTTTGGATCGTAAGTTTCTAATGCCTGACTCATGGGCTAACCTCTCGCTAAAAATTCCAATCAAAAACTCTTTTACGAAGAGCCTATTGCTACTCGATCATCTTCCGAATATAAGTCGGCAAACAAAACGCCGCTTGATGAACATCTTCATTGTAATAACGCAATCCATGAGTTTGGGCAAACTCAGCCGATCGAGTCCTATCAAAATCCGTAATCGGATGCGGGCCATCTTTCGAGCAGTACGTCAAGCTCCACAAACCCGTTGGATACGTTGGGATAAAGACCAAGTAGCAATGCACTTTATCTTGACCGAAAATCTTCTTCAGGCAGGGATTCAGTTCCGTGAATGCCTTGGGATTGAAGGACGGAGATTCGCTCTGAACGGTGATGATGCCGCCCGGACGTAAAATTCGGTAAACTTCTTGATAGAACGATGCGGTAAACAATCCTTCCGACGGGCCAACCGGATCAGAGGAATCGATGATAATTAGGTCATAGGACGCATCTTTCGCATCATGAACAAACTTGATCCCGTCATCAATCAGCAGCGTCAACTTCGGATCATTGAGTGCCGAAGAAATCGTGGGCAAAAAGAGCTTTGATGCGCGAACAACGGCCTCATCAATTTCGACCATGGTCACCTTTTCAATGCTGGGGTGACGCATTAGTTCACGAATCGTCCCGCCATCCCCCGCACCAATGACCAACACATCTTTGACGCTGGGGTGGGTCAGCATCGGAACATGGGCAATCATCTCGTGATAAGCCGCCTCGTCCCATTCAGTACACATCACCATGCTGTCGATGGTGAGCATTCTTCCGCAGCTATGGGTATCAAAGACTTCCACGGTCTGATACGGCGACTCTTCCTTGAACAGACGATCGCCCTTAAATCGAATGGAGAGGGCAACTTGTCCGTTACTATCCGTTAGCCACTCATTAGGTTGAGTTTGGGGGGAGGGGTGTTGATCGGGATGGCTCATTGTCGGGACATTGCCTCTTGAAGATACGGATAGATGGAGAATCGGTGAAACTCTCAGGGAACCTTTCGATCGAGAATCTTAACAGAAGAAACCTTCAGAGAAAATTCTCAACGCTTAAGCATACGATGGGATGGCTCAAGACTCAAGATCCATTGAGCACAAAGTTGAAATCCCCGTTAAAATCCGATCGAGCATCAGGATTCAGGTTGCTCAGGGCTGAAATCGACCCTCGTTAAGAGTCGATCGCTCAAATTAACCCAATCCGCAACATTGAGTTCTTCACCTCGTGCCAGCGGATTAATGTTCAGAGCCGTCAGCATCTCACCTAGAGCCTCTGATTCTATGGTGCTTTTCAGGTTATTGCGCAACATTTTGCGCCGACTTGAAAATCCTTGCTTCAAAATTTGCATCAAGTGCTGCGGGTCTTGGGCGGGACGATTGATCGGGCGGGGCCGCAGGCGAATCACAGCAGAATCGACCTTAGGGGGCGGACGGAAGGACTTGGCGGGGACATCGAAGACAAATTCACAGTCGGCGAGATATTGGATCCTCACCGAGAGCGCTCCATAGTTTGAGTTGTTAGCGCGGGCACAGATCCGCAGCGCGACTTCTTTCTGGACGAGCAGAACAATGGACTCGAAGGGATTGGGATTGGGATGGGCGATGGTGCCGAGGAGCTTTTCGAGAATGGGTCCGGTGATGTTGTACGGAATATTTGCGACCACTTTCCGAGGGTTGTGAAAGGCTTCAAACGGAGCCAACACCTGATCGAGATCCATTTTTAGAAAATCACCCTGCACCAGCAAGAATTTTTCGATTTTCCCTAGCTTTTGGCTCAATAGATCACAGAGATCGCGATCGACCTCAACCGCCACCACGGACTCGGCTTCCTGCATTAAAGGCCGCGTCAAAATCCCCGTCCCTGGACCAATCTCCAACACGCGATCGGTGGGTTTGAGTTCTGCGCTCAAGACGATTTTACTGAGTGCTTTTTCGCTCTGTAGCCAGTGTTGCCCAAACTGTTTTTTTGCTTTTACCACAGTCCTACCACGTCTCCTGCTCCCGCAATGACTTCACCGATTGGGTAACTTTCGATATCCTGTGATGTAAAAAATTCGATCGCACTTGCCGAGTCATCCGGGGCCACCATCACCACCATCCCCACGCCCATATTGAACGTGTTGAACATATCCTTCATCGGCACCTGGCCCACACTAGCGATCCAGTTGAAAATTGGCAATGGGGTCCAGGACTCAGGATTGATCCGAACGCTTTGCCCAGAGCTTAAGCAGCGGGGAAGATTTTCAGGCAAACCACCGCCCGTAATGTGCGCCATGCCATGAACCTTGAGTCCCGATTTCAATGCCGCTTGGATGGGTTTGACATAGATTTGGGTGGGTTCGAGCAGGGCTTCTCCGAGGCTTTGACCGTTGAGCATCTCGGGCCGATCGGACCACTGAGCGCCGCTGTCGGTAATGACTTTGCGCACGAGGCTAAATCCGTTGCTGTGGACGCCGCTACTCGACAGCGCAATCACAACATCGCCGATTTGGACCTGTGACCCGTCTAAAATTTTACTTTTTTCAACAATTCCAACGCAGAATCCCGCCAGATCATATTCTCCAGACTGGTAAAAACCCGGCATCTCCGCTGTTTCGCCGCCTAGTAAAGCTGCACCCGATCGGACACATCCGATCGCAATGCCTTCGACAACTTGAGCGAGTTGGGCGGGTTCAAGATGTCCGGTCGCCAGATAGTCCAGAAAAAACAGCGGCTCGGCTCCGCAGCAAATCACGTCATTGACGCACATGGCAACGAGATCAATCCCCACCGTGTCGTGAACGTCTAACTGGTGCGCCAGCTTTAGCTTGGTCCCGACGCCATCGGTACCCGACACCAGAACGGGTTCGCGGTATCCCGTTGGCAAACTAAATAAGCCACTAAATCCACCCAGCCGACCCATGACTTCAGGACGATAGGTCTTTTCGACGGTCTGCGTGATGCGCCTCACAAAATCACGTCCTGCTTCGACATCGACTCCGGCTGTCTTGTAATCCATAGATTGCGGCAATAGATTGTGGTATTAGGGACTGCGACCGACATTCTACCTTTAGCAGGGGGCATTTATTGCGTCATAGACATTGCGTCATAGATATTGCGTCATGAACTCATAGCATCCCTATTTATCAATCCTGTCATCTGCCTATAGACTGATTAGTTTGTCACAGCGAACACCGACAGCGGGCGTGCTGTCGAATTATTGTAACGAAGGTTTAAGTTCGTTTTGCTAGTTCGGTCCGGTTTAGCAAACCCAAGGGTCCACAATGCTCAACAACTTCACCGATCGCATGGCAATTTCCAGATATTTCTGTGAAGTTTTCATAAAATCAAGGTTGTCTTTTGCTGCAACGAATCAAGTAGAGACCTCTCAAAACTTTGCTGCACTTAAGTTTCATAGATTTTAGCTGCCTTGTAAATTATGAATTTAACATAAAGTTATCCCAGGTCCGTACCTTCACTGGATGGGCTATGGCAAAACTTCATGTTACTGTAGTGCAGTTCCGAACTCAGAGAATGAATACGGACCGAGTACGCATTACGGAGTGGTTTGGAATTCAGAGTGTCTTGAAGCTTAGGCTTTGAGATTTAAGTCTGAAACTCAATACAGCGTGAGCTGAATGCCACAGACGTATCGAATCAGTGCAGGTTTGGGTCAAGTTGCCTCGCTTTGAGGATGGCTTGATGCCGGGTCTCCGCCTCGTGTAGCTCAGTTCCAACGGCTTCTTCACACTAAGGACAGTATGAACAACTCAATTTCTGGTAGTTTAGGCTTAATTGCGACATTATTCTCAATTACGGCCATTACTGCACA
>JAYUJY010000151.1:0-4774 GCA_043764895.1 Synechococcales cyanobacterium | reverse complement strand
GTTTCAGAGAATGTAGGGGTTTGGCTCGCCGAACCCTAAACCCAACGAAGAAGCAAGCTAATAGCGACCCTCATTTTGATTTCAATAAAGGGCTTATTTAAGCCGCACAGTACTAGGACTTTACTCTCAACGCTTACCCTTCCTCCGATAATTCCATCCACCGATCGGTTGAGGTTTCAATCTCTTTTTCTATGGCCACCAATCGATCGGACAGTGTTTTTACGTCACTGTAAGAAGGCTGGTTTTCAGAAAGTTTCTTCTCAATGGATGCTTTCTCAGCTTCTAGTTTAGGAATCGCGGCTTCTAAGGTTTCATGTTCTCGTTTCTCTTTAAAAGATAGTTTCCTCGCCGTGGTGGTTTTAGAGGCTGGAGGAGTGGGCGCAATGGCTGGGGCTACTGGTGCGACGGCACTTTTCGTGGCCTTTGGCGCTTCTGCGGCGGCGAGTTCGTCTTTCCGATAGTCGAGGTAGATGGAATAGTTTCCGGGATAGCGTTTGATATTGCCACCCGGTTCTAAAGCAAAAATCGACTCCACCGTCCGATCGAGGAAATAGCGATCGTGGGACACTACTAGCACCGCGCCCTTGAAGTCTTCTAGATATTCTTCCAAAACCGATAGCGTTTGCACATCAAGGTCGTTGGTTGGTTCATCCAGGATCAAGACATTCGGCGCACTCAGCAATACCTTCAATAGGAATAACCGACGCTTCTCTCCGCCTGAGAGTTTTTCGATCGGCGCATATTGTTGGTTCGGTGCAAATAGGAATCGCTCTAGCATTTGCGATGCGGTGATAATCGATCCGTCGGAGGTTTTGACGAGTTCCGCCACAGCCTTCAAGTAATCAATCACCCGCTGATTGCCATCCATGCCATCTTGCAAATCGTCGGAGTGTTGATCAAAATAACCAAACTGAATCGTTGAACCGATTTCAACGTTTCCTGAATCGGGTTCTATTCTGCCTGTAATCAGATTCATCAACGTCGATTTCCCGGCTCCATTTCCGCCGATGATCCCGATCCGATCTTCGCCCGTAAATTCGTAGGTGAAATCTTTGATCAAGGTGCGATCGCCGAAGCTTTTGGAGACATTTTCCAGCACGGCCACTTTCTTGCCGATACGTCTGCCTAGAGTGGAAATTTCAATCTTTCCCTGTGCTTCTTTGAACTCGGTCTCCTTCATCTCCTCAACGCGACCGATTCGCGCTTTTTGTTTCGTACTTCGCGCTTTGGGTCCGCGCTGGAGCCATGCCAATTCCCGACGCAGTACGCCTGCAAATTTGCGCTGACTGCTAGCAGAGGATTCTTCTTGAAGGGCTTTTTTCTCTAGGTAGTAGGAGTAATTTCCTTCATAACCGAACAAATCCGCCCGATCGATTTCCAAAATCCGATTCGTGACTTGATCCAAGAAGTAGCGATCGTGCGTCACTAAGAGCAGCGCACCCTGATATCGCATCAAATAACTCTGCAACCACTCCACCGAATCCGCATCCAAATGGTTGGTCGGCTCGTCCATCAGCAGCACATCGGGCTGAGTCAAAATCGCCGTCGCGATCGCAATCCGCTTCCGGTAACCGCCAGACAAATCGCCCACTCTTGTTGTAAAGTCAGTGATCCCCAATTGATTCAAGATCACCTTGGCCTGGGTTTCGATTTCCCACGCCCCGGAATTCTCCATTTCTTCCGTCAACACCGACAGCCGTGCGAGAAGCTTGTTGCTTTCTTTGCCCGTTGCCGTCGCCAATTTCTCTGACACCGATTCATACTCTTGAATCAACGTCACCACTTCACCACAATCTGCGAAGACTTGCTCTAAGACAGTCTTCTCCTCATCCACAGGCGGCTGCTGAGGCAAATACACGACGCGAATGCCGTTGGGAATATCAATTTCACCCCCATCGATCGGCTCCATTCCCGCAATCATCTTGAGTAACGTCGATTTGCCTGACCCATTTGTGCCGATCAGACCCACACGATCGCGCTGTTCTAGGACAAAATTCCCCGATTTCAGCACCTCTTTGATGCCAAAATCCTTCCTAATCGATCGCAATGTTAAAAGTGCCATGAAACCCGCTTGCCAAAAAAGCCTCTACGCAGATTATCACCCTGTGAGCACAGTGCTTAATAACCTGTGACCAGTATCACACCTAAAATGGCTGTTTTCCGGAATGATGACTTAAGTGCTAATCAAGTGCTTCTACCGATGACAATTCAGCTCCACTCAATCTATCCTGCCCGATGAGATTCCCTATGTGCATCAGCGATGTTGTCGAGCAAGCTTTCAGTACCGGATGGCTCACCCTAGAAGCCGAAGATCAACTCCGGAGTCTTCTCCGGAATCACTATGGATATGACGACCTCTGTGCGTTCATGTCACTACAATCTGCTGCCATGACCGGAACCGTAAAACAAGAGTCTCGCCTTCCGCGCCCTTTGAGCGTCAGCGAAGTCATGGAACGGTCAGCCTAGTTCCTCTTTGTGGGGGTGGGAAGCATCCAGGAAGTGTCGTTCTGTGCGACGCTTGACTATAGCCGAATTTTTATGCGTATTATATGCAAACTCTGACGCCGCCTATTGCACCGCTGACTTCTGAAATGCCCGTTACAGCGACTTCTCTCGCCGCAACTCTTTCGACCGATCCCGCCATCCGTCGTCGCAAAACACGATCGGTTCCGGTGGGTAGCATTATGATCGGTAGCGAACACCCGGTCGCCGTCCAGTCGATGATCAACGAGGACACCCTCGACATTGAAGGTGCAGTTGCCGGGATTCGTCGCCTCCACGAAATCGGATGTGAGATTGTCCGTGTGACGGTTCCGAGCATCGCCCATGCGAAGGCCATGGAACAAATCCGCGATCGGCTCCACACGACGTACCAAAATGTGCCCCTAGTCGCCGATGTTCACCACAATGGGATGAAAATTGCCCTTGAAGTGGCGAATTATGTCGATAACGTTCGGATTAATCCAGGCTTGTACGTTTTTGAGAAACCGTTAGAGGGCCGGACTGAGTATACGGCGCAAGAATTTAAGGACATCGGCGATCGGATTCTGGAAACGTTGGCCCCGCTGGTCATTAAGCTCCGGGATCAAAACAAATCCATGCGCATCGGCGTCAACCATGGTTCTCTGGCTGAACGGATGCTATTTACTTACGGCGACACGCCTGCGGGAATGGTGGAGTCGGCGTTGGAGTTCATTCGCATGTGTGAGTCTCTCGACTTTTACAACATCGAAATCTCCCTCAAAGCCTCCAACGTCCCCGTTATGCTGGCGGCCAACCGTCTGATGGTTCAGCGGATGGATGCCCTCGGAATGGCGTATCCCTTGCACCTCGGCGTGACGGAAGCGGGGGACGGCGAGTATGGCCGCATTAAGTCCACGGCTGGCATTGGGACACTTCTGGCTGAAGGCATTGGCGATACGATTCGGGTGTCGTTGACCGAGGCTCCGGAAAAAGAAATTCCGGTGTGCTATGGGATTTTGCAGGCGTTGGGGTTACGTCGCACGATGGTGGAGTATGTGGCTTGCCCATCCTGCGGTCGGACGTTGTTTAATCTTGAAAACGTGTTGCACAAGGTTCGTGAAGCGACAAGCCATCTCGCTGGTTTAAATATCGCTGTGATGGGTTGCATTGTGAATGGACCGGGCGAAATGGCGGATGCGGACTATGGCTATGTTGGCAAAACGGCAGGGACGATCGCACTTTATCGGGGACGGGAAGAAATTAAGCGAGTTCCTGAGGCTGAGGGTGTCGTCGAGTTGGTGGCGCTGATTAAGGGGGATGGCAAGTGGGTTGAACCGGAAGAGGCGTAGGAGACCCTGGATGGGGCTATGAAGAACCCTCGAATCATTGGCATCACGGGCGGAATCGCCATGGGCAAAACGACGGTTTCGACTTACCTTGAAACGCGTCACGGTCTCATGGTTCTGGATGCGGATATTTATGCTCGTGAGGCTGTGGTGCCCGGTACTTGTGCGATCGCAGCCATCACCGATCGCTACGGTCCGGGCATTTTGCTTACCGATGGGACCCTCGATCGCGCCGCACTTGGAGCTAAGATCTTTACCGATCCCGCCGAACGCCACTGGGTTGAAGCCCAAATCCATCCTTTTGTTCGGATGAAATTAATTCAGAACCGCGATCGATCACTTCAAGACTCGCCCGATCGGCCTGTTATTTTGGTGGTGCCATTACTTTTTGAAGCTGAAATGACTGATCTGGTTACCGAAACTTGGGTGATCTATTGTTCGTTCGATCGGCAATTGCAGCGCTTAATGACGCGATCGAATCTGTCTGAAACGCAAGCCCAAGATCGAATCTCGTCCCAGCTTGATATTCAAATTAAATGCAGCAAGGCCACCTGGGTTTTAGATAATTCAACCCAAGTGGCGGATCTGTACGCTCAGATCGATCGGGCTATTTCAAGACCTCGGGAGATGGGGGAACGCTATTGATAGTTGGGCTGCTAAAAACTAAAGGTTGATTGCTGGGCATCGAACTGGGCGTCGAACTGGGAACAGGTGTCGCGATTGGAAAGACGACCGGAGCCATGGGAGTCATTTCAGGAGATGTAATGGGTGTCCCTAAAGCAGGTTGCATCGTTGCCATGACTTGTTCAAGGGTTCGATCGTTGGTCAGATAGAAGTGCCCCGTGAGCTTGCCTTGGGCCACGCGGCGGGTGACGCGCCAGCCCGGTTCTAGGTTGATTTTGGCAAACCCTGAAGTCGATCCGCCGACTCGCCCTATCAAAAGATCAGGAATCGCTTGACTCTTG
>JAYUJY010000150.1:0-22818 GCA_043764895.1 Synechococcales cyanobacterium | reverse complement strand
GTGCTTATCTCAATGGTCAGTTTTCCATAGGTTTCTCACCTTCAATTCGTGCTTAATATCGCAAGTATTTATACTCATTGCAAAAGTGAGATGCTCCCCTTTATTGTCCTCAAAGTCGATGGCAAGACGACCGTGGATGTGGATGGAGGAAACAACTTCATCTTGTTTTCCGGGAGCTGTACCTCATGGGAGTCGACCTGACATTACCACTCGGATTGATGCGGGAAATGGTGACAATAAGATTACCTTTAATCTCGATCGTCCGAGCGGGGACAACGTGATTAAGAGCGGTTTTGGGAATGATGTGATTAATGCGGTAACCAATGCATCGACCCTTAATTCCGCAACGATAGACGCCGGGGATGGAAACAATACCGTAACGGTTAAAGGTTCCGCAAAAGTGATTACTGGAGCAGGTGCGGACATTATCACAGTCGATTCCGATAAACTTCCGAGTCAGATTAACTCCGGTGAAGGTAACGACACGATTCAATTCAAGTTAACAAATGCAGAGGCCTATGGACTCGTGAACGCTGGAAATGGCGCAAACAAACTCACCATCTCTGGAAATATTAACGTTGTGACGGGTTCTGGAGCCGATGAAATCACCATCACCGATGCGAATAAAATAATCGTTCAGTCGGCAGCAGGAGACGACCTGATCAACTTCACCGCTAGAGAATCGGCAACTGGCCTCAGCACGTTTGACACGGGTGATGGCAATGATGTTGTTAATGCGATCGGCGATGCGCGAGTCGGTGGACTCATTGTTCAAGCGGGGGAAGGCAACAACACTGTAACCGCCAATTCATATGACAATCGAATCACGAGCGGAAGTGGTAACGATGTCATTAAGGTGGGCGGGTTCATGAGCAGGGTCAATTCGGGGGCGGGGGACGATCGGGTCTCTGCGCTCAGTCGATCGTCCTCAGTTAATCTCGGAAGCGGCAACAACCGTGCGATGGTAAGAGGCTTTTTTACAACGATTTCCGCAGGCGATGGCGACGACATCCTTTCAGGTGTCGGGGGTGTTGTCACTATCAATGCAGGTGGGGGCCAAAACCAGATTTATGCCTCGGGTGTCGATTCGACGAAGATTACAGCGGGGAATGGAAATGATGTTGTCTACACTGAAGGTCCGGTCCGTGGTGAGTTGTCCATCAATGCTGGAAATGGGAATAACATCATTTATCTCGGTAAAGGAGTCACGTCAGATACAACCATTATTGGCGGCACTGGAGATGATGTCTTCTCATTGGGAGAATCTACTTCAGTGAGATTAGTTATTCAAGGCTATGGAAAAAATGACAAGATTCTCCTTGCTGATTTAGCGGGAGTTACCGTGAATCAAGCTGACCAAAATGTCCAAATTCGACGGGGAACTAAGCTCGAAGCGACCATTATTAATGCCAAAGCTGGTGACATTAATCTATCCGTCGGCGCAACTCAATCGGCATCTGACTTTCTCAAAGATCCGTTCAACGGCACAATGCCGATCGTTGCTTTAGCCAATACTGGGCTGCAATAAGATCTGCATCTTGAACCCGGATCTGTAGGGGCATGGCTCGCCGTGCCCCAAACCCAACGAAGATTTGAATCGCTGGGTTATTTAATAAGCCGCAGACAACTACCGTCTGACTTTGGATAGAATCCGATCGCTTAGCAGCATGACTTCTGGAATCCGAAGCTGCGTTGCAATCAGCCCGAAAATCACGAGTCCAACGCCCCCAGAGACACAGAGTTCAATTAAGACTGGCACAAATCCCACGGTTCCAAGCGGTCCTTGAAGGGTTGTTAGCACCCCATAACTCGCAATCCCTGCGAGCAGACTAGCCAACGTCAGACCGACGATCGAAACACCCCAAGACCTCCACGGCAATCCGTTTAATTTACGATTTAGATAATAAGTTAAAGCAATCAATGAGAGTACGTTTACACTCACCGTCGCGAAGACTAAACCCTGTACGCCTAATGGCAACAGCAACCAATCGAACAACGCGTTTAAACCAATATTAACCAGGCTGATTTTAAACGGGGTATCGCTATCGCCTAGCGCATAGAATACTCGAACCAACACATCCCGACCCAGATATACAAACATCCCAAACGCATAAGCGATCAGAACTGAGGTCGTCACTCTGACAGATTCAGCATCAAAGGCTCCACGGCTATAGACTACGGTTACGATCGGTCCTGACAACGCAATCATCAACGCACCTAAGGGCAACATCGCCGTTGCGGTAATCAATAATCCTTGTCGAATTCGGCCTTTCAGTTCACCCCAATTTTGCGGATCAGCCAACTGCGAAAAAATCGGTAAGAACGGCACCAGAATCATGTTTGACAAAATACCAAGTGGCGTTTGGACCAGCAAATTTGCATAATCTAAGGCCGATACTGCCACCGATGGATTGTCTAGGTAAGACGTAAATTGCATGTCGGTATACACATTGATTTGTAGCATTCCTGATGCAAACAGCGCTGGACCCATAAGCCGCACCACTTCTTTGACCGCCGGACTTTTCAAATCGAGCCGAAACCGAAATCCGCCCAACCCTTCCTGCGCTTGCGCAATCATTTGTGCAAACCACTGCAACACCGTCCCCGCCACAAACGCCCCAGCTAGCACCGCACCTGAAAACGCCCCATTTTGAGCACTCGCGATTTGGTTGCCCAGCATAAACCACAGTCCACCGACGGTCCCGATCATCGCCAAGCTCGACAAAATCGGACTCACCGACGGCAACCAATACACCTCATAGGCATTCAACGCCCCAAATCCCAGACCGATCATCCCCGCAAACCAAGCCGTCGGGGCCATAATGCGAAGCTGCTGAATCGCCATCTCTCGAACTTCAGGCTCATTGTCCGCCAACCCCGACGCCACCAAGGTCAAAAGCTGCGGGGCAAAAACAACCGTAAGCAGCGTCACCCCCAGCATCACCAGGCCCACCAACGTCGCGATCGACTCCAAAATCTCTGCGGATTCTTTTTTATCTTTCCGAGCCAGCACGCTGACCATCGCACTATGAAACGGGCCATTAATGCCGCCCAGCAAAACCACAAAAAAGCTCGGAATAATACTCGCAAACTGATAAGCCCCATAAGGCGCACTGGTTCCAAACGCCGCCGCCAAAATCACCGATCGCCCCAGTCCAAAAACCTTGCTAATCAGCGTCGCGATCGCCACAATAGAAGCAATATTGATCAGCGATCGTTTTTTGGGAGATTTCTCTGGCCCTTTTTCTGACACTTTCTCTGACACAGCGACATCCAGAACACGGAACTAGGACTCTATTTAACCATGTCCCGGCACGGTCTACCGTTCCCTAACCCACACCTCATGAACTTCCCTCGTCCCCCCGCAACCCTCCCAGAACGTAGCCCACAGCACGGTCCTCAACCCAAACGATTCACAATTGAGGAATATGCCCACTTGACAGAAATCGGGTTTTTTAGAGAAGACGATCGCATTGAACTGATTCGCGGGGAATTGATCGAGATGGCGGCTAAAGGAATGAAACATACCGTGTGCTGTCAGCGGTTGCTCAAGGTGCTACTGCCGCTGCTTACAGACATGACCTTGCGGTGCCAAGACCCAGTTCAGCTCTTGTCTGGCAGTGAACCGGAACCAGATTTTGTCGTGGTGCGCGATCGGGCCGATGACTATCTCGACGCTCATCCTGGCCCGGACGACATTTTGCTGATCATCGAAGTGGCCGATTCCTCCATTGAGTACGACCGCACCTTCAAAGCTTCCCTTTATGCCGAAGCCAATATTTATCACTATTGGATTTTTAATGTGCTCGACACTCAGCTTGAAGTTTTAGAGCAACCGTTCCAAAAGACAACAGGCGAATTTGCGTATCGTTCCCAACAGATCTATTCCAAGAACCAAACCGTAACTCTCCCTACCTCGATCGTTGGGACATTAGACCTCGCGCAAATTCTTCCCTAGACATCTAACTACGCGGCGTAAGTAATGCCTGTCTTGAAATCAATCAAACCTAGAGTGTTGATCTATTCTTCGTTGGGTCTTGGGCACGGCATAGCCATGCCCCTACAAATCCGGGTTCCAGAAACTGTAGGGGCATGGCTCGCTATGCCCTAAACCCAACGAAGAAGGATATTGAATCGCTAAATGATTTAAGTCGCGGACGCCTACGCTAAAGCCTACTGAGCGGCTTTGACCAAAAAACCACCGCCCAACACCAACCCAACCACCATCGGCAACCAGCCCGCCACGTAGGGCGAAAACACGCCTTTCAACCCCAGCGCGTCACACATAAACGCCAACAAATAATATCCAAAAATAATCACGATACTCATCGCAAAACTCGCCCCTTTCCCCGATCGACGGTTAGGCCGCATCCCCAACGCTGCACCAAACAATGCAAAGACCAAACAGATAAACGGCGTCGCCAACCGCTGTTGAATCCGCAGTAAAGTCGTCTGAGATTCTTTATAATTCCCGTTTTGATCAAACAGCGACTTCAGCTTTTCAAGCTCCTGCACGGTCATCTCTTCCGTATCTTTTTTGCGATTGACTAGATCCAGTGGCACCCGAGAGAAATTAACGATCGCCTGCTGAAATTTCATAATCTCTCGCCGCGTCCCGTCCGTGGAATAGGTATAAGATGTCCCATCAAAAATATCCCAGAAATTTTTCTCGTTGTTCCACGTCGCCTTTCGGCCCGACACAAAGACCTGCATTCCCGGTTCGGAAAGGTCCAAAATCGTGACGCCATCCATTTCTTTCCCGTTGGAACTTTTGGCGTAGAACAGCTTCGTTAGCGTCTGAGTTTTACTTCCATCGGGCAGCGTCACCGTTTCATAAACTGGATTGACAACATTGCTAACGATCGTCACCTTGCCTTCATTCAGCGCCT
The DNA here is from genome assembly GCA_043764895.1 of Synechococcales cyanobacterium. Taxonomy (GTDB): domain Bacteria; phylum Cyanobacteriota; class Cyanobacteriia; order Leptolyngbyales; family Leptolyngbyaceae; genus JAAFJU01. The sequence continues at coordinate 17,929 of JAYUJY010000150.1, read as the reverse complement.
CTTGCAGCAGTTCCGCGCCGCGCGTCTTGGTCGCTGGAACAATAGCTTCATTAAAGGTAAAACTAATTCCTGTAACCAACAGCCCCACCATCAACGTCGGCACCGCCAATCGATACGCACTAATCCCCGCACTGCGCAACGCAATCAGTTCACTATCGGTCGCTAGACGGCTGTACAACATCAACGCCGACAGCAACATGGACATTGGCAGCGCGTAAAAAATATACAGCGGCATCTGCAAAAAAAACACCTGCAAGGCGATTTCAAACGATAGATTTGCTGTCGTAATTTTGCGGATCAGTTCAAACAACGCGCCGATCGAAACGCCAATGGACGAAAACGCCGCCACCCCAAAGGAAAAGGGCAGTAACAACTGAATAACCAAATAACGATCGAGGACCGAGAACCCCGGAAAACGAGACGGAATCAGTTTCTTGATAGCGGTTGGCATTGCTGGGTTCATAAAAGATTAACGATCGAACAGGTTTTCTGATTGTAAAGGACTCCTAAGGTTGAAAATTATTCCCTAGATAGTATTGACGGACCAGCGGATTTGCGTATAGCTCCTCAGAACGACCTGAAGCCAAAATTTCTCCCTCTCGCAAAATATAGGAACGATCGGTAATGGCTAGGGTTTCCCGCACATTATGGTCAGTGATCAAGATTCCTAAATTCCGATCGCGCAGTCCAGCAATGATGTCCTGAATCTCAGCCACCGCTATAGGATCCACCCCCGCAAATGGTTCATCCAAGAGCAAAAACTTAGGTCCCTCAGGCCCAGACGCCAGTGCTCTCGCTAGCTCCGTTCGGCGACGTTCTCCCCCGGACACTGCGATACCCTGAGTATTGGCCACCGTCTCTAGCCGGAATTCCTTTAGGAGTGCATGAAGCCGATCGCCCCATTCCCTTCGATCGACGCCCGTCTGTTCTAGGACGAGCAAAATATTATCTTTCACCGTCAAAAATCTAAAAATACTGGCTTCCTGGGCCAAATACCCGACTCCTAGCCTTGCACGTTGGTCAATAGACGATTGGGTAATGTCGTCATCATCGAGCCACACCTTGCCCTCATCGGGCTTTTCCAGTCCTGTCGCCATATAGAACGTGGTGGTTTTTCCCGCCCCATTCGGTCCGAGGAGTCCGACGATTTCGCCTTGCTGAAACGACAAATTGACGCGATTCACGATCGATCGCGCCCCGTAGGATTTCTGGACATTTTCAAGGGCAAGTTTCATTCGGCAGCCTATGGCTTCTCAGGAACAGCAGGCACCGCACCGGGAAGTTTTGGCGCGGTTGTACTTGGGAACGGCAGTTTGATCGGCTTAACGGGGGCGGGGTTGGTCGGGACAGTAACAGGAGCCGGGGCTGTTGTGGGTGTCTCTTTGATCAAGTAGGTGGCCTCCACCTGGCTATTTTCCTGAGGCAACGCAATAAATCGTCCTTCATTCACCAAATAGGTCACGGTTTCACCGCGCAGACGGTTGCCTTCTTGAAGGATATTGACATCCCCACTCAATACAATCTTTGCTTCTTTACTATAATAAATGGCCTGCGCGGCGGTAGCTTCGATTTGACGCGCCGCATAAGTGATTTGGACATTGCCTCGGGCGACGACGACGCCTGTTTTGGAATTGGCTTCGGTGACGTTGGCGCGGAGCTGCATGGTCTGCTGTTGCGCTTGAGCGGGCAGTTGGAGATTGGGTGCGGCGATGCTTCCACAAAGAAGGGCCAGCGGAGTAAATAGGGTTGCGATCGCTAGGCGAAAGCGAGGAAGAATGAGTTGAACCATGGTGGCAAGAACCAGTGCGGTCAGTATAAGGGGGATATTAACACAGGTCTAGGTCCGTCTGGAGACGCCGGATTTTGAAGCCTTCGGGTTTGGGGGGTAGAGGATGCTGCGGGTCATGGATTTGCAAATCCGTCAGAAGCGTCATCGCCTGCTGGATAACATCAATGACATCAAGCTGCGCATAATCGCCGGGATAGGCCCTCAGACGGTGGCTTCCTTCCCCAAGCAAAATGACGGCTCCTCGCAAGTTTTGGTTCCCCAGGTGGTAAAGCGCCACCGCAATCTGTAAAATCCCCTGATAAAATTTTTTGTCGGCCTCCGGAGCCTCAATCCAAATCGCTTCTAAGGTGTCGTGACACGCATAAAATTCGCCTGCATTAAATTGCTCAACGCCCTGCCAAAATTCTGCTGGGAAATCAGAGTCAATCTCGTCATTAGTTGGATTTGTCTGACTCATGTTATCGCCTTGAATTTGACGCCTAAATTTGATGCAGGTGGCCGAGTTGCACCTTGTGTGAGTTGTTCATCTAACGGCTCATTGACCTGCATCATCATGGCCTGTCCGATCGCGTCTTGGGTCATCGCGCCAAGTTGAGACCCGGTTGCCGTCTCTTCAGGCATCCACACCAACCCACAGCTTCCCAAAGGCAACGCCGTCAAGCTACCCGATCGCGACGTCAACCAAACTAAGGGGTCCGTAGGTCGTTCACTGGGAGTTCTCAGGGTTAGCCCTTCGTTGGGATGGGTTGCAGCTAAGGCATCTAGGACCGATCGTTTGCCTTGCACCTGACCCGTCAGCGCCGTCCACAGACTGACCCGAAGCTGCTGTTGAAGCGCATAAAAATACAAAGTCGCCGCTGCACTCGCCGCCTGTTCAAACGCCTCGGCCTCCCACGGATGGGCAGTATCGGGGGCCGTGTCGAGGGCAATCACAATAGACTGGCCGCTAGTGAAGTTCTCCAGTTCTCGCACCCGCAGCTCTCCTAGCTTGGCACTCGTACGCCAGTGAATGAGCCGCATGGAATCCCCCCAGCGGTAGGGCCGCAGCGATCGAGTCATGCCGTCGGTCGAGGCTTGGGCCAGGTGTTGACTGAGCATCTGCAAACTCGGATCGCGCCCCATTTGGTCAATGATGGGGCAACTGGTCAACGCCAATACCTGCGGATGAACCACAGCCCGCACCGGAACCAAGTGCGATCGGCTGGCCCACAACAACCCCAAGGGTGCGCCCGTCCGAAGTTCCACCTGCTGCCATTGATAAATTCCGCGCCGGGTCGCTCGTTGGGTAGAGTGCCAGGTCCAGCTCCCGAAGGGCGGAACGACTTCGACCACCGTTTCGATCGGTAATCCAAGGGCGGGCGGGATGCGATCGACCAGCTTAAGTAAGGTCTTGGGCGTGGCACTCGCATTGTGCAGCGTCAGTCGAAGCTGGAGCACATCGCCCACCGACACCGCCTCCGGATTCTGTCGTTCTACGGTAAGTCTTCGTAGATTTTGACGGACAAGCCAGAGGGCGATCGTCAGCAACGCCAAAATCACCCCGCTCATGACATATAGCCAGCCCGAGAGCGTATTCGTGGCTGCAATAAAGAAAAAGACCGCCAGACCCAGGAGCACGCAGCCGCTATAGGACGGCCATGCCAGCTTTGTTTCGAGGGTCTGAAAAAGTGAACGAAACAGCGGCTGTAATCCCCATTTAAAGCGTTTCATTCTAGGTCTCCAGCGGTTGCTCGTTGCAAAACGTAACAAGAATGACAAGTTTCGATGCAATGTCCCATATGTTAAGTAAATTTGTAGAATAGTAGTGCCTGATCGTAATAATTAACGTAACAAATTTCAGTAACACTCTAGTTTCCATATCGGTTCTGTATCGGTCCATCCACCTAGGCGCACCATGACTCAATTTAATCAAGACGATCGATCGAATCGCGAAATGCCCATGGGTGGACGGCCCCCAAATGCTTCGACGCGGATTCAGGGTGAGGCGCCGCCGATCGCGCCGCCCCCACCGCCCATGCATCCCCCGGCTCCTCGTATGGCGACCCGACAAGCCGTGCAATCTGCCTATCTCAATGTCAATTCGCAGTCGGCCTCTCAGGCTCCCACACAGCAATACGCGACGCCAGCGGCTGATCCCCGAGCCGCCGCAGATTCCTACCGACCGATCGCCGTCAACACCATTGAACAGATGGTCCGAGATGCCCACGCTAAAGATGCGTCTGATATTCACCTGCGGGTGGGAGAAGTGATTCGGTTTCGGATTCGCGGCGCAATGACGATTCAGTCAGAATATGGCACGATTACGCCGGACCAGTTCAAAGGCTATCTTGAAGAGATTTTGTCGCCAAAACAAATTGAAAACTTTGAAGAAACCATGGAGTTGGATACGGCGATTTACTATCCCGGATTCTTGCGCTGTCGGGTGAACTGCTTTGAAAGCTTGACAGGCGGAGCGATTGTCTTCCGGCTGATTCCGTTGGATGTTCCAACGATCGATGGGTTGTGCCTTCCGCCCGTGCTCAAAAACTTCATCGCACAACCCCAGGGTCTCATCCTCGTCACCGGACCGACCGGATCGGGCAAGTCCACGACGATCGCTGCCATGATTCGTCACCTGAACGACAACGATTCCCGCCATATTGTCACCATTGAAGATCCGATCGAGTACGTCCACCAGTCGAATCAATCCCTGGTCAGCCAGCGGGAAGTCGGACTCCATACCAAAGAATTTTCCCATGCACTGCGGGCGGTTCTCCGGGAAGATCCCGATGTGATTTTGATCGGGGAAATGCGCGATCGAGTCACGGTGGATACGGCCCTCAAAGCGGCTCAAACGGGCCACCTCGTCCTTGGAACGCTGCACACTAAGAGCGCTATTGGGACCATTAACCGTCTGCTCAATATTTTTAATCCTGACGAGCAAGCGTCGATGCGCGTCCAAATCATGGAATCCCTCGTCTCCCTGGTGTCTCAGCAATTGCTGCCGACCACAGACGGCAGACGGACTGCGGTCCACGAAATCCTAATCAACACCCCTGCCATGGCCGATTACCTCGTCAAAGGCGAAGACTCCGAAGCCTTCCGCCTGATGGAAACCGACACCAACGAAGGAATGCAGGTCATGAACCAAGCGCTATGTGACTTGGTGCTGCTGGGGCGGATTAGTCCGGACGATGCCGTTCGATCGAGTCCTGATGCCGGAGACCTCCGTAGACGCGTTCGCAACGAAGGCTACGATCCCGGTCGAGGCTCCAACCGCGAGTTTGAAGGTGATGGCGTCCGAGATTTCCACCCCGTTTAGGGAGGTGAGAATGTTGAATTGAGAATGTTGAATTGAGAATGTTGAACTAAGCAGTCAAAGTCTAGGTCTTAATTCAACATTCTGCATTCTCAATTCTCACTTCTCAACGCCTGCTTTTAGCAGCGGAAACCCGAGGCTTTCACGCTTGTTGAAGTGCAGGGTGGCGATTTGTTTGGACAAGTTGCGGACTTTGGTGATGTAGCGGGTGCGCTCGGTGACGGAGATGACGCCGCGTGCATCCAATAAGTTGAACGTGTGTGAGCACTTGAGCACAAAACTGAAGGACGGCAGCACGAGTTCAAGCTTCATCAAGCGATCGGCTTCTGTTTCGTAGAGGTCAAAGAGTTTGAATAGCAAGTCTGAGTCCGATGCTTCAAAGTTGTAGGTAGACTCTTCGATTTCGCCTTGAAGGAAGATGTCGCCGTAGGTCAGATAGTCATTCCACTGGATATCGGCCATTGAGTTGACTCCTTGGAGGTACATGCTCAGGCGTTCGAGACCGTAGGTGATTTCGACGGAGACGGGCTTGCAGTCGATGCCGCCGCACTGCTGGAAGTAGGTAAACTGCGTCACTTCCATCCCGTCGAGCCAGACTTCCCAGCCGCAGCCCCACGCGCCCACTGCCGCATCTTCCCAATTATCTTCGACGAAGCGAATATCGTGATCTTCCGGCTGAATCCCCAAGACGCGCAGGGAGTCGAGATAGAGATCTTGGATATTTTCGGGAGAGGGTTTAATCAGCACTTGGTACTGATAGTAATGCTGCCAGCGATTCGGGTTTTCGCCGTAGCGCCCATCGCCCGGTCGCCGACAGGGTTCAGCATAGGCCACCGACCAGGGTTCCGGCCCTATGGCCCGCAAGAACGTGTGAGGACTCTTGGTGCCTGCGCCTTTTTCGGTATCGTAGGGCTGCATGATCAGGCACCCACGATCGCTCCAAAATTGATTCAATGCTGAAATAACGGACTGAAAGTTCACAGCGCTGGGGTCTCCCGAAAAAAACAACCGTCTTCTATTGTGAGGGAAAAGGGGACGATCGGTCTCTTAAACTACCCGAATCCACCTAAGGATCCACCTGAACCACGGTCCCGATCGCTACGTACTTGTAAAGCGCAATCACATCTTTGTTGTGCATCCGGATACAACCATGGGAGACGGCTTTTCCAATAAGTTCGGGTTGGTCGGTGCCATGGAAGCCCAGTTGAGTCTTGCCGTCGGTCCAGATGCCAATCCAGCGCACACCTAAGGGATTATCGGGTCCGGGTTCGATGATGATTCCGGTTTTGAAACTTTTAAAGATCGGGTCTTCTTCTTTATTGATCACCGTGAATGCTCCGATCGGCGTTTCCCAGCCCGGTTTACCCACAGCGATCGGGTACTTAGCCACCACTTTTTTGCCCTTGTACACGACGACTCGGCGTTGGCTCCGTTGCACCACGAGTCGCACGGACTCTTCCACGGGCGCAGGTTTGACGGTGGGGGCGACGGTGGGTTGAACCGTTGGAGGTGGGGTTACGGTGGGGGCGATCGTCGGTTGAACCGTTGGGGTGACGGTGGGTTGAACCGTTGGGGTAAGGGTGGGTTGAACCGTTGGAACGACGGTCGGAACGATGGTTGGAACGACTACTGGAACTGGTGCTGGAATGGCGGGCTGCTGGGCGGTTCGGGTCGGAAGGATGATAATAGTTTCGACTTTTGGGAGCGGAGTGGGTTCACCTGATAATGGAACCGTGGGACTCGATTGAGCGATCGCGGCGGCACTGCCCATCGTCATCCAAAGACCTAATAGGAGTCCCGATCGTCCACCGCTGATCCACTGTGACATTGCCATTTCATCCACCTGAACTAAAAATAGAATTAAGAAGCTTGAACGTCGCTTGAACACAAATCTAACCTTAAAAATAAGGAACGCAACTCCGAAGATTTGGTTCCCCATAGTCTATGAATGATTGAAGTCTATGAATGATTGACTGATGATGGATTTAACCTACCAAGTCTGAGGGATAATCTCAGGCTGTTGGGCTGGCATGGGTGTTTCTACGGGCGTTGCCACAGGTGCTGGCGTCATCTCAGGGCGAGGCGTGAGGGGCGGGGTAACGGGGGACGAGTTGCTGAAGGTGAGCGGCGGAACTTCAATGGCCTTTGCTGGCGTCCACTTCAGCGTCGTGTCCAAATTCGCGCGGTTGCAGTAGTAAGGTGTGACCACGATGCGACGTCCAATAATGTTGCCCAGTCTTCCCTTTTCCCACATGGAAAGGGTCGTCACTGTGGTGGTTCCATCGTCTAGCTCCAGGTAAACCATGCTGCCGACGACGTTGTAAACGCGGCCCACAAGTTTTTCAGAGCCGTAAGTCACTGGATTCTGAGCTTGTGCGACCAGGGCAAGTTTACAGGTGGTTTGAGGAACCCCATCAGAGGTCTGCACGATCGGGACTGAGGATGAGGGGACGGGTGAGGTTCCGGCTGCCAGAATTGGAGGGATCATCCCAAAGGTGCCCAACGCGATTGTTAAGCTCATGAGCATTGTTTTATTCAACATAGATTGCCGTTTGTTAAGGGTAGTGGTCATTAACTATTGAAAATTAAGCGCTAAATTAGGCGCTATTGGCCCGACGTAAAAACGCCTTGTATCAGTTTTTAACACAATCTCTCTCTTCCGGAGAAAATCAGTTGAAATCTATCCAAATTGATTATTTCTTACGGATGGTATTTTCAGGCTTGTCATCCTTCGGAGGGGCGAAAATTAAGGTTTAATGCTTAATTTTTCTAAAATTCACGGTCCTAACCGTTTTCCGAGATGGAGGGAGGATTTAGCTTCCAAGCTTAAGGGCATCTAAGAGAAAACTGTAGACAAACCCAACTTTTAATGAGTTGAGCGCATCTAGGCTGAACGATCGGGCCACAAACAGCTTTCCGCGATAGGCCAAAAAGTTGATTGATTCAATAATGGTCATCAAGGCCGCCGCAACCCACGCATCGTAGTTGGCCGACTGTCCAGCCGTCGTGCTCGTAATATTCCCGAGCAGGAACCCAAACAAAAGCGCGATCGTCAGGCCAGTCAGTCGTTTCCAGGGATTACGAAACCAGCTCTCAACGCGGAGACCTGATTCGTTCAAAATTCGATTCAGTCGGGTATCTTGCATAGAACTTTGGGCGCGGAAAGATCTACATTCAGATTATTATATTCCTAAGCCAGGGAGACCATATCCCCCGTGACAAAATTGCCGCAAAACGATCGCAATTAAAACCCAGTGAAAAAACGAGTCACTCTGACCTTTCCCCGCCGCTACGTCCAAATGCCTGTCACGTACCGACTGGCCAAGGATTTTAACGTTGCGGCCAATATCATTCGCGCCCAAGTCACCCCCAACCAAATCGGGAAGCTCGTGGTGGAACTTTCGGGTGACATTGATGCGCTTGATGCCGCTATAGAATGGATGCGCACCCAAGATATCAATGTTTCCTTTGCCAGCCGCGAAATTTCCATCGACGACGACCTTTGCGTTCACTGCGGACTCTGTACGGGCGTCTGTCCCACCGAGGCGCTGACCTTAGACCCCGAAACGGCGATGCTGGTTTTTACCCGATCGCGGTGCATTGTCTGTGAACAATGTGTCCCTACTTGCCCAACCAGTGCTATTGTGACGAGTTTCTAAGTTTAATTGACGACTTGGATTTAACCATAACAGGTCGAAAAATGCCCGATCGCCAGACTTTTTAATCTCGACGATCGGGCATTTCACTGATTACCGTTGCGTCGGCTAATCGACATCATGGGCAAAACGGTTATACAGATAATCCAATACGTAGTTGCGAACTTTGTAGTATTCCGGCATTTCCATAATACGTGCCCGATCGCGCGGACGTTTGAAAGGAACTTCTATCACTTCTCCGATTTCTGCCGATGGCCCGTTCGTCATCATCACGATTTTGTCCGCAAGAAATAACGCTTCATCAATGTCATGAGTAATCATCAGAACAGTATTACGAGTATTGTTCCAAATTTTTAGCAATTCCTCCTGCAATTCTTCTTTGGTAATCGCATCCAATGCGCCGAAGGGTTCATCCAAGACCAACACCTCGGGACGAATCGCTAGCGCGCGGGCGATTGCGACCCGTTGTTTCATTCCCCCTGAAATCTGGGGGGGTGTTTTATCTTTTGCTTCCATCAGTCCAACCATTTTCAGGTGAGCGATGACAATTTCATCTTTTTCACCCTTTGACTTTTCGGGATAGACCGCATTAACGGCTAAATAGACATTTTGGTAAGCCGTCAACCAAGGCAGGAGTGCATAGCCTTGGAAGACCACCATCCGATCGGGACCGGGACCCATAATCGGTTTGCCCTTGAGCGTCACGGTGCCTGTGGTTGGCTTGGAGAATCCACTAACCATATTGAGCAAGGTGGATTTACCGCAACCGGAATGCCCGATCAGACAGACAAATTCACCCTGATTGACCGTTAGATTGACGCCATCAAGAACAACATATTCCTGATCATCGGCGATCGGAAAACTTTTCTTGACATTCTTGATTTCCAGAAAGCCGCTTTCGGTCGGCGCGGTCATGATGGGTCGGGTTGTCGTGGACATTGCATTATTTGTTGTTTTTAGCGTTTGCATCATGTGCTCCTGTGGCGATAGAATCAGGCGATAAAAATCGATCTAAGCTGCTTTTGGCATGGGAACATCCAACATCACATCTGCCATGTAAACGTCATGCTTAATTTCGAGGTTATTCAAATAACTGATCGGATCTTCAGCCGTAAACTTATGGCCATCAAAGAGTTCGATCGCGCCACGACTATAGTTCGCAAGTTCGGAAAGACCCAACTCCCGCGCCGCAATACTAAAGACCCCCACTTTACACACCCGTTCTAGAACTTCTACCCAATTGCGAGGGAATGCAATATCTCCCCAACGAGCTAGCTGCGTCATCAACCACAGGTTTTCAGTCCGACTAGGACGATTGGCTGATCCACCGAAGAAGATGTGATGGGACAATTGGCGATTGTCATTGGTCACGCTACAAGTGGCCTGCTGTTCATCACTCAGGTAGATGTATTCATGGTCCATCGCTAAGTATTCTGCTTGAGATAAAATTTCTCTCACTTCTGCATGATTAGCCGGATCGGCACAGTATTTACAGGCTTCAAGCAATGCTTTAACCAAGGCCACATGGGTATTGGGATATTTCAAAGCCCACTCTTCCTGAACGCCTAGCACCTTACCCGGATGCCCGTCCCATATTTCAATATCGGTTGCAATTTCATAGCCGATTCCTTCGACTACTGCCCGTGTTGCCCAGGGTTCGCCTATTGAATACCCATCTATTGTTCCTGACTGCAAGTTAGCGATCATTTGTGCAGGCGGCAAAGGAAGAATTTCGACCTCTTTGTCCGGGTCAATTCCACCTGCGGCGAGCCAATAGCGTAGTAATAGATTATGCGATGACGCAACATGGGCGACGCCAAAGATATGCTTTTTATCCGGCGTTTCTCTTAGGAATCGCTTGAGATCGCTGAGGGTCCGAATCCCTTGATCTGCAAAACGTTTGTCGAGGGCGATCGCATTTCCGTTGCGCGTTAGGGTGAGCGATGTCGCTACAGGAATAGGCTTGTTATCCATGCCCCCCACGGTCATCCAAACAGGCATACCTGAGGGCATCAATGCCGCATCCAGATATCCCCCAGCGATGCCATCTTGAATTCCCCGCCAACTTGATTCTCGGACTAAGTTCACTTCATCTAACCCGTGATGGGTGAAGAATCCTTTTTCCTTAGCAATGATGATCGGGGCACAGGCGGTTAAGGGCAGGAACCCGATTTCGAGATTCACCTTTTCTAGCCCATGCTTAGCCAAAACAGTCTGTTTGCGCGATCGTAACTTCTTCACCAATTTCTGTTGATTTAGGAAGTAAATAATCTCACTGCGATAGCTGTAATAGTGAGGATGGTTGACCACTTCCATGCGCTTACGGGGACGAGGAATGTCTACGGTTAGGATTTGACCGATGTTTGATTCTGGGCCATTGGTTAGCATCACCACGCGATCGCTGAGTAAGATTGCTTCATCGACATCGTGCGTTACCATGATTGCCGTGACTTTGTTTTCCTCACATATTTTCATCAGTTGTTCTTGAAGATTGCCGCGCGTCAGAGCATCTAGCGCCCCAAACGGCTCATCTAGAAGCAGCAACTTCGGTCGGATGGATAATGCACGAGCGATCGCAACTCGTTGTTTCATCCCACCGGAGAGTTGATGGGGTGGCTTGTCGGCGGCATGACGTAGGCCCACTAAATCAATGTGCTGTTCGACGACTTCATCTTGTTCAGCCTTCGACAACCCGGTCAGAACATTCTTTACGGCTAGACGAATGTTCTCGCGCACCGTAAGCCAAGGGAGAAGCGAATAGTTTTGGAAAACAACCATTCGATCGGGACCGGGACGCAGAATTTTTTCACCTTGCAACATCACCACTCCTTCGGTTGGCAAATCGAGTCCCGCGACCATGTTTAGCAGCGTAGATTTCCCACAACCCGAGTGACCAATTAGTGAAATAAACTCGCCTGCTTCAATATTTAAATCAATCCCTTTGAGCGCAACGTAGGTGCCTCCACCATTGAGATTAAACGTCTTTTCGACATTTTCAACGCTAACAAAAGACATCGCACATTACTCCTAAAACTGAATTACAAATTACATGTATTGGAATCAATCCAAACGATCGGACGGACTGATCGATTCTTCGTGGTGTTCAGGGCATGGCTTGCCGTGCCCCTACGGTCTCTGGCACCTGGATCTGTAGGGGCATGGCTTGCCGTGCCCAAAACCCAACCCGATGCCCTGAATAGCTGGATTATGTCCATACACCCCAGACAACTAGTTCTGTCCAGGAAGAATGCGTTCTTGCAGCCATTCCATCAGTTTGTCGAGGCTCCATCCCACGAGGCCAATGTAGACAAGCGCTAGAATAATTTCGCTGACTTGACCATTTTGGTAGGCATTCCAGATGAAGAAACCAATTCCGACAATCCCGGACATCACGATTTCTGCGGCAATAATCGCCAACCATGCAAGTCCGATCGCAATCCGTAATCCTGTAAAAATGTAAGGTAATGCGGCAGGGAAAAGTACTTTAAAAAAGAACTCACCCCGAGGCAATTGCAGCACCTGCGACACGTTGATGTAGTCTTGAGGAATTTGCTTCACGCCCACAGCGGTATTAATCAAAATCGGCCAGACTGCGGTAATAAAAATTACGAACAATGCAGCAGGTTGGTTTTGTTGGAGTGCGGCCAGAGCGATCGGCACCCAAGCCAAAGGCGGTACGGTTCGGAGGATTTGAAAAATCGGATCAAGCCCTTTGTAAGCACGCTTGTTTAGGCCAATAATGACCCCAACGGTAATGCCAACGACTGCCGCAAGCGAGTAGCCAATGAGTACCCGCTGTAGACTAGCCCAAATCTGCCAAAACAGTCCTTTGTCGGTGCCACCGCGATCGTAAAACGGGTAAAGAATTAATTTCCAGGTGTCCTGAACCACTTTGATCGGGCCAGGAAGATTTTTGTTAAAACCTGAGAACAGCTCCCATAGAGCCAACAGAATAAACAACGTAACCAGCGGCGTCAAAATATCATCAATGCGCTGCCACATTTTAGCATCCAGTTTGAATCCGCTCCGGGTAGAAGGCTTTTGGGCAAGGGTCATGATCTTAGTACTCCTGAAATAACGTCGAAGTGATTTGGATTTGGGAGATGCATCATGTCCCCCCAGAATTGGGGGCTAGGGGGCCATCAGAGCTGGGAAAATTAAGCCTAAACTCGCTTGATCTTGAGGCTGCTCAAATAAGCATCAGGGTTGGCGGGGTCAAACTTAATACCATCAAAAAAGTCCTCAACGCCGCGCGATTTATTCGTCGGAATATCACCCGCTGCAATGCCAAGTTCCTGCGCACATTGCTTCCACAGATCTTCGCGGTTCACCTTAGCGATCGATGCTTTTGCTTCGTCGTACTGAGCCTTATCTAGGAACTTCCAACGGTAGCTTTCGGTTAAGAACCACAAATCATGACTTTGGTACGGATAGGACACGCTACCTTTTTTATCTTTCCAATACAGCACCGCCTGCTGTTTATCATCGATCGTCCGTTCACCCAAATTGTATTTGCCCATCAGCGGCGCTTCTAACACTGCTTCCGGCACGCCAAAGTATTCGCGCTGAGACAGAATGGTTGCCAGTTCTTTCCGGTTGTCGAAGTTATCACACCATTGTTGGGCTTCCATGATGGCTTTCAACAGTGCTTTGGTTGCCTTGGGATGCTTATCTGCCCAATCTTGACGCACAGCCAGATATTCTTCCGGATGGGCCGCCCAAATCTCCGACGTCAAAGCCGAAACAAATCCAATATCGTCAGCCACAATCCGATTAGGCCAAGGGTCGCCTGTACTAAAGGCATCCATCGCCCCACGTTTCATATCCGCGACGGTCTGAGATGCGGGTACTGTGAGGAGTTCCACCTCAGTATCGGGATCCACCCCACTTGCTCCGAGCCAGTAGCGAATCCACAATTCTTGATTTGCTTTGGGAAAGGTGTAGGCGGCTTTGAACTTTGTCCCCGTCGCCTTCATGTCTGCAAAGAACTTCGGATCGACTTTCAAACCCAAGTTTTTGCCCTTGTGCTTGTTGGCGATCGCAATCCCATTTCCCTGGGTATTAAGCTGGCAGAGCACATACATCGGGAGCTTGGCCCCATCGGTAATAATGCCTGCCGTCATCAGGTAGGGCATCGGCATTTGCCATTGGCCGCCGTCAATCCCACCCCCCGCTGATCCAATCTTGGCATTGTCGCGAGCAGCACCCCAGTTAGCTTGCTTATCGACTTTGACATCCGGCATTCCGTGTTTTGCGAAGAAGCCCTTCACGACAGCAATGATGAGTGGCGCTGCTTCTACGATCGGAATATAGCCCAATTTGACCGTCTTCACTTCCGGCTCTTCTCCTGCTTTCACCCCTGAACCCGCCGCAACGGTAGGCGCAGAAGAAGCACTTGGTTTATCCGACGGCGGCTCTCCAACACAGCCTTTCAATAGGATGGATGCCGCCGCCGTTGCGCTTGCTGCGGCCAAAAACTTGCGCCGTGACACTGATGTGATGGGTTGGGACATGTAATTTTCCTATAGATAACAGGGATGAGTCCTTGTGATTGACCCCGACTGAAGCTATTTCAGAGCCATTGTTAGAGCAAATTTGCTTGGCTGGCCACTCAATTGCGTTGAGTCGTTGAACCTAGGTAACTTGTTCATATTTATACCCTGAGTAGATAGACAAAATCAATAGTAAAACGATTAACCATAATCAAATTATTTCTTTGCTGACCCTATAGCAAAGTCTATGGGTGATCTGACCTTAGGGGGTTGTAGTCTAGGGATGAGAGGACAATCTGGGGGATAGACGCTTTTGTGAGGATCAATTTCTCGGAGGGTGGTTTAGCCTAAATGGCTTGCCAAACAGTGATCCCTGTGAAAAAGCACAGAATGCACTCTTCTACTCCTCCCGACGATCGCTAACCCTTTTCAATCCCCCAACCCCATTAGAATAATAATTAAATCTCTGAAAATCCATAGAAATAATCTATTTCTAAATCAACTAACTCATAGAAGGCATGATTTGAAATTCATGTGACAATAGAAACAACCTATTCAAATCCCCGGATCTCCCGTGAAACAGGCTACCTTCCACCAGTTCCAAATCCTCGAAGCGATCGCCCGCCACAGTAGCTTCACCCGCGCCGCAGAAGCACTCAACCTGACCCAGCCCACCGTCTCCCAACAGATGAAGCAACTGACCAAGCTGATTGGAATGCCTCTTGTCGAACAACTGGGCAAGAAGCTCTACCTCACCGCCGCAGGTAAAGAAGTCCTCGCCGCCGCTAACGAAATCACCGATCGGCTCCAACAGCTCGAAGGCACCCTCAACGATCTCCAAGGTTTAGATAAAGGCCGACTTAGCCTCGCCACGACCACCACAGCCAAATATTTTGTGCCTCGGTTACTCGGTACGTTTCACAAACAACATCCCGCGATCGAGCTGCACCTGAACATCACCAACCAAGCCGAAGTCCTCGAACGCCTTGCCCGCAACGAAGACGACCTTTACTTCACCGGACGTCCCCCGCAGGATCTCGACATCGAACTGCGCCCCGTCTTGCCCAATCCCCTCGTCGTCGTCGCTGCCAGCAAGCATCCCCTCGCCCAACAAACCAAAACCATTTCACTCAAACGCATGGCCGAAGAGCCATTTATCATGCGGGAAGCGGGATCGGGAACGCGGGCGATCGTTGAGCAATTCTTTGCAGAAAATCGGCTGGACTTAAATGTGGTGATGGAAATGAGCAGCAACGAAGCGATTAAGCAAGGCATTGTCGGCGGCTTAGGGATTTCGGTACTGTCACTACACACGCTATCCCTTGCGGTTGCGGGGAGTCCATTAACTCGCCTTAATGTGGAAGGATTTCCGATTCAGCGACGATGGTATGCGGTCTATCCTAAGGGCAAACAGCTTTCCCATGCGGCGCAAACGTTCCTCGATTTTATGCTCAATGAGGGGAATCAGATTGTCGCCAAATCGCTACTGGAATTATCGTAAGTGGCTGCTTAGATTTAAATAAAAATACTTCTACGCTGTATTGCCAGATAAAGTTCACGCAATGGTTCAGACTAAGATCTATTCTAAGATTCATTTCAAATGTAAGAGTCGCCGCTATCTATCCTCGGCCATCTGATCATAGAATCAGACGTTGTTTGCGTCTAAGGTCTTTAATTGTGAACCTCTTTAAATCTCGGGTTGCCCTAATTGCAATCGCGCTGTCTGCGTTGATTCTGCTGAGTGGATGTGTGTGGTGGTTAAACCGATCGCCCGATAATCCGACGGCGACAGCCAAACTTGGCACCCGAACCGAAGGTAATCTCGCTCTCGGTAACCCGAGCAACGCAGGAAAAGATCCCAATAATTATCTTCTCACCCGAAAACAATACGCGCTCTCTTATAACAACACGAAACACATTCCCAATTGGGTCAGTTGGAAACTTACCGCCACCGATATGGGTTCCGTTCCCCGTCGAAATAATTTTGACATGGACACGACTCTTCCCGCGAGTTGGTATCAAGTCAAGTCCTCGGACTACAGCGGTAGTGGCTACGATCGCGGTCACATGTGTCCTGCCGCCGATCGCAGTGCCAGCGTCGAAGATAACACCGCGACTTTTGTCTTGACGAACATCATTCCGCAAGCCCGAGACAACAACCAAGGCCCGTGGGCTGAGCTTGAAAACTACACCCGCGATCAAGTCAAACAGGGCAAAGAGGCTTATATAACTTCCGGCGGCTACGGCCAAAAAGGCGTGTTAGCAAAAGGGAAGGTTGCCATTCCAGCACACACTTGGAAGGTCATTGTATTTACGGATAAAAATGCGGGTGGAGCGGCTGGTGTGAGCGATCGGACGCGCACGATTGCTATTGATATGCCAAATGAAGAAGGCATTAAAACAAAGAGTTGGAAGCAGTATCTCACCACCGTACGAGACTTGGAAAGCAAGACGGGCTATGACTTTTTAAATGCTGTTCCAAAGGCGGTTCAAGACAAAGTTGAACAGGTGCGCGACCCCGGTTAGTCCCAATCCTGAACCGCCGATCGTCTAGAAATGGTAAACTTACGGTGGACTGAAAACTGGACCACCCACCCCATCAAAATCCAGAGCGATCCCATGGTGATGAACATCAATCCAAAGAGATTACTCTGGGCGCGATCGTCTTCGATTAGCTCAAACTTTGATTGGCTAGGGGTCGGGGTTTTAATGAAGCGATTAATTTCGGTGATGTATTGTTCTTTCTCTCGTTCATCTGATTTGAAATTCTCCGTCGTCGGAAACGTGTTTGGTCCGGCAATAAGAATCACCCGGTAAGCGTTGCGAAACTTACGTCCGACCTGTTGGATTTCAGCCCCTGTGATGCTGGTAATTTCCATCGGAGCTTCGCGCGTTAGCCCAGTGGTAATCGTTCGCGTGCAGGATATTGATGGGATCGCGGATTGATTAGCCGATCGTCTACATTTCAGCTCCGTCATCTGTCCCGCACCCATTTCCATAATGCCCACGCCCACAGACACCGTTCCCACCGCCCCAAAGATCAGGGTCGGCAGCCAGCCTTTCGCCGCTTTAGGTTTGCGGTCGCTGAGGTGCGATCGGTGACGCTGATGTTGCTTGAGTTCGATCGGGGTCCAATCCATGATGAGTTTGTCCAGTTTTGAAAGCCATACTAGTCAAGGAATACAGATAATAACTCGCTGTCAGCATCAAAATCGTCATTATTGACCGCTTGCCATTACTATACCTCTATTTATTATTTTTACTATTTATCTAAAAAGGTTGTCATGGTTGTCACAACCCATTAGCAGAAGGGTTCTAGGTTGTCACTCAGGTTGTCACTCCCAATTCAAAAAGTCCCGATCGCCCCATGAAAACAGCGCTATAAATCATCACTTGATGACTGTGAAGCGAAATGATGAGGCAGTGATCGCCGTAATCATCACAGCGATCGAACCTTATCTGAATTGCGACGGTAAGCAACTGAAGGCTTGAGGCGGACTCTGAAGCTTTGTAGCCAGGGCCAAGAGCCTATCACAACATCCACGACCGAGATTATCAATTCCAAAACAGGCGAGGTAGCTAAAGGGACTAGTACTATGCGGCGTAAGTAAGCCCAGTATTGCAAACAATCCAGATAATCAGACCTATTGATCTATTCTCCGTTGGGTTTGGGGCACGGCAAGCCATGCCCCTA
>JAYUJY010000149.1:0-22836 GCA_043764895.1 Synechococcales cyanobacterium | reverse complement strand
AATCTGCTGCTAAGCGCTTTAAAGTGACTGGCACAGGTAAAATTATGCGCCGGAATCCATTCCGTGCCCACCTTTTGGAACACAAAAGCCCAGGTCGTAAGCGTCGTCTTGCGGGAATGAGCCTTGTGTTTGAAGGGGATGCGGCGAACGTTCGTACGATGCTGCCTTATTTGTAAGGTTTTTCAATGTGGAATGGTTTGTCATTCCCATAGATTTGATTGGATATCCGATTTGGGCGAGGGCTTTTCTACTGCCTGCTTCCCGATCGGGATCTGTCATTTGATAGATCTGTCTGTTTACTAACCCAAATGTAGAGGAAACTCATGGCTCGTGTTAAGCGCGGTAATGTAGCCCGCAAACGTCGTAATAAAATTTTGAAACTGGCGAAGGGCTTCCGTGGCTCTCACTCTCGCCTGTTTAGAGTCGCAAACCAACAGGTGATGAAGGCGCTGCGGAATGCGTACCGCGATCGTCGCAACAAGAAGCGCGATTTTCGTCGTCTCTGGATTGCTCGAATCAATGCAGCAGCTCGGATGCAGGGCATCAGCTACAGTCAGTTGATCGGTAAGCTGAAGAAGGCTGATATCCAAATCAATCGTAAGATGCTGGCACAGTTGGCCGTTTTGGATCCGGCTGGATTTACCAAGATTGTTGATATGGCAAAGGCATCATAGCCTCATCATCTGACAATTAAGGTCATTATTAAGGGCAAATTGCCCTGAGTTGATTTGATCAATCTAAAGCAACGTTCAGTATTGGCGTTGCTTTTTAGATAAATCACTATTGCGGTTTGTAACGGATAACCATTTGCGAAGGGTGGCTTACCTTCCGGGGGAGCGATCGTGGGATGATAGAAATCTATTCAGACGTTCTTCAAAGCTGCGATTTTACCCATGCAAGATAATTCTCAAATTGTTTATATTGTTATTCTGGTTGTGATCTTGGTGGCGGCTAGTGTGAGTGTGCTGCGGGAAGTCTTGAAGACTCAGAAGTTGGAGAAAGCGTTGTCGCGTCTTCAAGACAAGATGGCAAAGGGCGACATTACAGCGGCGGAGCATTATGAGTTGGGCAGTGTTTATCTGGATAAAAAACTGTTCTCTCAGGCAGCGTTGCAGTTTCAGAAAGCAATTAAGCTCAGAGTATTGGACGGTGCGGATTTGGCCGCAGTCTATAACGCGCTGGGTTACGCTTATTTTGCACAGGAGCAGTTTGACCTCGCAGTGCGTCAATATAAGGATGCTCTGAAGGAGTACCCAGACTATGTGACGGCCTTAAATAATTTGGGTCACGCCTACGAGCGAAAAAATCTGACGTCAAAGGCGATCGAAGCCTACGATAAAGCGCTGTCTCTTGAGCCTGATAATGAGACTTCACAGCGTCGGGCCGAGTCATTAAAAAAACGGGTTGAAGTCTAGCGATCGATTGAACCAAATGTTTTAAAAGAGCTGTACTTAGATGATGGATCTGAGTACAGCTCTTTTTAGGGGGTTACTAGTTTTATTTTCTAAAGATCTTAAAGATTCACTCTACGGCATCGTGATTATAGGAACAACTACGGGTGTCGGCGTTGGAGCAACTGTTGGGGCGACAACCGTTATTGGTGGAGTAACTACTGTTGGGATTGGGGCGACAACCGTTATTGGTGGAGTAACTACTGTTGGGATTGGGGTGGAAACCGTTATTGGTGGAGTAACTACTGTTGGGATTGGGGTGGAAACCATTATTGGTGGGGTAACTACAGTCGGAACTATTGGAACGTCGATCGGAGTCACAGCAGGAACGACAGATGTTACTGGGACCAATTTTATGGGCGCTATGGGCACGACGGGCGTGAGAATCGGCCCAACGATGGTCGATTTTATAATGGGCATGTCCTGTGGAACGATCGGCGTCGCGACGGGTGTCACTAGAGTAGGCGTCGCTAGGGTAGGCGTTACAACAGGCACAACTACGGTTTGAGGCGGGAGAATAATCACGTCAGGGACCGCTCGGACGACTTCAGGCAAAGGCATTAAGGTCGCAGGCGTGGAAAGCGGTACGACATTGACCGGAACCTCTACAGTAATATTCGGTCTAGAATTGTTGACTCTGGGGCTGTCAACTTTGGGCGTCTCTGTAATTTTGGGCGCACCGAATTTAGGAATTTCGATAATTGGAATGCCTGGGTTACCGCTGTTTGTTTTGGTGGGCTGGACAACAATGTCAGTCCTTGGCGTCTCGATTTTCACGTCCGTTTTTGGGGTGCCTAATGTAACGTCTATTTTCGGAATTATGAGTTTGATCGGATGATGAGAGTCTTTCGGGCTAACTGAAGGTTCAATGGCCTTGGGTTCTCCCTTGATAGCGATCGGCTCCACCTGAATGGGTTTTGGTTGTACTCTAATCGGTACAGTTTCGACCTTAATCGGTAAGGGTTCCGCCTTGATTGGAGTGGGTTCTATCTTAGTCAGTGGGGGTTCCGTCTTAACGGATGGCAGTTCCACTTTAACAATAGGTGTGGCTTTTGTAGGGGTTGCCGTTTCAATTGGGCCATTAGTAGGCTTTACGACTGAAGAACCTTCCTTGATGGGTCTAGGAACGATCGGAATAGGATTTTCGATCGGATTGACGGAGTTCCCGGTGGGAAGTGGCGTCGGAATCGTCTTGATAATCGATGGAATAGGTGGAGCCTTAACGACTAGGGGTTCGCGCAGTCCAGCGATCGACGGATCGATGACGGGTTGCGTAGGTACAACGATCGGAGAGATCAGTGATGAAGCCGCTGTTGCAGGGTTCAGACTGGTTGGCGTCTGGGATAAAGCGGAGCCATTTTGCAAAACACCTTGGAGCTGAAGCGCTTCGCTGATTTCAAGACGGACGGTTTGGACTTCTGGGTCAGATAAGTCCACGTCCTTAAATAGAGCACTGGTATTGTAAAACGTGCGCAAATCAAAGGTCTCAACCCGATCTATTTTATTTTTGATCACGACAGCCATCTGTCCAGCATAGAGGCTTTGCCTCTGATCTCCGACAGTAATGTCCATCGGACCAAGGGGATTATTCGTCAGCGCTCCCATGGTTGTGGTGTCGGTTTCAGCATCATAGCGAAGAAAAAGGGCTGAACCGCGCACTCCGGCTCGGGCATTTGGCGTATAAAATTCTGTATTTCCGCGTCCGGGAGGCACCAAGAACAAATAAGTCCCGTTTTGCAAGTCGAAGCGACGGGTGTTAGGCGTAAAGCGGAAGGTTGCGTACTCGCCCACTTTTGCAAGGGTGCCGTCGTTGAATTTGAGTTCGGCGCGCGAGGCACGGGCAGTCTTGAGCGCATCACCACTGCCTAGGCGATCGTTAATTTGAGCAGTGCGGGACGATTGCTGGCCCAAAAAAATTTTGACGTCCTTAACGACTTTGCGAAGGGTAGCTTGCGTCAACGGCATGGGCACGGCGATCGCACCAGTGGGCGTAAACAGCATAGAACTACTGAGGCTGACGAGGCTGATAAAAGGAAACCATCGTTTAGACATCGTTGACGCGCTCCAAAACAATTGACATTTGAGTAAATTTCGATTTCTGTAATATCGACTGGGAGTAGCCATGATTAGAACTCACCCCTATTTCCCATTGTTATTGAATCAGAATCTTACGCAAAGAAACTAAAAATTGAGCTTTAGAGCCATAATCTTAGAAAATTGGCCCTATTTGCGGGGTAAGGATAGAGTAAAGCCTATCGAAACCTCTGGAGTTTTGACCTTTACAACAGGAAGCTTGCACTGATCGTTTAGGTTCAGTATAAATACATAAATTGTGATTCGCTAGTGTGTTTTCCTCAATTGCTAGATCAATGGTTAGATTGATAGGGCTGTTGTTTCGCTTTGAGTAAGGTAAAAGCTATGATTACTCCGACTTTGGGGCGCGGTCAGCTCAGCAGGGACTCTGAAATTCAGATTGGCCGATCGAATCTATCGATTAATCCTCGGTTGCACCTGCAATCAATCCTCAGAGGACTAGCAGGATCAATGCTAGGGAGCAGTATGGGTTCGCTGCCTGCTCAATGCCAAGTTATGCTCCATTCACTGACAGCTTCTCCTGTTCCAGAAAATAACTCTGTTCCAGAAAATAATTCTGTTCCAGGAAATGTTACGTTACCTCCTCAACCTGTGAAGTTTGAACCGTCTCAAGTCCCGATCGGAGGTTCTCGGGTCGACCCAAAAGTTGGTCCTATTATGATCGACCCCAGAGTGGAGCAACAAGTTCCCGCTCGGTCTCCCGATCGAGATTTATTACGAGTGGCTCCGAGTCAGCCCGGTGAGTCCAGCGATACTGAGCTAGGGATCTTGCGACAGCGTCAGAGCACTCCGATCCCCGCCAGAGATGCGCCGCCTAAAAATGCGCCTATCACAAATCCGTCTGGGTCCAATTCCCAGGATGCCAATGACGACCTAGGGCTAATCTTAATTCGTCCGAAACCGCAGGTTCTGCCATCTCCCCCGCCACTCCGTCAGCCGATGCCAAAATCGCTGTACTTGACGGGTCGAATTGATTATTTTCAGAATAGTAATGTGTTGGCTTCGCCGATGCCTCAGAGTGAGGGAGCCGTACGATCGGCTCTTTCCTTTTATTACGCGCCTGCACTGGGACCGAAGACTTTTTTGTTGGCAACGACGGAAGCGAGTTTGCTGCGATACGGAACAGTGTCTCGGCTAAACTCCGATGAGCTGCGCATCAAGGTGGGTCTCTATCACCAGTGGACCCCCAGAATCAGCACAGAACTCGGATGGAGCTACTATCAACTGTCTGCCGCTCCTGCGGGCGTTCAGCAGGTTTTTCAGGGAAAACGGTTTTTTAATGAGCATTCTCTGCGCTTTGATCTGGTTCGACAAGATGCGCTGAACCCTAGTATCTCGTTGACCACGCTGTACCAACTTCGGTGGAACCTAGCCGGGGATGTCGATCGCTATGATCGGCTGGTGAATAATGCGATCGCGTCCTTAAGCTATAAACTATCCCCCAGAACCCAAGCAGCCCTAGATTATCAATATTCTTGGACACACTTTACACAGCAATCTAGGGACGACCACGCGCACTTTCTAGGAACCCGTCTGAGCCATAGTGTGAACGATCGGGTCCAGTTGAGTGCCTTCGGGGGGCGCAATTTTGGGACTTCCAGTGAATCGGTAAACTTGACGGGCTGGATCTTTGGGGTGGGGCTTGGGTTTAATGTGCCGATTTTCTAGGATTCTTGGACTGCTGAGGATCTAGCTGAGACTTTTGGACTGTTGTCAGAATCCGGGGTCAAGTAAGAACACCAGTCACTCCAACTGCCCACATAGAGCTTCGCCGTGATTCCAACCATATGCATGGACAGCAGATTGACACAGGCCGTCACTCCCGATCCGCAGTAAACGATGATTTCTGGAACGTTCTGGATGCGATGCCACCGATCGGACTGATCTTGTTCAGGGTTCATGAAGCCTCGTCCATCGGTAACCTGTTGCCAGGGGTAGTTCACAGCACCGGGAATGTGCCCTGCGATCGGATCAATGGGTTCGCGTTCGCCTCGGTAGCGGACCGTTTCACGGGAATCAACGAGGACGATTTGGTCTGCATGAGTTTTAGCGTGATCGATCGCTGCTTTGACGTCTTCGATGTTGACGATCCAGTTGGGCTGGGGCTGAGGCTGAAACTGTCCGCGCAAGGATCCCGTCTTCGGCTCATTCTGAAGATTGTTTGTGGGGTAGCGCAGGGCAGTCCAAGCTTGCCAACCGCCATTGAGGAGGAGAGTTCTGTTGTGGCCCAGGTACCGCAAGAGCCACCAAGCCCGTGCAGCATAGGATAGGCGTGCGGAATCGTAGAGGACAACCCAAGTGTCCTGAGAAATCCCCATGGCCCGAAGTTTTTCGCTCAAAACCTCACTGTTGGGCATGGGATGTCGCCCTCCGTGGGGCATAACGGGACCTGCCAAATCTTCATTAAGGTCTAGGTAATAGGATCCTGGAATATGGCTAACGTTATACTGCCGACGTCCTTCGTCGGGTTCCATCAATGAAAAACGGCAGTCAATGGCGATCACTTGGGGATCGCCTAAGTGAAGTCGAAGCCAATCTGCGGAAACGATCGGGTTTTTGACCCTTGAATTATGATTCTCCATACCCAAGCATCCCATCTATTCAAAGAATCCGTTACACTACAACCTGAGGCGAAATGAGTCTGAGCAAATTCACCCGAAATCGGTTACGATTCACTAGATATTTTTCTAGCGGCATTGAGCGATCGGTCTTCTGATGTTGCGCCCAGTTTCCCTCAAGTGCATGACCAGACTCCATGGAATCTATTATTTCATGAGAAGTGGGCAGTGGTGACCCGCTTTTTTTGTGTCTTGTCCCTGAAGGCTTGAACCCTTGACTAAAATCGTGTCCTAGACTCCGGATTTCATGACTCATCCTATTATTCCACGTATTCTAGAACTCACAGCCCCCATTGCGGATCCATTAGGTCTGGAAGTGGTGTCTGTGGTCTTTCGGACCAACCAAAGTCCGCCTGTTCTGCGGGTCGATGTTCGTCGGCTAGATGCGGAGACTGGACTTGAGGATTGTGCTCGGATGAGTCGGGCGTTGGCCGAGGGCTTAGAGGCGTCGGACGTTTTGCCCGATGCTTACGTGCTGGAGGTTTCGAGTCCCGGCATCGATCGTGCGCTCACCAGCGATCGGGAGTTCATTTCATTTCGTGGGTTTCCCGTTCATATCGTGGCGACGCAGCTCCACGATGGGCACCAAGAATGGTCTGGAAATTTGGTCGGTCGAGATGAAGACTTTGTTCATCTCAATCAAAAAGGGCGGTTGCTGAAGGTGCCGAGAGCGATCGTGTCGCAAGTTCAGCTTGATGAGCGTCGAAGTTCTAGCTAAAGCAGTTCTAGTTGAAGCAGTTCTAGCTGACGCGCCCCTAACAATTCAATAAACCCAACTCAACAAAATAATACGGAGACATCCTAATGTCTAGCATTCCATTGCCCGGTCTCAAGGAGATGATTGAAAGCATCAGCCGAGACCGAAACCTTCCCAAACTAGCGGTTCAAGAAGCCCTACGTGAAGCACTCATGAAAGGCTACGAGCGGTTTCGTCGAACCCAGCGGATGGAAGGTCTGCCCTTCGATGAAGAATATTTTGAGCGATTTGAAGTCGAACTTGACATTGAGGAAGAGGGCTTCCGGGTGTTGGCGACGAAAACGATCGTGGAAGAAGTGACCAACACGGATCACGAAATTGATCTCAAAGAAGTCCAAGAAGTGGCAGACGAAGCACAGGCCGGGGATGCGGTCGTAGTAGATGTGACCCCTGAGCAAAATGATTTTGGTCGGATGGCGGCGATTCAGACCAAGCAAGTTCTGTCACAAAAGTTGCGCGATCAACAGCGCAAGATGATCCAAGAAGAGTTCCAAGAACTTGAAGGCGCTATTATGAATGCGCGGATTTTGCGCTTTGAGCGGCAGTCGGTGATCATGTCCGTCAGCAGCGGCTTCGGTCAGCCGGAAGTGGAAGCGGAGCTACTGAAGCGCGATCAGTTGCCCAACGATAACTACCGCGCCAATGCCACCTTAAAGGTGTATCTCAAAAAGGTGAGTGAAGGCGCACACCGAGGACCGCAGCTTTTAGTGTCTCGGGCGGATGCAGGCTTGGTGGTGTACTTGTTTGAAAATGAGGTGCCTGAAATCCAGGATGACGTAGTGCGAATTGTGGCCGTCGCACGCGAAGCAAATCCTCCGTCACGGTTTGTGGGGCCTCGGACCAAGATTGCCGTAGATACCATGGAGCGGGATGTGGATCCGGTTGGAGCCTGTATTGGGGCGCGAGGATCTCGGATTCAGGCTGTGGTCAATGAGCTGAAGGGCGAGAAAATCGATGTGATTCGGTGGTCTCCGGACCCTGCGACCTATATTTCCAATGCGCTCAGCCCAGCGCGGGTGAATGAAGTGCGGCTGATGGATCCTGATGGCAGGCAGGCTCATGTTCTCGTTGGGGACGATCAGTTGAGCTTGGCGATCGGTAAAGAAGGTCAAAACGTCCGACTAGCGGCGCGGCTAACGGGCTGGAAAATCGACATCAAAGATGTGAATCGCTATGACTTCGCGTCAGAAGACGAGCGGATGAACGAAATTCTTGATGCTCGTGCGGCGGAACAAGAAGCTCGTGCGGCACAGCAGCAGGCATACGATGAGTATGATGACGATGAGTACGAAGACGAAGAAGAGGCTGATGCTGATGCGGCAGCTATAGCGGCTGATGCGGCGGCTGTAGCGGGTGCAAGTTTAGACGGAGCGGATGAAGACGATCTAGATGAAACCCTAGACGAAGCCTTAGAGTCTGAGGAGGATGTGCTACCCGTCTCTGAGGACGCGAATGACCAGATGGCCGATGCGGAAGATCTAGCGGATGACAATCTGGATGCAGATGCCGCAGAAGCTGAAACCGATTCGATCGAGTACCCCGATGATGAAAAGGCGATCGATTAGTCGTCTGCGGCTTACAAAACCCAGCGACTTTTCATCCTTCTCGTTGGGTTTGGGGCACGGCAAGCCATGTCCTTACAGATCCGGGTTCAAGAGACTGTAGGGGTATGGCTCGCCGAACCCTAAACCCAACGAAGAAGCGATCTAAATAGTGACCCACATTGAACTCTGTATCGAATTGTGACTTGGACGGGTGAGAACTGTGATCTATTGGGAACGGGATGACTTTGAGTAATGAGTATGATAGATCCATTGATCCCCGCAACGAGCCATCGCAATCAACGCCGTTGTGTAACCTGCCGTCTAGTGGCCAATAAAGCAGAATTTTGGCGAATTGTGCGGACTTTCCCCGATCGCATCATCACCTTGAATGTCGGAATGGGACGATCGGTTTACCTCTGTAAAACCCAAGCCTGTTTGAAAGGGGCGGAAAAAAAAGATCGGCTCAGTCGATCGCTTAAAGCCCCGGTTCCAGCCGACTTTTATCACAAACTCCACGAATCCTTAAGGGTAGAATCCACCCAACCTCATTTGGAAGATGCCACAATAGAAATTGGCATTCTGTAGTATACTTTGCCCTACGGTGTCCGCATCTGATGCTAGTGCCGATCGCAAGATGCAACTTTTGCTTTGATGAAAGCCAAAACAACAGAAGGCGAATACTTATGTAAGACTACAAACTGTGGAGAGGAATTACCTGGATGAACAATGGCAAGGTCAGAATTTATGAATTATCCAAAGAGCTGGATTTGGACAATCGCGACATTTTAGTGATTTGTGAACAGCTCAGTATTGCGGTTAAAAGCCATAGCAGTACGATATCCGACGCTGAAGCAGATGGAATTCGCAACGCAGCTCGCAATTATGTTGCGACTGTAGCGCCCTCTCCCCAGAAGACCGCCCCTAGTCGTAAGACGCCCACCGATGACGCGAGGAATGACGCAAACTTGACTAATCAGAAGAAGCAGCAAATTTTGGAAATTCGTCGTCCCGCCGTGCGGACCGTCGATGACAGTGATAAGCCTGAATTAGCGGCCCCTCCACCTTCACCGGGAGGAAGCGCCGCTCAGCCCGTTGCAAAATCCCCCGAACCGATCAAGACTGCCGATGCACCTCGGGCTGGAGAATCTCCTCGCCTTGCTCCTGTGAAGCCCCCGGCTCGGACGTCTGCTCCCACGAGTTCTGCGCCGATCGAGACCGCTCGCGAATCGAGTCCACCCTCGAAGCCTCCTCGGTCTCAGCCATCGGACACAGACGCTCCGAAAATTGAGATTCGGGTCGTGACCCAACCTCCTGCTCGTCCGGAAGCTCCGGCTCGATCTGAAACTCGGACTGAAAGTGCTGCGAGTTCTTCTGTTCCTAGACCTGCGCCCGCATTCAAGCCTGTCTTGAAACCCGATCGTCCTGCGGGCGCGGGCGCTCCTGCTCCTGCGGGGGGCGGTGCGCCTCGGAAACCTGCTGCACCGGGAGCGGGCGGCGATCGAGCTAAACCCGGAGCAC
Source organism: Synechococcales cyanobacterium (assembly GCA_043764895.1). GTDB lineage: Bacteria > Cyanobacteriota > Cyanobacteriia > Leptolyngbyales > Leptolyngbyaceae > JAAFJU01. Next base: position 12,854 of record JAYUJY010000149.1, on the reverse strand, counting down.
CGAGCGCACCGAGCCGTCGTTTAGACGGTAGACCTAGTGACTCTAGTGGTGGTCCTCCTGGACGCCCTCAGATTGTCGAACTCAAGCGTCCTCGGGCCACTGACATTGATACGTCTGATGAAGATTCGGGCATTGACGCGGCTGAACCTGTCGCACTCAAAGGACGTCCGAGTCGTCCGGTTGCGCCAACGGCTGAACTCCTTGCTAAGCCTACCCCTCCCAAAGCCCGTCGTAAGCCTTGGGAAGAAGAAGAAACCGTCGAGTTCCCAGACAAAGCAAAAGTTGCGGCCAAGGGTAAGCGTCGTCCAGCCAAAGTGGAAGATGACGATGACGATGATGTCGATAAGTCAGATGATGACGAAAACGCGATCGTGTCGAGAGAGCAAGTTGCGATTTCCCTCTCTCGTCCACCGAAGCCTAAGAATGGAGCGGCTACGGCAACAACAACCCAAGCTCCAGTCGGCAAAGCGGTTCACTCTCCAGGGGGCCGTCGAGGCGGGGGTGGCAACAACAAGTATCAGCGGATGCGCGATCGTCGCGAACAAACGGCGCTGAACAAGCCAGAAAAACCTGAGATGATTACCTTAACGGGTAGCGTCACGGTTCAAGAGTTGGCTCAGATGATGGCCATCTCAGAGACGGAGATTATCCGAAATCTCTTCATGAAGGGAATCGCGGCTACCGTGACGCAGACCCTAGATGTCAAGACCGCCATTCAAGTCGCGGAAGACATGGACATCTTGGTCGATAAAGTTGAGAAAGAATCTGAGGCGAGAAAAGTCACCGAAATGGTGGAAGCCGAAGACGCAGACAGCCTCATCCGTCGTCCCCCGGTCGTTACCATCATGGGTCACGTCGATCACGGGAAAACCTCACTTCTCGACTCCATCCGCAAAACGAAAGTCGCTGCGGGGGAAGCGGGCGGGATTACGCAGCACATTGGGGCGTATCACGTCGATGTCATGCACAACGGCAAAGAACAGCAGGTTGTCTTCCTCGATACTCCGGGTCACGAAGCCTTTACGGCAATGCGGGCACGGGGAGCACGAGTTACGGACATCGCGGTCCTTGTGGTTGCGGCAGATGACGGCGTACAGCCTCAGACGATTGAAGCCATCAGTCATGCAAAAGCGGCTGGCGTTCCACTCGTCGTCGCAATCAACAAGATTGATAAGGAAGCGGCCCAACCTGAACGCGTCAAACAAGAGCTAACTAAGTACGATCTCGTGGCAGAGGATTGGGGAGGAACCACGATTATGGTTCCGGTCAGTGCGCTCACGGGCGAAAACATTGACACCCTACTGGAAATGCTGCTCCTTGTTGCAGAAGTCGAAGACCTCAATGCCAATCCCGACAGGCTTGCCCGAGGGACCGTTATTGAAGCCCACCTCGACAAGGGGAAAGGCTCCGTTGCCACCCTATTGGTCCAAAACGGAACTCTGCATGTCGGCGACATTATTGTTGCAGGCTCCTCGTTGGGTAAAGTCCGCGCCATGGTGGACGATCGAGGTCGTCGGGTCCAGGATGCAAGTCCGTCGTTTGCAGTGGAAGTTCTCGGCTTGGGCGATGTGCCTTTCGCTGGGGATGAGTTCCAGATTTACCAGGATGAGAAAGAGGCCCGTGCCGTTGCGGACAGTCGTGCTGAAGTCAAGCGTCAGTCTCGCTTGATGGCTGCCATGTCGTCCCGCCGCGTCAGCCTGAATACCATTTCGGGTAAGGCTCAAGAAGGCGAACTGAAGGAACTGAACATCGTCATGAAAGCAGATGTACAGGGTTCGGTCGAGGCAATTTTGGGATCGCTGAAACAGTTGCCTCAAGGGGAAGTTCAAGTTCGAGTTCTCTTTGCTGCTCCGGGTGAAATCTCTGAGACGGACGTTGACTTGGCGGCGGCATCGGAAGCGGTGCTGATCGGCTTCAACACCACGCTAGCAACGGGTGCGCGTCAAGCCGCCGATCGCGCTGGGGTAGATGTCCGAGAGTACAACATCATCTATGGTCTCTTGGATGATATCCAAGCGGCGATGGAAGGTCTGTTGGAACCTGAACTGGTTGAAGAACCGTTGGGTCAAGTGGAAGTCCGAGTGGTCTTCTCGATCGGTAAGGGTGCAGTTGCAGGCTGCTATGTGCAGTCGGGTAAGGCCGTCCGAAACTGTAAGGTCCGAGTCCATCGCGGTAAGGAAAAAGTCTTCGAGGGTAGCCTAGATTCGCTCAAGCGGATGAAGGAAGATACCAAGGAAGTCGCGGCTGGATATGAATGTGGGATGGGTATTGATAATTTCAGCACCTGGAAAGAAGGCGATATTATCGAAACCTACCGCATGATTACGAAGCGTCGTACGTTGTCTACCGCTAAATAAGTTAGATAGATGTAATTTTGTAGAGGCTATAACTTTAGAGTTGTGGCCTCTATTTTTATGGGTCTTATCCTGTAAATTTCTGATTGCCTACAATAAAGGCTCCTAGAATTCTAGGAGCCTTTATTGTGTTTATGATTGAGAATCGCTTAAGCTTCTACTGCCGTTTTTTCAACGGTGAAACTTAGGCGTTCAGTATCACCGACATCGACCTGAATAGTGTCACCTTCTTTGAAATCACCGCGCAAGATTTTTTTTGCGATCGTCGTTTCCAGTTCTCGCTTAATCAGACGTTTAATGGGACGAGCACCGTAGACCGGATCGTAGCCCGTTTCGGCAATGAAATCGAGGGCGTCCTCCGTGAGATGTAAGCCCAGGCCTCGTCCTAACAGACGCTGTTTTAGGAACTTGGTATGCGATCGAACGATTTCTCGGATTTCGCCTTTTTGGAGCGCGTGGAAAATAATGGTCTCGTCGATGCGGTTGAGAAATTCGGGGCGGAAACTGCTGCGGAGGGTTTCCATGACGCGCGATCGCATTTCTTCGTAGCGGCTGTCGTCACCGACAACATCCAGAATATACTGCGAACCGATGTTGCTCGTCATGATGATAATTGTGTTTTTGCAGTCCACCGTGCGGCCTTGAGAATCGGTGATGCGTCCGTCGTCGAGCACTTGCAGCAGCACATTGAACACATCCGGATGGGCTTTCTCAATTTCGTCAAACAATATCACTGAATAAGGTCGGCGACGAATGGCTTCTGTGAGTTGACCGCCTTCATCGAAGCCCACATATCCCGGTGGTGCGCCGATCAGACGAGAGACCGCATGTTTTTCCATGTATTCGGACATGTCGATGCGGACCATGGCTTCTTCGGTGTCGAAGAGGTAGGCGGCGAGCGCTTTGGCGAGTTCGGTTTTGCCGACGCCTGTGGGTCCGAGAAAGATAAAGGAGGCGATCGGTTTGTTGGGGTCGGCGAGTCCTGCACGCGATCGTTGGATGGCATCGGACACGGCAGTTACGGCTTCGTTTTGGCCAATCACGCGCTGGTGAAGTTCATCTTCTAGCAGCAATAGCTTTTGCATTTCCGATTCGACGAGTTTACTAATCGGAATTCCAGTCCATTTACTGACAATTTCAGCGATGTCGTCTTCGGTGACTTCTTCGCGCAATAGCGTTTTACCAGACGTGTGAGTGTTCGTTAACCGAGTTTCGATCGCGTCTAGTTTCTTTTGTAATTCCGTTAGTGTTCCATATTTCAGTTCGGCTGCACGGTTAAGATCGTAATCGCGCTCTGCTTTTTGAATCTCTACCCCGACGCGCTCGATTTCTTCTTTGATTTTTTGTAGGTCAGAGATACCGCCCTTTTCGCTCTGCCATTGCGCATTGAGAACGCTTTGATCTTCTTTGAGATCGCCCAGTTCTCGCTCTAACCGACTTAGCCTGTCGCGGGATGCTTTATCGTCTTCCTTTTTTAGCGAAAGCCGTTCCATTTCAAGCTGAAGAATTTTACGATCGATTTCATCGAGTTCTTCGGGCTTGGACGTGATTTCCATCTTCAGTTTGGCCGCAGATTCATCGACCAAATCGATCGCTTTATCGGGCAGAAACCGATCGCTGATATATCGATCGGATAACGTCGCCGCTGCCACCAGCGCACTATCTGAAATTGTCACGCCGTGATGAACTTCATACCGTTCCCGCAATCCGCGCAGAATCGAAACCGTGTCTTCTACCGTGGGTTGCTCTACTAAAACCTGTTGAAACCGCCGTTCCAAGGCTGCATCTTTCTCAATGTATTTACGATATTCATCCAGCGTTGTCGCCCCAATGCAGCGCAATTCTCCCCTCGCCAGCATCGGTTTTAATAAATTTCCAGCATCCATCGATCCCTGCGCGGCCCCGGCTCCGACCACCGTGTGAATTTCGTCAATAAACAGAATGATTTGACCTTGCGAATCTGTGACTTCCTTAAGCACTGCTTTGAGCCGTTCTTCAAATTCACCGCGATATTTTGCCCCGGCAATCAATGCGCCCATATCCAACGAAATTAGCGTCCGATCCTTCAGTGATTCCGGCACATCTCCATTAAAAATTCGCTGGGCGAGTCCTTCCGCGATCGCCGTTTTTCCCACACCGGGTTCACCAATTAAGACGGGATTGTTCTTCGTTCTGCGCGACAGAATTTGAATCGTGCGGCGGATTTCATCATCGCGTCCGATCACGGGATCGAGTTTGCCATCACGAGCATACTGAGTCAGATCGCGACCATACTTTTCTAAGACTTCGTACTTGTTTTCGGGAGTTTGGTCGGTCACTTTCTGGTTGCCTCGGATCTGGTCGATCGTGTGTTTGAGTTTGGATTCAGACAGTTTAAATTCACTCAACAGACCTTTGCCAAAGCGTCCGTCTTGAGCGTAGCCTAGGAGAATATGCTCAACGGAGATGAAGTCATCGCCGTAATCTTTTCGGACTTTTTCGGCCCGATCGAGAAGGGTATCGGCTGACCTGCCGAAGTAGACGTTGGAGTTGCTGCCGGAGACTTTGGGCTGTTTGTTAATGAACGCCTCAGTCCGATCGTGCCACTGGGTCGCATTGAGATTAAGCTTAGTGAGGACGTTGGTGACTAGCCCATTCTCTTGGTCTAACAAGGCCAACATGAGATGTTCAGACTCAATCTGTTGCTGCTGGGCATTTTTGGCCAGATCAGGAGTGCGGGCGATCGCCTCCCAGGCTTTTTCAGTAAATTGGTCGGGACTATTTGGCTGCATGACGTTCTCCCTTCTACTCCGGTCTCACGACTCTATTCTAGTGAAATACGAGAGTTTCGGGCGATCGGGTGTCCGAAGGAAAGAGTTACTGGTAGCCGAAGGATTGAGGAAAATAGACGAATGCTGAAGATTCTTCGCCTAATGGGCGATCGGGTCCCGGTCGAACAGTCGCATCATCACCTGCCCCAACAATCAGAGGCTGAACTGAAGAGTAACCTCAATTAGGGCGATCGAGTTTGGGGAATGACTCGTGAGTTTGGTTCGCTCCTATGGCAGAATGTTAGGGATATTGAACAACCGAACCCACCCTCACCCACCCCACGATGAATTCACTTTTTATCCGTCTTCAACCATCGTTAAATCTGCTCAAAGTCGCCTTCATCACGCTAATGGTCATCGTTTCTTTGACCCTACAAAGTTGCTCGGCGGGGGTGCTCGGTGGATTGAGTAGCTACATTGACAGTCTTGATGGCTATCGGTTTTTGTATCCAACGGGCTGGACTCAGTTTAAAAATCTGTCGGAAAATAGCGGCTTGGACATTTTGTTCCACGACATTATTGAGCAGACTGAAAATATTAGCGTCGTGATCAATCCCACGCCAGGGAAACGATCGCTTGATGAACTCGGAACGCCCGGTGAAGTTGGCTACCGTCTTGGCAAGAGCGCCATCGCACCGGAAGGATCGGGCCGTGTGGCGGAACTGATTAATGCAGAAGCGGGTCAAGTGGGCGATCGGCTTTACTATCTCCTAGAATATGCGATCAAATTGCCGGATGGTCAGCAGCGCCATACTATTGCCAGCGCCGTGGTTTACCGAGGCAAGCTGTACACCCTGAATGCTAGCACTCCAGAGCGACGATGGGATTTGATGAAAGAGGTGCTGACCCAATCGGTGAAGTCCTTTACGGTGGATGGTTAGATTCGATGACGATTCCTTTTGTGCTTGCGTCGGCTTCCCCGGCGCGTCGTCGGTTGCTCCAACTAGCGGGGATTGATCCGTTTATTTGTCAGAGTGACTTCGACGAAGATTCGATTCCATTGACCGCACCTGCCCAACTGGTGGAAACTTTGGCGGCTAGGAAGCTTGAAGTTAGTTTAGAAAAGCTCTGGCAAAACCGAGGCAGCGCACCAGGTGGTTTTTTTACATCGTCGCCGGGAGTGATGCTGGGCTGTGATTCGGTCCTCGCCATCCATGGTGAAATCTACGGCAAGCCCAAAGACTCAGCCCATGCGATCGCTCGGTTGAAGACCATGCGCGGCCACGTCGGCGAAATCTATACGGGTCATGCAATCTGTGATGGCTACACCGTAAATGGAAAGCTAAACCCTCAGCAACGACGGGTAACGCACCAAGTGACGCGAGTGTTTTTCTCAGAGGTGACAGATGTTGAGATTGAAGCGTACGTTGCAACGGGTGAACCGATGACCTGTGCCGGGTGCTTCTCGATGGAAGGAAAGGGAAGTGTGTTTGTAGAAAAGATTGAAGGATGCCATACCAACGTGATCGGGCTATCGATGCCGCTTCTAAGGAAGATGGTTCGGGATATTGGCTATGAAATCATGGACTTCTGGCGGTAGGGACGGTAGTAGTAGTCTGCGGCGTAAATGATCCAGCGATTCAACTCATCCCCGTTGGGTTTGGGGCACGTCGAGCCATGCCCCTACATATTTATCTTTCAGAGACTGTAGGGGCATGGCTATGCCGTGCCCCAAACCCAACGAAGAAGCTATTAGTGCTCTGGTTATATTGACGATCGCGCAAGTCACCGGACTTTCGATCGAAGCGGTCCAATTGCTTCGATCTCACATCAGGCTGCAAATCATTCTAAGCATCAAACCCCTTAAACACTTCCGGCGCAAAGGTTCCATGTAACCCGTACGGCACATGATGTTTGAGCCACAGCCGAGCCACTTGCGTCATCGTCTTTACATCGACAACCACAATGCTCGATCGATCGCGCACCCCATCAAAGACCATTGAAAGCAACCAGCCATCTTCCTCTGCGCCGCCCGGTTTAGGCACGAAAACAGGCTCATTCACAAACCCGTCAGGCGCGTAGCTACAAATCGTCTCTTGACCTGTGGTGACATCAACTTTCGCTAGGGTTTGGAGCGGCATGTTCCCGGCAACTTCAACTGCTGCTCCCATGTAGGAATATTGGTATTCCTTGCCCACTCGATCGGGATGCACAACGGGAAACTCACAGCATCGAGCTTCTAATAGCGATCGATCGACCGTTTTCGCCTCCAAATCCAGCTCAAAACGCCAAAGCTGACCGGGATCCAATCGACCAAAATTCACATCGCGGAAATCGCTTCCTGGTTCTACAGACGGCAACGACGCATAGCAAATCGAATCGACGAAAACTTTTCCATCTTTTTCAAAAGCATTGGAATGATGAAAAATAAAGCCTGCTTTGGTTTCCAAAACCTGGGGCTTGCTCTTGCCATCGCGCGGCACAAGAATAATTCGCGTCGGTTTCTCGGGTTCAAAATCAATGCTTTCGCCAGCACCCTTCGCGCCCAACAGGAACGGGAGTGGATTGAACTTGACTGGATTCTGGAAAAAGATGGCGTAGTTCTTCGTAATCGCAAAATCGTGAATAAACGCGAATCCTGGAATCACATGATCCTGCTGACGAACAATGTCGCCTGCTTGGTTGAGTTCATAGAGATTCAACGTAAACGAAAGTCCGGCTTGAATCGAAAAGTTAACGAGACAGGGTTCCCCGTCTGGACCTTGAGGATCGATCCAAGGATGGGCTGCAAAAGCCGCACCCGGTTTTAGTTTGCCATTGAAATACTCCAGCCCTTGGGTTTCCAGGGTTGCGGGGTCCAGCCGATGCGGTTCTGCCGCTTCCCACAGCGCTAACAGCTTCCCACCCCAGTAAATCACTTGAGTGTTCGCAATGTTTTTTAGCTTCGTATCAAATGCGTTGCGCCACCATCCACCTTCGCGTGCCGTCCCGAATACGCCGCGAAAGAGAATCTTGTTGGCAGCTTTCTCAGCGACGTAGCCTTCTGTTCGCACGTAGCGATTGCGAAAATGTGCGCGGCCTTGGTCTATAGTAATCGCACAAATCATCCCATCGCCATCAAATGGGTGCTGCACGGAGGTTCCACCGATTTCCAGCTTTCCCGGTCCATTGCGAAAAAGCGTTCCCGTCAGCTCCGCCGGAAGCGTCCCTTCGATTTCATCAATCCAGTAAGCTTGCTCCTCGTTCAGCGATCGATAGCCCTTGGCCCAGGCTGCGCGATCGTATTGGGCAGGAGTTTGAGAAGAGGCAACAACCATACTGATTTGTGAAGATATGTAAAGTATGCTTCTATCATACGATATTTCCCCTGGCATTGCTCTTAAGGACGATCGAGAATGCCCTCGGATTAATCTGACAATGCGGGGTAAAATGCGATCGACCACTGATCTGCTTGTAATCGAAGCCAAGCGTCAAGACTTGGACTATGGAATGACGCAGCTCGTCGCCGAAATGGTCGCACTCGATCAATGGGACAAAGCCCCAGTTCAATCGCAACTTCTTGGAGCAGTTACGACCGGAAAAACTTGGGAATTTGCCTTGCTGCATCGAGCTGAAAAGAAGTTTGAACAAGACCTAGAGAGCTATGGATTTCCTCGCGATCTTGATCCATTGATGCGGATTTTAGTTCAAGCATTGATGGCTTAATCACTTAGTCCTTAGGCTCTAGTTGTTCCTTCATTCGATCGAGGGTTTTGCGGGTGTTGTCAAACATTTGAGCGGGTGTCATTCCAGCTTGACCCAGTTGAGTTTTGAGTTGTTCCATGGTCATTTGTGCGGAGAAGTCTTCCGAGAGTTCCATGCGTTTCATCATGATTTGGAAGCGTCCCATGATAGTTTCCATTTGCTCAATGTAAAGCACCTTTCCATCGCGATCGAACTTACCGTACTGGCTTCCCATTTTGAGCAGTGACTGGTACGTTGAAAAAATATCTTGTGATTCTTGTTGAACGACTTCAGACTCAAAAAATGACATACTGATTCCTATTGGTTCCCAATTTTTAACGTTTAAAACACTAGACTGAACAGCCGAAACCACCACCCGAATTCCTATATTCTAAACAGTCTGCCCCAATCTCGATAAGTAGTGATCCCACACCCAAAAAGACCTAAAACCTCACCTCCATCCGTCACCCCAACCGCTTGCGCACTCGCTCTAACAAGACCTGCCACCCAAATAACACTAAAAAGGCCGGATTATTAATCACATACCGCCGCCATAACCGCCTTGGTTCCTGAAACAGTCGGTAAACCCATTCTAGCCCGATCGCCATCATCCAACGGGGAGCTTGGGCCACTTCTCCCGTATGGAACCGAAAAGCAGCACCCACGCCGATCGCAACAGCATCCAACCCTGCCTGTGCCATCCACCATTCCTGCTTCGGACATCCCAATGCCACAAATACCACAGCAGCACCCGATGCATTGATCCGATCGCAGTCCGCGCGTCTTTCCGCTTCGCTCAAGTCCCCAAATTTTGGCGAATATCCCCCTGCAATGACTAGCGTCGGGAATCGCTCCAGCAATCGCATCTGCAATCTCTCTAGTGTTTCCCAGGATGAGCCGTAAAGATAAATCGACTGTCCAGTTTTTGAGGCTCGATCGCACCATCGCAGCATTAAATCTGGGCCATAAACCCGAGTCTGATTCGCGTTTCCCAGTAATTTCAAACCCAATACTAAAGGCATTCCATCTGGCGTGACCAATATGGCCTGATTCACCACATTTTGGTAGGCCCGGTTCCAATACGCGGTCATGATGACGTGAACATTTGCGGCGATCACGTATCCGGGCTGGCGTTGCTGTACCTGTGACTCAATCCGATCGCACGCCGAATCGTAATCTACTCCATCGACGCGGCATCCCAAAATCGATCGGCTCTTTAAGTCCGACGCCACGGGTTGCACTTGAGTTTTTACTTGAGGCATTTCCACTTGTCGCGCTAGCTTTTTCCCCGTGAGCCGCAACCCAAACTGAAGCATTCCCACGATTCCGCCATAGCGCCAGACGAGGTTCAGCATTTCCCGAAACCGATTGCCTTTCCCCGTGCTCGTCAAGTTTTGCCCCGTGACGCGATAGCCCGCTAACCGTTCATTCACCCGCACAAACGCGTAACGACTCGACACCCGAATCCAGTAGTCCCAGTCAAAAACATACCGATCGTTTTGCGAAAGTTTGCCCGTTGTTTCAATCACGTCCCGCCTCAAAAACGTCGCAGGCTGGGTGATGAAATCATGGATTTTGAGCTGTGATTTGGAATAGTTCCGAATATTGGTAACGGGTTTGAGAACCTGATCCTGCGCGTCAATATAAATAGCTTCGCCATAGAGTGCATCGATATTCGATCGGGTTTCAAAATAGTTCGCAACGGTTTTAAGCGCATTTGGCAAATATACGTCATCCGCATTTAGCCATGCAAAGATGTCACCCGTCCCCATAGCCCAGCCGCGATTAATGGCATCGGCTTGGCCGTTATCCGGCGATCGGATAATCGTAATCTTCTCGTGGTAAACATATCTCGCTAATACCTCTTCTGTCTCGTCCTCCGAACAATTATCTAAAATAAAATATTCCAGATCAACCGTTGGACCTGCTTGCATAAGCACGCTCTCAATGGTGCGAGCCAGATAAGCGCCTTGCTGATAGGACGGAGTGACGATCGTGAATTTCATAGTATGAACGATATAGATTCAATCAGAATAAAGACTTGAATTTTATCAGAAACAAAAGCCCCCGAACCTAAGTCCTGGGGGCTTTTAATCACTTTAGTTTCTCCACCATTACGGCAGAAGAATCACAGTATTACTTCGTTTCAGTGAAGTCTGCATCAATCACATCATCGGGGGCAGGACTATCAGTCGCTGCGGGATTGGCATCAGTTGCACCTGCTTCACCACTGGATTGCTGGTAGAGGTTTGTGGTGATTTGGTAGAGCGCTTGTTCGAGGGCCGTCTTCTTTGATGCGATCGCATCGAAGTTTTCAGCTTGAATTTCGTCGCGCAGCTCTTTAACCATGCCTTCAATGCGAGTTTTGTCTTCAGCACTCACCTTATCGCCAAGGTCATTCATTTGCTTCTCAGATTGATAAGCTAGTGAATCCGCTTGGTTTTTGAGGTCAATCCGTTCGCGTTTATCTTTGTCGCTTGAAGAGTTCATTTCAGCATCGCGGACCATCTTCTCGACTTCAGTTTTGTCGAGGGTCGAGGCTCCGGTAATGCTAATAGTTTGCTCTTTACCCGTTCCTTTATCTTTGGCAGTGACGCTCAGAATTCCGTTCGCATCAATGTCAAAGGTCACTTCGACTTGAGGAACCCCGCGAGGAGCGGCTGGAATTCCATCTAGACGGAAGGTTCCAAGGCTCTTGTTGTCGTTGGACATTTCGCGTTCGCCCTGGAGGACGTGGATTTCCACATTGGACTGCCCATCGACAGCAGTGGAGAAGGTTTCAGACTTCTTGGTCGGAATGGTGGTGTTGCGGGTAATGATTTTGGTCATGACGCCACCGAGGGTTTCGACACCCAAGGAAAGCGGAGTTACATCCAACAACAGCAAGCCTTCGGTTCCTTTTTCACCGGAGAGCACGCCCCCTTGAATGGCTGCGCCCATGGCAACCACTTCATCCGGGTTAACGCTTTCGTTCGGTTCACGACCCAAGATTCCTTTAACGAGTTGCTTGACCGCAGGAATCCGGATGGAACCGCCGACGAGTACAACTTCTTTAATCCGATCTTTGGCAATGTTGGCATCTTTCAATGCTTTTTCTACCGGAATACGGCAGCGATCGATCAAGTCTGCGCAGAGTTCTTCAAACTTCGCACGGGTCAAGGTCAGTTCTAAATGCTTAGGACCGTCTTGCGTTGCGGTGATGAAGGGAAGGTTAATGTCAGACTGGGTGACATTGGACAACTCGATCTTGGCTTTTTCAGCAGCTTCGGTCAGCCGTTGAAGTGCCTGCTTGTCTTTACGAAGGTCAATCCCTTCGACCTTCTTGAACTCAGCGGCCATGTAGTCCACGATCTTCTTATCGAAGTCGTCGCCGCCGAGGTGAGAGTCGCCGGACGTAGACATCACTTCAAAAACGCCATCGCAGATTTCCAAAATCGAGACGTCAAAGGTACCGCCGCCCAAGTCAAAGACTAGGATGATTTCAGTGGCATTCTTATCGAGTCCATAAGCCAAAGCGGCTGCGGTTGGCTCGTTGATAATGCGCAGAACTTCGAGACCCGCAATTTTTCCAGCATCTTTGGTCGCTTGACGCTGGGAATCGTTAAAGTAGGCGGGAACAGTGATAACGGCTTGGGTTACTTCCTGTCCGAGGTACTTGCTGGCGTCGTCCTTGAGCTTGCGCAGGACTTGCGAGGAGATTTCTTCAGGTGCGAACTGCTTGCCTTGGGCCGTGCAGTCGAGACGGACATTGCCGCCGCTATTAATTACTTTGTACGGAACTTCCGTAGCATCGGTGCCAATTTCATCAAACCGACGACCAATGAAGCGCTTCACGGAGTAAAACGTATTTTCGGGGTTCATCACCGCTTGACGCTTAGCGATTTGCCCAACGAGACGATCGCCATTTTTCGCAAAGCCGACCACGGACGGGGTGGTGCGAAGACCTTCTGCATTCGCAATCACAGTGGGCTTACCGCCTTCCATCACCGCGACGCAAGAGTTAGTGGTTCCTAAGTCAATTCCAACT